>JAHKAL010000051.1 GCA_018826545.1 Patescibacteria group bacterium | reverse complement strand
GTATAAAAATATGTAAAACCAACTACTAAAACAAAATATACAATATTATAAATTAAACTTTTTGGTTGGAAATATTTGGTTAAAGTTTGAGCAATTGAAGCAATTTTTGGATTTGAAACAGCACTTGCAAATTGAGTAAAAAGAGAAGGAAGTAAAACCAATGAAACCGCAAAAATAATTGGAATCACTCCTGCTTGATTTAATCTTAAAGGCAAATAAGATGAACTCACTGGAGAATATTTAGTTCCACGTCTTGCATAACTTATAGGAATTTGGCGTGTCGCTTCATTCATAAATACAACAACTGAAACTATTAACACCGATAATATTAAAAAGGTAATAATTTTAATACTTTCTTCGGGTTGAAAAATTGATAAAGATTGTCCCAAACTAATTGGCAACCTTGCAACTATCCCAGCAAAAATCATTAAGGAAATTCCATTTGTTATTCCATATTCTGTAATAAGTTCTCCAAACCAGACTGCAAGCATTGTCCCTGCCGTCATAGTAAACACTAGTGCAATTAAATCTAAGGAAGAAAGATTTACAATAATTCCCTGTGATTTTAGTAAAGAATACATAGCAAAAGCCTGGACTGCAGCTAGAGGAATTGTTAAATATCTTTGATACTGATTAAGTTTTTCTTGTCCATATTCACCTTCTTTTTGCAACTCTTCAAGAGAAGGAATTACATAGGTTAACAATTGAAATATTATCGATGCATTAATATATGGATTTAAACCAAGTGCCATAATTGAAAAATTAGCCAAAGTACCACCTGAAAAAACATCTAATAAAGACAAAAGTGGGCTTCCTAAAAATAAAGCTTGCAAACTTGCTCTATCTATCCCAGCAGCAGGTATGTGAGCAATAAACCTAAATACTATGAGTATAAGAGCCGTAATTAATATTTTTTTTCGGATATCAGGGGAAGAAAAGGCCTTTGAAAAAAACTGAATTATTGATTTTAACATTATATCTATATTTTAAATCTAAAACTTAAGATTTTTCCTAACTATTTTTTACTAGTTTTTTTAAGATTTGTTTCAGAGGTTTTTTGAGATTCAACACTCCCACCTGCTTTTTCAACTTTTTTAGTTGCTGATTTTGAAATCGGAAGACAAATAGTTAATTTTTTCTTTAATTCTCCATCACCTAAAATTTTTACCCCAAACATTTCTGCATCTTTTTTTTGAACAATTTTTTGTTTAACTAACAATTCTAAATTTACTTTTGAACCAGCAGGTAAAATATTTAAATATTTCAAATTTACAATTATAGGTTTTTTGCCAGGTTTGAATTTTCCTTTTCCTCTTTGAAAAGGTAGTTTTTTAATTAAAGATTTTTTAACCTTTACTCCCTCAAATAATACGTGTATTCTGCTTCTGGATTTTTGTCCTTTTTGTCCTCGTCCAGAAGTATGCCCACCCCTTCCACTTCCATAACCACGCCCCACTCTTTTTTTAGATTTTTCTTTCAATTTTGGTAATTTTATATCTGTCATTTTATAAACCTTTTCTTTGAGAAATTCTTGAAATGGTTTCCAAGGCTTTCAATGTCGCATAAACATTTGAGATTTTATTTTCCGTTCCCAAAATTTTTGCAGATGCGTCTCTAATTCCTGCTGCCTCCAAAACAACTCTTACAGGTCCTCCAGCTATAATTCCAGATCCAGGAGGTGCGGGTTTAAGATAAACTTTGGCTGCTGAAAATTTTTCTCTTACAGAACAGGGAATTGTTGTCCCTTTTAAGGGAATAACTACCATTCTTCTTTTAGCAGCAGATATTGCTTTGTTTATTGCACTTCTAACATCACCTGCTTTAGAAAGACCAACTCCAACCTTCCCTTTTTTATCTCCAACAACGACTAAAGCAGAAAATCTTATCTTATTTCCACCTTTTGTTTTTTTGGAAATTCTATTTATAGAAACTACAGTTTCATCAAATTCTTTAATTTCAGGATTTCCATAATATCTATTCATTTAAAAAATTAAACCTCCTTTTTTTGCTCCTTCGGCTAATGCTTTTACTCTACCATGAAATTTATAACCACTTTTATCAAAAACTACTTTTTTGATCTTTTTAGCTAAAGCTTTTTTTGCAATTAATTCTCCTAAAAATGCTGATTTTTCAGTTTTAGTTTTTCCCGTCTTTACTTCATTCAAGGACGCAGAAACAAATGTTTTACCTTTAACATCATCAATTATCTGACAAAAAATCGATTTATTAGAACGATAAACCGAAAGTCTTGGCCTAACTTCACTGCCAATAATTTTTGCTCTCACTCTTTTTCTTCTTTTTTCAAAATCGTCTTTTTTCATTTTTATTATTAAATAGCACCAACTGCTTTAGCCGCTTTACCTGCTTTTCTTCTAATAATTTCATCAATATATTTGATACCTTTACCTTTATATGGTTCTGGTGGTCTAACAGACCTTATTTTAGCTGATAAATGTCCCACCAATTGTTTATCTATTCCTTCAACTGTTATTATATTTTTTTCGACTTTATATGATATTCCTTCAGTTTCTTCAATTTTAACTGGATGAGAGAAACCGACAGTTAAAGTTAATGTTTTCCCATCAGTTTCAGACCTGTAACCAGTTCCCACTAATTCAAGTTGTTTTACCCAACCATTAGTCACACCCAAAACTATATTCGCGAGTAGGGCTCTTGTAGTCCCAAAATTAGCTTTTCCTTGTTTTGATCTATCTTTAGTTGATACTTCAAGATAATCTTTCTTTTTCTCTAGAAAAACAGCTTTTGGTAAATTATGTTTAATTTTCCCCTTTGGACCACTAACAACAACTTGAGCACTGTTAATATTTATATTTACTCCTTCTGGAATTTTAATTGGTTGTTTTCCTATTCTGCTCATATTTTTATAAAATTTCTGCTAAAACTTCCCCACCCATTCTTTGCTTAATCGCTTTTTTAGATGATAAAACACCTTTTGGTGTTGATATTAAAAAGATAGTTGGTCTTTTAATTTTTTCCAGCTCATCAACACTTTTATATATCCTCAAACCTGGTCTTGAGACTAATGTGATATTCATAACAACTGGTTTTTTATGAGAAAATGACAAGGTAACTTTAATTTTGCCTTTCTTTTCTTCGATAGTATTTAAAAATCCTTCTTCTTTAAGAGTTTTTGCGACTTCTCTCACAAATTTTGAACTAAAAACTTCAACTTCTTTTTTATTTGCTAAAGAAGCATTTTTTATTCTTATTAAAAAATCACCTACAGGATAGTTTTGCATATTTTTACCAACTAGCCTTTCTAACACCCGGGATTTCCCCTTTGTGTGCATGTTCTCTAAAACAAAGCCTACAAAGACCAAACTTCCTCATATATCCTCTAGGTCGACCACATATTCTACATCTATTTCTATGACGTACATTAAATTTAAATTTCTTAAGTTCTTTGACTGCTTTTGCTGTTGTTGACATATTTATTCTTTCTTTTCAAAAGGCATTCCTAAATATTCTAATAATTTTTCTGATTTAATAGCATCTTTTGAATTCGTCACTATAGTAATTTCCATTCCATGAGCATTACTTTTTGCAGAATCAATTTCAGGAAAAATAGTATGTTCTTTCATTCCAATAGTATAATTGCCTTGAGAATCAAGACTTTTTCTTGATAAACCTCTAAAGTCTCTCAAACGAGGTAAAACTATAGAAAATAATCTATCCAAAAAACTATACATTTTGTCCCCCCTTAAAGTAACAGCAAGACCAACTGGCATTCCTTGTCTTAAACTAAATCCAGCAACAGATATTTTTGCCAGTCTTACAGATGGCCTCTGACCGGTAATTATAGAAATATCTTTTGCTAAAGATTCTCTCAATTCTTTGTTTTTAACAGCACTCCCGACACCCATATTAACTGTTACTTTCTCAGGCTTAGGAACAGCCATATCATTTTTAATATCAAATTCTTTTTTTAGTTTAGGCATAATTTCTTTTTGGTATTTTTCTTGTAATCTGTTCATTTTATTTTGTATTAATTTCTTTCTTACATTTTTTGCAAATTCTGACTTTTTGATCATCTACAAATTTAAAACCAACTCTGGTATTTTTTTTACATTTTGGACAAACAAGTGCAATTTTTGAAAAAGAAATTGGTCTTGGAAGATCATAAATACCACCTTTTTGTTCTCCAGAACCTTTTACATGTTTTTTATACATGTTAATTCCAGGAATTAAAACTTTACTTTCTTCAGGAAAAATACTTTCAATTTTTCCCCCTCTGCCTTTATCTTTTCCACTCGTTATTTTAACAGTATCTCCTTTTTTAAATTTAATCATTTTTATACAACCTCCCTAGCAAGTGACGCAATTTTATTGTAACCTGCTTCTTTTACTTCTCTTGCAATTGGCCCTAATATTCTAGTTCCTCTAGGAAGCCCTTGTTTATCAATCACAACGCCTGCGTTGTCATCAAATCTAACATAACTTCCATCTTGTCTTTTGACCTCTTTTTTTGTTCTAACTACTAATACTTTAACCTTTTCATGATTAGCAACGGCTCCTGCTGAATCAGCTCCTCTTACGACACACAAAACAATATCTCCAATTGTCGCTTTCTTACCAATTCTTGTAGAAATACCAATAACCATTAATTTTTTTGCACCTGAATTATCAGCTGGCTTTAACATTGATCTTAGTTGAATCATTTTTTATCCTCTCCTTTTTTTACCTTCTTTACAGTATCGATAACTTCAATAATCTTCCATTTTTTAGTTTTACTGTATGGTTTTGACGCAACAAACTTTACTTTCTTCCCAACTTTGACATCTATTTCATCGTGAACTTGGTATTTTTTAACTTTTTTATATCTTTTTTTATACATAGGATGAACAACCATTCTTTCAACAAGAACAGTAGCAGTTTTTTGCATCTTTTTTGATATAACTTTTCCAATAATAATTTTCATTTATTTTTGTTTCTTTCCTTCTTCTTTTTTGATTTTATTAATAATTTCCTTTTCTTTTATTAAAGTTAATATTTTAGCGATTTCATTTCTTAAAATTGCTCCTTTT
>JAHKAL010000050.1 GCA_018826545.1 Patescibacteria group bacterium | reverse complement strand
TTGATAATCTTATTTGGGGTATAAGAGATATTGCTAAAGGATTTACGGATATTGAAAAATATTTTTCAATATTTAATTACCCTATTGAGGTAAAAGATCCAGAAAATCCAATTAAAAAAAGAAAAGTAAAAGGAGATGTTGATTTTGCCAATATCAGTTATTCATATAAAGAAGGTCAACAGAATGCATTAAGAAGCCTTAGTCTTAAAATTAAAAAAGGAGAGTCAGTTGCACTAGTAGGCAGATCAGGTGCAGGTAAAACAACTTTAATAAAACTTTTAATGAGATTTTATGATCCTGAAAAGGGAACAATTTATATTGACGGAATAGATATAAAAAAGTTCACTAAATCACAACTTAGGAATTTTATGGGAGTTGTTCCTCAAGAGCCAATTCTTTTTAATAATACAATTTCTTATAACATAGGTTATCCAAAAATTAATGTTTCTCAAAAAGAAATTGAAAATGCCTCAAAACTTGCACATATTGATTCTTTTATAAAAAAGCTTCCCAATGGATATAAAACTTTGGTTGGAGAGCGCGGGGTAAAACTCTCTGGTGGACAAAAGCAGCGTTTAGCAATTGCCAGAATGATAGTGTCAAATCCCGATATTATTATTTTTGATGAGGCAACAAGCCAGCTTGATTCAGAAAGTGAAAAATATATTCAAGATTCATTTTGGAAAGTATCGGAAGGGAAAACCACAATTATAATTGCCCACAGACTCTCAACTGCAATGAGAGCAGATAGAATTATAGTATTGGATCAGGGAAAAATTATTGAAGAAGGATCCCACACTACCCTACTTAATAAAAAAGAAGGTCTTTACAGGAAATTTTGGAATCTTCAAACTAAATTAGATTAAAATTATTTTAGGATACTTGCTAGAAAAACTTAATTAGTTCATAATGAACTATATGCCTGCTCAGCCTGCTGGGAATGTTAATAGTTCAGTAAATGAATTAAATTCACTTGCTGATATTTTGGTTTCATTTGGGGTTTTGGATCAAAAAAAAGCAGAAGAAGTTAAATTAACAGAAATTCAACAAGGTACTTCACAAGAGGAATTATTAAAAAAACTAAATATTGTATCTGAAGAAGATTTAGTTAAGGCAAAAGCAAAACTTTATAATATTGATTACTTTAGTTTAGATACTTTTCCAGTTTCACCAGAGGCAATGGCAACTCTTTCCCAAGAAGTTGCTGAAAAGTTCAAAGTATTTCCAGTTTCAATTGATAAAAAACTAGGTCAGATTGTCATTGCGATGGCTGATCCAATGAATTTAACCGCAATTGAATTTATTGAACAAAAAACAGGATTAAGGGTAAAGGCAAATATTTCTTCACTTTCAAAAATTGAAGACTTAATTTCTACAAAATATTCTACTTCTTTATCTAAAGAAGTAACAAGTGCCCTAAAAGATGTGTCAACTGACAAGGATAGAATTAAAACTTTAAATGGTTCAAAAACAGGTTTTATAAGAGAAGAAAAAATTGCTGAAATAGTAAGTCATATTTTGGAATTTGCGGTTAGGGCGAGAGCTAGCGATGTTCACATTGAACCTGAGGAAAAATCAACAAGAGTTCGTTATAGAATTGATGGGATTTTGCAAGAAAAGCTAACTATTCCTAAAGAACTTCATGATGCATTAATTTCAAGGATAAAAATCTTGGGAGGAATGAATATTTCTGAAAAAAGGATTCCTCAAGACGGAAGATTTAATTTCAAAGGGGCGGATGAAGACGTTGATCTTCGTGTTTCCTCACTTCCAACCACATGGGGAGAAAAAATCGTAATGAGGCTATTAAAAAAAACAGGTGGGGTTCCAGATCTTCCCGAACTTGGGCTTAGAGGTCAGGGGCTCAAAACCCTAGAGGAGGCGATTTTAAGACCTCATGGAATTATTCTTATTTGTGGACCTACAGGTTCAGGTAAAACAACAACTCTTTATTCGATTATTTCAAAGATAAATACTGCTAAAGTAAATATAGTTACATTGGAGGATCCTATTGAGTATAAAATCCAAGGGGTTAATCAAGTTCAAGTAAATCCTGCAGCAGGTCTTACTTTTGCCTCAGGTTTAAAATCCTTTTTAAGACAAGATCCAAATATTATTCTGGTTGGTGAAATTAGAGATCAGGAAACTGCTGATTTGGCGGTGCAAGCTTCTCTTACTGGACATTTAGTTTTTTCAACACTTCATACCAACGATGCATCAGGAGCTCTTCCCAGACTTCTTGATATGGGTGCAGAACCATATCTTTTAGCTTCCTCAATGACGGCAATTGCTGCTCAAAGAGTTGTAAGAAAAATCCATGAAGGTTGTAAAGAGAGTTATCAACCTGATCCAAAAGTTATTGAAGAAATTAAAGCAACTTTAGGAAATTTGTGGCCAGAAGGAAAACAAATACTATTTTATAGAGGAAAAGGATGTCAGGAATGTGGTAATTCGGGTTATTATGGAAGAGTAGGTATTTTTGAAGCTTTGCCTGTGACAGAAAAAATTTCAAAACTTATTCTTTCTAGATCCGCTGCAAGTGATATTGAAAAACAGGCAAGAGAAGAAGGAATGATCAGTTTAAAGCAAGATGGTTATTTAAAAGTTTTAGAAGGAGCAACAACTATTGAAGAAATTTTAAGAGTTGCACAGGAATAAAAAAAATATGAATATAAAAGAATTATTACAACAGACCATAGATTCTAATGCAAGTGATTTACATATAATCTCTGGGATTTCCCCAACTTTAAGAATTGATGGAGAGTTGATGTCTATTCCTAACTCAGGAATTTTAACTTCTGAATTAACTCTAAATCTAATAAAAGAAATATTAAGTAGCGAACAATTGGAAAGACTAACTGTTAATAAGGAAATTGATTTTGCAATCCCCTTTTCTGATAAAGCAAGATTTCGTGTAAATGCATATACCCAAAAAGGATCTATTGCGGCCTCTTTTAGAAGAATTCCTTTGGAAATTCCAGAAATCAGCAAATTATCACTTCCTCCTATTCTTAATAGTTTTGTTAACCTAAGACAAGGATTGATTCTTGTAACAGGTCCAACTGGACACGGAAAATCAACTACAATTTCTGCTGTTATAAATGAAATTAACAAAACTAGAAATACTCATATAGTAACTATTGAAGACCCTATCGAATATATATTTAAACCAATTAAATCAATAATATCTCAAAGAGAAATGAGGGCCGACACTCACTCATGGCAGGTAGCTTTAAAGTCAGTTTTAAGGGAAGATCCAGATATTGTTTTTATTGGTGAATTGAGGGATTTGGAAACCATATCTTCTGCAATGACAGTTGCAGAGACTGGGCATTTGGTTTTTGGAACTCTTCATACTAATTCAGCTGCACAAACTATTGATAGAGTTGTTGATGTTTTTCCAGAAGAACAACAGAGTCAAATTAGACTTCAGCTTTCGAATGTAATTGAAGCAGTTTTTTCTCAAAGACTAATTAAAGCTGAACCAAAAGGAAGAACTGTTGCGTATGAATTGATGCTAGGGACAACTGCAATAAAAACTGCGATAAGAGAAGGGAAATCACATCAGATTGAAAGTATTCTGCAAACTTCTCAAGAAGCTGGAATGGTTACATTGGAAAAATCATTAGCTGCTTTAGTTAGAACTGGAAAAATTACTCTTGAGACTGCTCAAAGTTGGAGTTTAAGACCTCAAGAACTGACAAGGCTTGTAAGAACCTTATGAAACTTTTTAATTACAAAGCAAAAGACAAATCTAATGAACTTGTTACAGGTGAAGTTGAAGCTACAGATGAGAGACATGCAGCAAAGTTAGTAAGGGAAAGAGGTTTAATTGTTTTAACGATAAAACCAGTGAGAGAAAGCATCTTTGGAATAATTAAAAAGCTTAAAGAAAAAGTAACTTCTTCTGACGTAACTTCCTTTACCAGACAACTTTCAACGATGATAAATGCTGGTCTTCCAATAACCGAGGCTTTACATATTTTAAGAAACCAGTTAAAAGGGTCTATGCAAAAAGTTGTGGCAACAATTCTTTCAGATATTGAGGGAGGAGAATCTCTATCCTCTTCTCTGGAAAAACATAAAAAGGTATTTTCTTCTACTTATATTGCTTTAATTAAATCTGGTGAAGTTGGCGGAGTGTTGGATGAAGTTTTAGCAAGTTTGGCTGACAATATAGAAAAACAGCAAGAATTTAAAGGCAAAGTAAAAGGTGCTTTGATCTACCCCGTAATAATAGTTGTTGGAATGTTTGCAGTTTCACTTATTATGATGATTTTTGTTATGCCACGTTTAATGAGTTTATATCAGGATTTTAATGCAGAACTTCCTCTTCCAACAAAGATTTTAATTGGAACCTCGAATTTTATTTTTAAATTTTGGCCATTGGTATTAGTTTTAGTCGGATCTGGATTTTATGGATTTTCCCTTTATAGAAAAACTCCAAAAGGGAGAAGAAAAATTGATGAGCTTATTTTTAAAATTCCAATCTTTGGAAGTTTGCAAAGACAAATTATTTTAACAGATTTAACCAGAACACTAAGTTTGATGTCTGGTGCTGGAGTTTCAATTTTAGAAGCTTTAAATATAACTGCAGAAGTTGTAGGCAATGTAGTTATATCAGAAGCTCTAAAGGATGCTGCCATCCAGGTTGAGAAGGGTTTTCCTGTTGCTTTCTCTTTTGCAAGGCACCCCGATGCGTTTCCTTATATATTAAGTCAGATGGTAGCTGTTGGTGAAGAAACTGGAAAAATGGAAGAGGTATTAAAAAAAATAAGTCATGTTTTTGAAATTGAAAGTGATGAAGAAGTAAAAGGATTAACAGCCGCAATAGAGCCTGTAATAATGATTATATTGGGTTTGGGGGTTGGTTTTTTGGTTATTGCAGTAATTTTACCAATCTATAATTTGACAAGTAGTTTTTAATAATCTTGACAGTATAAGTTAAATGCTAAATACTGATATATAATTGCGAAAGGGGGTGAAAGACATTAAATGAAATATTTAAAAAGAGGTTTTACTTTAGTTGAACTCTTGATTGTTATGGGTCTTTTGGGGGCAATTGCCATGATAGTTATTGCTGCAATTAATCCTATTGAGCAGACTAATAGAGCCAGAGATACCAGATTTAAAGCAGACGGAAGTCAACTTATTTCAGCAATTGATAGATACTTTGCTGCAAGAAGTGAGTTTCCTTGGGTAACAGTAGATGATGTTACTTATACTAATGAATTTTCTTATGGTTTTGTTTCTGCATCAGATGAAGGTGTTGGTATTTGTGGAGCAGACTGTACTGTTGATGGAGTTCTACTTACAAGTGAGGAACTTAAAACTGAATTTAGGAATCGTGATTTTATTAAAAAATACAGTGCGACAGATCCATCAAAGAATATTTATATAGGTAAAAGCACATCGGCAGCAGGTTCTATATATGCATGCTTTATTCCGGCGGCAAAATCAACCAAGAAAAATGCTATTACCGATGGAAAAGTATATAGATTGGCTGATGACGGAACTAAAGAAGAAACGACTGTTTGTGATTTAGATACTGCTGTTTGGACTGGTTCTGGTATTGCTGATTCTTGTTTTGTTTGTATTCCAGAATAAAAGGAGGACGCGCGCTTAAGTTTTAATTGCAGTTATTTGTTTTTTAAGTGCGCTTCTTTTTAGTGAAAAGTATTTTATGTTTTTAAACTTTTTTATTGTTATTCTTTTAGGCTTAATTTTTGGGTCATTTCTGGGAGTATTCACTTACCGTTTTCCTAAAAAAATTCCATTTGTAAAAGGTAGATCTTTTTGTCCAAAGTGTAAAAAACAAATAAACTGGTTTGATAACATTCCCCTACTCTCTTTTATTTTTTTAAAAGGAAATTGTAGGCATTGTAAAAAGAAGATATCTTTTCGTTATCCCCTAATAGAAGTTATAAGTTCAATATCCTTCGTTTTGATCTATTTTAATTATCAGGCTGATTTATTTAAGGTAATTTTATTTTTATTTTTTTATCTTTTAATTGCTTCAGTTGTCATAATTGATTTAGAAGAAGGAATAATTCCTGATGAGTTAATATTTTTAGGGTTAACAGTTAGCTTTTTTTATATTATATTTTTTGATAATGCGAATAGTTTTCAACATCTATTGGGAGGATTTTCTCTTTCTTCCTTTATGCTTTTATTGCATCTTTTAACTAAAGGTAAAGGAATGGGGCTTGGTGATGTAAAATTTACTCTTTTTCCAGCGACATTTTTACTTTTTCCTTTTAACATTCTCTGGTTATTTTTAAGTTTCTTGACGGGAAGTTTTGTAGGAGTCATACTAATTTTAGTTAAGAAGGCTAAGTTTGGTAAAGAAATAGCCTTTGGGCCCTTTTTAGGAGTATCTTTTTTAATTACTCTTATTTGGGGACAGACTTTACTTAAATGGATAATGCCGTTTTTTTAAATAAAAGAAATAAAAAAGGATTTACTTTAACTGAACTTTTAATCGTAGTATCGATAATTGTTTTTTTAGCTGCTTTAGTGATTTTCTATTTAAGAAATCAAATTTTTAAAGGAAATGATGCTAAAAGAAAAGGAGATGTTCATAGCATTACAATTGCAATGGAGGAATATGAGAAGGATAATGATTGCTACCCTACTGTTGATTTAGTTATCTGTAAACCTGGTACAGGTTTAAAACCTTACTTAAGTAAAATCCCTTGTGATCCAACAACTGATGCTTCATATGTTGTTGAAGTAGAGGGAACATGCCCATCCTGGTATAGGATTTACATTAATTTGGAAAATACAAAAGACAAAGATATAGAAAAAATTGGTTGTACTTATGGTTGTGGTCCATATTATGCATACAATTTTTTTGTTTCGAGTCCTAATGCACCCGATCCAATTGTGGGGGTTCCACCTGAAACATCTGTTCCTTCAGAACCTCCAGCTGTCAATTATTATGGTTGCATTAATGGAGTTTGTGAGAAAATACTTTGGGATCCTGAAAGACCTGGGCCTGAATGTGACCCACATTTCGAAAATTCTACTTGTTATGGCTGGTGTGGAGATATATTACGAGAGTGTAAAAACTGGGAGCTTTAGCTAAAGAGAAAAAAAGAATAAAAAATATTATAAAATAAAGAGGCTAAAATTTTAAAAAATATGAAGTTTTTTAGTAAAGAGGAAACTAGGATTGTAGGTATTATTCTTTTTTTAATTGCCTTCGTTTCATTTTTTAATTTTAGAGTAAGTATAAGAAGGGCAAGAGACAATCAAAGAAAAAATGATTTAGGAACACTTCAATCCGCTTTAGAAAATTATAATCATGCAACTGGTATGTTTCCTTTAAGCTCTTCTGACAGCAAGATTTTGGCATGTAAAGGTAGTGATACTTATTTTGATGAAGAAAAACAAACTTGGGTCAATATCAAGGTTTGTGATTGGGGTAAAAACGATTTGTCTGATTTTTCCGATTTCGACAATCCTGTCTTTATGAGTCCTATTCCAATAGACCCGAAAAATTTAGACGGAGTATCTTTTATTTATTTATCCAATGGAAAAAGGTATCAACTTCTGGCACACTTAGAAGGCAAAGATGAAGCGGAATATAATCCTAAAGTTGAAGCAAGAGCAATTATGTGTGGAAATGAAATTTGTAATTACGGAAGAGCTTTTAGCAGTACTCCTGTTGATATAAGTATTCAGGAATATGAAAATCAATTATTGGAAGAAAAAGGTAAATAAAATGAAAAAAATAAATAAAGGTTTTACATTAGTTGAACTTTTAGTGGTAATGGCAATTTTAGGAGTTTTAGTTACTTTAATTGGTACTGCATTTAGAACGGCTCAAGCAAGAGGAAGAGATGCTCAAAGAAAATCTGATTTAAAACAAATTGCCAATGCATTGGAACTTTTTTTTAATGACTATGGCTTTTATCCTCCAGCGGATGGACAAGGGAAAATTATGGCTTGTCCTTACGAAAAAGGTGGAGACGGAATTGCTTGTAATTGGGGTGTTAGTAAATTTGTTGATGTGTATCCAGGAACAGCAACAGAAAGAACTATGTATTTTAAAAAAGTACCAGATGATCCTGTAACTGGTTATGATTATTATTACAGACTTCCTAGTGGGAATAGTAAAAAATTCCAACTTTTTGCAAGACTAGAAAACAGTCAAGATCAGGATTGCTTGGGAGGAGATTGTTTAAATTCGCCAGTTTCCTATCAATGTGGAAATAATATAACTTGCAATTTTTCAATTACGAGTTCGAATACTTCATTTGATGAAATTTGATGAATAATTTCTCGTATACTAAAAGGTAGAGTTATGAAATTTAAAAACAAAGGTTTTACTTTAATAGAACTTTTGGTTGTTATTTCTATAATTGGGATAATAACTACTTTAATATCTGCCAATTTAAATGCGGCAAGAGAAAGAGGAAGAGATGCTCAAAGAAAATCTGACCTTTATAACATAAGAACTGGTCTTAGGCTTTACTATAACGATAAGATGGGTTTCCCAGGAAATAATTCTTCGGGGCAGATTTTAGGTTGTGGAACTGGCGGTACAACTGCCTGTGAATGGACTGAGGAATGGACTTCTGGATCAACAACTTATATGGTTGTTCTTCCCAATGATCCTCTAGATGGTCAAAGTTATAAATATCAAGTTGAGACAGATAATGAATCTTTTACACTTTCATCTTGCTTGGAAAATAAAAGTGATGATAAGGGAGTTATTACAGATGATGTTTCTTGGTGTTCAACAGGTTGGATGTATCAAATAATACAATGAAAAAAGGTTTTACTTTAATTGAATTATTAGTAGTGATTTCTATAATTGGAGTACTTGCTGCTTTGGCTTTGGTTTCTTTTGGCCCTTCACAAAAACAAGCAAGAGACACTCAAAGGAAATCTGACTTAAAACAATATCAAACTGCTTTGGAAAATTTTGCTAATCAACACAATAGTCTTTATCCTTCGAAAACATCTACTATTTCACCTTCTTCAATGTGTAGTAGTTTTGACATTTCTGGGACTTGTCCAGATGATCCGAAAGAGCCAAATTATAGCTATTCTTATATCTCCAATGGTTCAGGGGGTTCTGCAAATGATGCGACTGATTATCTTTTATGGTTTGAATCAGAGTCAGCTGATGGATATTGGGTTATCTGTTCATCTGGAATGGTGGGTGCTGTTACAAGTGTACCTACAAGTGTAAATTGTCCAATATAAACAAACTATGAAGTTGAAAAATAAATTATTTATGGATAAAAATAAAGGTTTTACTTTAATTGAACTTTTAGTTGTGGTCTCTATAATCGGGATTCTTATGGGATTATCCCTTTTTTCTTTTCAGAACTCTAAAAAATCTGGACGTGATGCAAAAAGAAAATCTGATTTAGAATTGATTCGATCTGGTATTGAAATATATAGAGCAGATTGTGGAGAATACCCTACTTCAGATTTACTTGGCACTACCACCCTTATTGGGAATGATAGCACTGATTCCTGTTTAATCGATAATGAATATATTAATAATGTTCCGACAGATCCACAGGATCCAACAAGAACTTATAGGTATTTTTCAGATGGAATAACTTATGAGATATGTACTTCTTTAGAGAATGTTACAGGAACTAGCGTAACATGCGGAGGAAGTTCAAATTGTGGTGAAACTTGTAACTATAAGGTAGAAAATCCTTAAGTTTTTATATTTAAGCATCTTTAATGTTGTATATTTAAGTAATGTCTGAACTTCAAAACAAAGGTTACACATTAATCGAGCTTCTTGTAGGAATGATTATAATGTCAATTCTTTTTTCCATTGGATATGCTAGTTTTAGGAAGTACTCAAGAAGACAAGTTTTGGTTTCATTTACTAGAAAAGTTAAAGGAGATTTATCTTTGGCAAGAGAAATGTCTATATCTGGTGAAAAACCAAACAATGTCTTTTGTGATAGTCCTAATACTTTAAGTGGTTATAATTTTAAAATCATATCAAATCAAAGTTATAAAGTAGAAGCTCTATGTTCTGGAGGAACAGTTGAAATAAAAGATGTGGATGTGCAAGATGATTTATCTTTTGTTTCTTACAATTCTATTTTTTTTAAAGTTCTAAGCAAAGGTACTAATTTATCTTCTGATATTGAAGTTCAAATAATCCAAGAAAGTACTGGAAATATTTCTTCTATATATATTACTAAGTCAGGAGAAATAAAATGAAAAAAAGGAATATTTTAGGTCAATCTCTTATGGAGGTTGTATTGGCACTTGGTCTTATAACTTTAATAATGGTTACAGTTGTTGCAGCTGCTAGCATTTCGATAACTAATAGTTCCTTTTCAAAAAACCAAACGTTTTCAACAAGGCTTTCTGAAACAACTCTTGAATGGTTAAGGGGTGAAAGAGATAATTCATGGGATGATTTTTCTCAAAGAGCAGAAAGTTTGACATGGTGTCTTCCTGAGCTTAATTGGGATACTGCAAATAGCAGAAATTGTAACAGTGAAGAATATATTTCAGATACTTTTTTAAAAAGGGAGGTTGATTTTTCTTTGGTTGATCAATCTACTATTGAAGTTACTGTTAGAATTTATTGGATAGATGCAGGTGGATATCATGAAATAAATTCGTCGACTTACCTAACTAATTGGCATTAACTAATGAAAGAAAAAAATAAAAAAGGATTATCTTTAATTGAGATTTTAGTCACTATTACAGTGTTTACAATATTAGGGGTTCTTGTAACGAGTATAGTTTTTTTGACTCTTAGGAGCACAAACAAAAGTAGTTCCTCTATTAAAATAAGAGATAATGTTAATTATTTTCTTTCAATAATTCAAAGGCAGTTAAGAAGTGCTCAATCTATTACAAATTGTCCAAATCCAGAAGATACTTCACTTATTGAATATATGGATGAGGATGGAAATTTAGGAAGTTTTAGTTGCGAGAGTTCTGATGTTTTAGGTTATATAGCTTCAGGATCTGGGAGATTAAATACAGAAGAGATTGATATTACAGGTTGTTCTTTTGAATGTATTGAAGGAACATCCGGAAATTCTCCTTCAGTTACTATAACTATAGTTGCAGAAGATACAAATTCCAGTCTAGTTGAAAGAGGAAGGTTTTCATCAACTACAAAAATCTATTTGAGAAATAATTAAACTAAAAAATTGATTTGAAGTATTATTAATTGTTACACTTAATTTAAGATGAATAAAAAGAAATTACAGAAAGGACAAGCTCTTCTAATAGTTTTACTTTCAATGTCAGTAGTTTTGGTAGTAGTTCTTTCAATATTGGCTCGGTCAATAACAGATGTATCAGTTTCTTCTCAAGATGAAGATTCGCTAAGAGCTTTTTCTGCAGCCGAGGCTGGAGTTGAACAAGCCTTAATAATAGGATCCAGTATCGGTTCAACCGAAATTGGAAATGCTTCCTATAATGTAGGAGTATCTGCTGTAGCAGAAGGAGAAAAAGAATTTAATTACCCTTCCTTTTTATTTTCAGGAGAATCTATAACAATTTGGTTTGTTGTCCATGATGAGAATAATGGTTTTATATGTTCAGAGGAAAAACCTTGTTTTACAGGAAACACAATTAAGATTTGTTGGGGCAAAGAAGGTAGTGCTTTGGATTCTGGACAAACTCCAGCTCTTGAACTTAGTATTTTTTACACTTCGGTAGTTGGTGATTATTCAACAACAACAATTGCTCGTGAGGCGGTGGATCCAAATTCCAGTAGAAGGTTATCTAATTCTTTCAGTGAACCTGATCCTGGAACTTGCAACATAGCAGGAGAAAATTATCAATTTCAAAAGATATTAGTTTTTAATGATTTAGGTATTCCAGCAAATGTTTACAGTCAGCAAAATGGTCTTCAATTTATGAATATTCGTTCAATTTATAATACTTCTGAGGCTAATTCTATTGGTATATTTGCCAACTATCCTGGTAATAAGGTTTTACCTTCCCAAGGAAATTTAATAGATTCTTTTGGTTCTTCTGGGGATGCAAATAGAAAAATTAAAGTGTTTGAACCTTATGCAAAAATTCCACCAATTTTTGAGTCCGCAATATTTAGTTTGAATGAAGTGGTTAAGTAATGAGGCTTGTTTTACAGAAGTAAATCTTGATTAGTTTTTCTCTCCATTGACCAGAATCTTTCATGATATTAAACTAAAATTCAGCTATAATTAATTTAATCTGCCTATGGGTGTTGGACTTGATATAGGATCTAAAACAATTAAAATTGTTGAGCTTAAAAAAGAAGGAAATTCTTTCAAGCTTAGCGGTTCTGGTATTATTGGTTTTAAGGGTGCTTCTCCAGATAGATTTAAGGAGGAAAAAGAACTTGGTGATTTAGCTCAAGTTATAAAAAAACTCCACAAAGAGGCTCAAATTTCTTCAAAAGATGTTACTATTGCAATTCCTGAGGAAAAAGTATTTACAAGAATAATTAAGTTTCCTCTCCTTACAGATCAAGAGATTGCATCAGCAATCAAATGGGAAGCAGAACAATATATTCCGATTCCAATTTCTGAAGCAATAATTCAACATCAGATAATTTCGAGAAATGAAAGAGAAGTTGGTTCTGGTGTAAAGGTTTTACTTGTTGCAGTTTCTAGGAACTTGGTTGAGATTTATGTAAAACTTCTTCAAAGTGCGGGCTTAAATACTATTAAAGCAGAGACAGAACTTTTAGCTTTAAGTAGAGTTTTAGCACCAAAAGATAGAGTTTCTTTAATTATTGATTTTGGTGCAAGCTCCACCGACATAGCCATTTGTGATAAAGGGATTCTTTCTTTTTCTCGTTCAATTCCCACTGCGGGAAATGCTTTTACTCGAGCTGTTGCCCAAAATCTTAATGTTACCCCTCAGCAGGCGGAAGAATATAAAAAAGCTTATGGACTTTCTTCTTCACAACTTGAAGGAAAAATAAAAGGTGCACTTGATCCTATTGTTCGTTTGGTTTCTGATGAAATTAAGAAAGCAATTTATTATTATCAAACCGAAGAAAAAGGAGATGCTCCTTCGGCTGTTATTCTTTCTGGTGGATCTTCGGGGCTACCTGAAGCTGTTTCTTATTTAAGTAAGGCATTAGGTTTGGAAATAGTTGTTGGAAATCCTTTTTCCAGAGTTAGTCTAACTCCCGAGGTTTCTAAAGTAGTTGCACCATATGCTCCTTTATATTCAATTGCTGTTGGTTTAGCTATGACGGATATTTAATAAAAATTTTATATGCCAAAAATTAATCTTTTACCCCCTGATTTATCTCCTAAAAAATCCCTTTTAAGACTGGTTAATATTTTGACTAAAGTTTTATATGTTGTAGTTGCTGTTTTTTTAATCTCTATTTTAACTTTCTTGGGCATTTTTATTATTGATAATTCAAAGATCAAAACTTTAAATACCCAAAAGGATATCCTTTCCAAGGAAATAAATGAATATCAAAAGACGGAGCAGCAAGTTATTCTTGCCAAAGATAGAATGGCCAAGATTAAAGATATTTGGAAACTGCAAGGTATTAAAAAACCACTTGAGAGTTTTGAAGAACTTAGTATAAATTTATCCGAAGGAGTTTTAATTAAAGATGCTAAAATTTCTTCAGCAAAAAGTGAAGTTACCACAGAAGCTTACTCCTCTTTATCTGTTTCTAAATTTATGGTCTATCTTGTTTCTTCGGATATCTATAAGACCATAAGACTTAAAAATTTTTCTTTTAATCCTAACTATGGATTTAGGATTACTTTTGAAGGATATGTAGACTAAATATGAAAAAACAGGGGAAAATAGCAACTTTTAAAGTAATATCGCCAAATTTAAAAAGATTGGGTATACCACTTTTATCTCTTATTGGAATTGTCTTTTGTTTTTTATTTACTAGTAAAATTGGTTTTAATAAAATTACCGAACAAAGAAAACAAATAAAAGATATTGGAAAAACTATATCAATTCTTCAAAAAAAGAAAGAAACTTTATCTGTAGTTTCACAAACTCTGTCAGATGATATACAATTTTTTTCACTTGCCCTTCCTGACACTAATCCCGCTCTTTCAGTAATTTATCAAATTAAAAACCAATCTTCCTTTAGCGGTCTATATGTAGAAAATCTTAAAGGGGGTTCCGAGTCCAAAGGGAAAACATATTCTAGGGTTGACTTGAATTTTGACTTGAATGGAAGTTTGGAAAATATTATTTCTTTTTTTAAAGTCATAGAAAATTTTGCGCCAATTGTAAGTTGTGAGAAACTTGAACTTAATCAGTCATCAGGAATGTACAGAGCATCAGTAACTCTGAGAAGTTATTGGGCTCCCTACCCTACTAAAATTCCTGCGATAACTCAACCCTTAAGTGATTTTACTGAAGAGGAGCTTAATATGATAACTAAAATATCCGAATTAACTCTACCTCCTTTTTCAACAATTTATCCTTCAGTACCTAGCGAAAGGATAAATCCTTTTGAATAAAAATTAAAGAGTAACTACTTCTTTTTCTTCAATGGAGACATTAACACCCTTTTTTTCTAAGGTTGCTCTTACTTTGAGTAAGTTTCTTATGGCTTTAATTATTCTTCCTTCTTTTCCAATAATAATTCCCATAAACTCTTTGGGAGAAAAGATAGTTAATTTTGAAAAATTCTCATCTATATCTTCGGTTGCCTGAACAGAATCGCTGTTTGTTATTTCTTTTAGAATATATTCAAGAAGTTCTTTCATATTATTTTTCCATTAATTTTTTAACCGCTTCTGAAATTTTTGCACCTTTTCCAACCCATTTTTTAACCAAATCTTTCTTAATACTGATTTCATTTGTATGTGGATCCCAGAAACCCAAATTTTCCAGTGAACGTCCACCGATTTTTTTTCTTTTGTCGGTTGCAACTATTCTATAAAATGGGTGATTTCTTTTTCCCTTTCTTTCTAGTCTAATGATTACCATAGTCGTAAATTTTAGTGCAATTTAATTACTTTTACAAGCGTGAAAGAGCATTATCAGCAGCTTTTTGTTCTGCTGTACTTTTGCTTTTTCCTTCTCCTTGGCCCAAGTGTCTACCTTTTACAGATACTTCCACAATAAATTTTTTATTATGGTCAGGTCCCGATTCTTCTATAACTTTGTATTTTGGTGTTGGCAATTTTTGTGATTGAATATACTCCTGAAGTCTGCTTTTTGCATCTTTTAGGGGTTTTGAAAGTTTTTCTGGAATTTCTGCAATAATGTGTTCTTTAATGAATTCATAAACAGGTTTAACTCCTTGATCCAAAAAAAGTGCTCCAATTATAGCTTCGACCGTATCTGCCAAAAGTGAAGAGTTTTCTCTTCCTCCGCCATCTTCCTCACCCTTAGCTAGAAAAATAACTTTTCCCACATTTAATTTTTTAGCAATATTGGCTAAGTTTTGTGTATTAACAAGATTTGCTCTTAGGGCAGTTAAAAATCCTTCTTCTTTGTCAGGATGTCTTTCGTAAATCTCTTTGGAAACAATAAATTCCAAAACAGCATCTCCTAAAAATTCTAATCTTTCATTGGATTCTCTTTGATTTTTATGTTCATTTACCCAAGACTTGTGAGTCAGAGCTTGTGTTAAAAGATCTTGGTTTTTAAAAATTGGTTTTAATTCAGAAATGTCAGTCATTGTATTTAAATAATTCCAGGTTGAGACAATATATAATCAATTAGATCTGAAACAGTCTCGATACTTTTAAGATTTGTTTCTTCTATTTCAATTCCCTCTTCGGACAGTTCTTGTAATAAATCGCTAATTTCTGCAATATTAAGATGAAGATCTTCTACTAAGGAATCTTGCAAATTAATGTCCTCAGTTTCAACTCCGATATGCTCCGCAAGTTTACCAATTACTAAGTTTTTTATTTTTTGTTCTGTATTATTCATTTTTTTCTTTCTTAAATATAGTACCTAAAACACCGTTAATAAACGAGCCTGAATTTTCACTTCCATATTCTTTTGCCAGTTCAACCGCTTCATCAATTATTACCTTAGGGGGATTGTCACCTTTATTAAGTTCATATACAGCTAGCCTTAAAACTGCTAAATCAATTCTATTAAGTTTATTAACTGGCCATTGTGGAGCTGATTTTTCAATTTGTTTATCTATTTTTTTCAAGTTTTTTATTATTTTTTTTACTTCCTCATTTTTGATAGGTTGTTTAGTAAAAGTTTCCGCAAAAAGTGTTTTTACAATTTCTCGTCTTTTTTTATGTCTAGGATCTTGAGAAGTTTTCATTTGTACTTGCCGCAAGAAGGACAAGCCTTATGGGGCCATTTAAGTTTACTGCAATTTGGGCATTTAACTAAAGAGCCAAGTGACAACCTTTGGCTTATTTTTCTGGTCGCTGACCTTGATCTTGTATGTTTCTTTTTAGGTAACGGTGTCATAGAGCAAATTTTAACCTAATTGAGGGTAAATTGGCAATAGTAAGTTTTTAATTAGTAAATTTATTTCTGGTATTAATTTCTTTTAGAAGCTCTTTATATTTTTTAGGACTTTTAATAACATCTAAGGCTACTTTTTTGGTTTTTTTAATTAACCCAATATCCTGCCAGGAAGCGATTTTAAGCTCTGGAAAACCATGTTGTTTAATGCCAAATACTTCTCCGGGGCCTCTTAGTTTTAGATCGAGTTCAGCAAGCTCAAAACCATTCAAATTCTTCTGCATAGCAGAAAGCCTAGTTACAACTTTTTCACTTTTGCTCTCAGTAAATAAAAGACAATATGATTTTTTTGTGCCCCTGCCTACCCTACCTCTTAATTGATGAAGTGATGATAGTCCAAATCGCTCAGCAGCCTCAATTACCATAATTGTTGCGTTACCTACATCAATTCCCACTTCAACCACGGGTGTTGATACTAAAATATCTGTTTTTCCTTTCTTAAACCTTTCTATTATATTTTCTTTTTCTTTTGATTTTAGTTTTCCATGCATAAGATCCAGTGAAAGATTTGGAAATACTTTTTTTAACTTTTCAAACTCTGATTTTGCAGATTTTACTGTTTGCATTGTTTCTTTTTGACTCTCCTCAATTAAAGGACAAACTATGTAAACCTGAATCTTATTATCTTGTATGTTTTTTTGGATCCATTTATATGCTCCCTGTCTTTTTGTGGGAGGAACCAGCCAGGTTGTTATTGGTAATCTTTTCGGTGGAAGTTCATCTAAAATAGAAAGATCTAAGTCTCCATATAGAGTAAGAGCTACTGTTCTTGGAATTGGTGTAGCTGTTAAATTTAGTACGTGTGGACTTATTTTTTTGTTTCTAGCTTTTTTAACAAGTTTTTCTCTTTGATTAACACCAAATTTTTGTTGTTCATCAATAACTACCAATGAAACTTTATCAAAAAGAGCATTTTTGTTAATTAAGGAATGAGTACCTACAAAAATATCTTCTTTACCTAAATCTTTTTTAACTTGCCCCGAAGTTAAAAGTGAAATTCTTGCTTTATAGGGATCAAATAGCTCTTTTAGAGTATTGTAATGTTGTTGAGCCAGTATTTGTGTTGGAGCCATAAAAACAGTTTGATAACCATTTATGAAAGATATAAATGCTCCAATTGCTGCAACAACAGTTTTTCCTGATCCCACATCACCTTCTAATAATCTATTCATAGGATATTTTTTGGAAAAATCAGAAAATATTTCATCTACTATTTTTTCTTGGGAATTTGTAAGTTTAAAACTAAGATTTTTGATAAAAGTATGAACAGCTTTTTTATCGATTTTTAAATCAAAAGTAGAGTCGTTTTTTTGCCAAGCTAATTTTCTTTTAAGACTTGCAATGTGTAGATATAAAAGTTCATCAAAAGCGAGTCTCTTTCTACCGTCTTCAGCTTGTTTGAAGTTTTCTGGGAAATGAACGAAATAATATGAATCTTTAAGTTCAACTAAATCATATTTTTTAAGTACTTCATTCGGTAAAATCTCTTCAATTTCATTGGAAGTTTGGATTATTGCTTCTTTCATTCTTCCCCTTAACCACTTAGAAGAAAGGCCTGATGTTTCAGGGTAAATTGGAACTAGTCTTCCTGTATGAAGACCAATCTTTCCTGTTACATTTTTTTCATATTCCGGGCTTATAAATGCTACCTTTCTTCCAAACCAATCGATTTTACCGGATAAAGAAACAGTGTCACCTTTATTTAAAGTATTTATTAAATATGGTTGGTTAAACCAGACAGCTGAAATACTGCCAGTACTATCTTCTATTTCTGCGACCTGAATTTTTCTGACTGTTCTTGTATATTGGTTTTTAACAGATTTCACTTTTCCTTTTACTGTGAGGATATCTCCAACTTTAACTTTTGATATAAAAAAAGTTTGGCTAAAGTCAATATATCTATGTGGAATATGGTTAATTAAATCTAATGCAGTGACTATGCCAAGTTTTGAAAGTTTTTTTTGATAGTAAGAGCCTACTAATGAAAGTTCAGATACAGGTGAACTTAGTTTCATAATTATTTAGATTATCTAAGGGCAAGTATAAATGGAAGGAAAGATGAAACAATTAAAGCAAATGACGCGATTGCCATTATTATTGTCACTATCTTTCTTTGTTTTTTAGTTAGCATCATTTTTATTTTACTTTACTTTTACAAATCTTTTTTTTCCTATTCTTATAATGTCTTTTGCTTTAAGAGAAATTTTTTGGTTTGGATCTAATATTTTTTTATTGTTTATTTCTACAGCTCCTTGCATTACAAGTTTTTTGGCTTGAACTGTACTTGTTGTTGCATTTGACAAAATTGGGATCTCTCTTAATTTATAGTTACCACTTTTGATAACAATATGAATTTCTGCTTCTTTATATTGCCCATATTTGTAGACTTTAACGAAATTGTTGCTAGCAAGTTCGGCCTCATTTGTACCATGATAAATTTCAACAATTTCTTTAGCCAATTGTCTTTTAATTTCGTAAACTTTTTCTTTTTCGTTTTCTAATTTGCTAACTATTTTTTCTAGGTCTTTTGAAGAAATATTCGTACAGAGTTCATAGTATTCAGGTATTAAATTATCAGAAATTGACATGACCTTTGAATACATATCAAAAGGTTTTTCATCAATTGAAATAAAATTATTTGCAGACTTACTCATTTTGGCACCGTCTAATCCAGGTAGAAGTTTTACAATAACCACATCTTGTTCTTTTTGTTTATATCTTTTTTGTATCTGTCGACCCATTAGAAGATTGAATTTTTGGTCTGTTCCACCAAGTTCGACATCTGCTTTTAATTGAACAGAATCATAACCTTGCATTAAAGGATATAGAGTTTCTAAATAAGAAATATCATTTCCTTCTTCAATTCTTTGTCTAAAATCATTTCTTTCGAATATTTGTGCAAACGTTGTCTTTGAGGCTAATTCGAAAATATTTTTAAGATCCATTTTTGCTAGCCATTGGCTGTTATAAACAAATTTAGTTTTGTTTAAATCGAGAATTTTTTCTATTTGCTGTTTATAAGTTTTCATATTATTTTCGATTTCTTTAGAACTTAAAGTTTTTCTTTCTTTATTTTTACCACTAGGATCTCCAATTCTGGCTGTAAAATCTCCAATAATCAGAATAATCTGGTGTCCCAAGTCTTGGAATTCTTTTAATTTTTTTAAGACAACCACATGTCCCAAGTGAAGTTTTGATCCTGTTGGATCGATCCCTAATTTTACTACAAGTTTCTTTCCTGAATTTAGTTTATTTATCAGTGAATCTTTAACGATTATTTCATCGATGGATTTAGTGATTAGATTTTTAATACCCTTATTCATTTCTTTCATATTTTAGATTCAATTTGATACAATAACAAGTAAGTGTTTATGTGGAAAGATAGAATTAAAAGAAGATATTTAACAAGAAGAGTTTTTAGTAGAAGATTATCCAATGTTCAAAAATCAAGACAGTTGGTTAAATTGGCAAAGATTGCCTTTTTGGGAGTAGTTGGTATGCTTTTGGCTTCATTTGTTATTATCCCTCTTTTTGCCTTTACTCTTCCCTCTCCTGATAAGATAGTTAGATCTGAAGGATTTTCAACAAAGATTTTAGATAGAAATGGCCAAGTCTTATATGACATATTTTCTCAACAAAGAAGAACCCCTATTAGCTTTGATGAAGTACCTCTTTTTTTGAAACAAGCAACAATATCAGTTGAAGATAAAAACTTTTATAAACACCAAGGGTTTGATCCTTTGGGAATGCTAAGAGGTCTTTCTAAAATAATTACAAGAGGGAGAGTTCAGGGTGGTTCTACTTTAACTCAACAGCTTGTTAAAAATGCGCTTTTAACTTCAGAGAGATCTATTTTTAGAAAAATTAAAGAATTTATTTTAGCTGTTCAGATTGAGAAAAAGTATTCAAAAGATGAAATTCTTTTGATGTATCTAAATGAAATTCCTTATGGGGGTACTGCTTATGGAGTTGAAGCTGCAAGTGAAGTCTATTTTGGTAAAAAGGCAGTGGATTTAAATTTAGTTGAATCTGCAGTTATTGCTGGTATTCCCCAAAGGCCTTCTTACTATTCTCCTTTTTCTTCAAACCCAGAAGCTTACGTTGAGAGAGCAACGCAAGTATTAAGAAGAATGAGAGAGGATGACTATATTACTAAGGATCAAGAAAAAGCAGCTATAGCAGAGCTTCCTAACATTGAATTTCAAGCAAAAGGTGCATTTTTTAAAGCTCCTCATTTTGTTCAATATGTGCAAAAAATATTGGAAGATAGATATGGAGAAAATGTTGTTGAATCGGGTGGGCTTAAAGTGACAACAACTCTTGATTGGACACTTCAAGAAGAAATGCAAGATATTGTCAAAGAAGAAATTGCAAAAGTTGAGGGACAAAAAATTACAAATGGTGCTTCTGTTGCTGTAAACCCAGAGACAGGAGAAATTTTAGCAATGGTTGGATCAAAAGATTTTAATGATCCTAATTATGATGGACAAGTGAACGTAACAATGTCATTAAGACAGCCCGGAAGTGCAATAAAACCAATTACTTATGTGACTGCTTTTAAGGAAGGATATACTTCTGCAACTATGATTATGGATGTGCCTACAACTTTTCCCGGTGGAGAGGGTCAGCCCGATTATAGTCCAGTCAATTATGATGGAAAATATAGAGGACCAATGCAACTACGATATGCACTGGGTAATTCTATTAACCTTATTGCTGTTAAGACATTAGCTTTAGTGGGAATTAAAGATACTTTGCAGACCGCATATGATTTGGGTATTACGACACTAGAGCCGACTAAGGAAATTTTAAGTAGAGTTGGACTTTCTCTAACTTTAGGTGGCGGTGAGGTCAGACTTTTAGAATTAACATCTGCTTATTCAGCTTTTACTAACAAAGGCTTTAAGGTTGAACCAGTTTCAATATTAAAAGTTGAAGATTCTAAAGGAAAAGTATTAGAAGAAGTTGATCCTAAAAAAGGAAAAAGAGTTTTGTCAGAAGAACAGGCATTTCTAATTGCCGATATTTTGTCAGATAATGGTGCGAGAACAGAAATTTTTGGAACTAATTCTTTATTAAATATTTCAGGTAGAACTTTGATTGTAAAAACCGGTACAACAAATGATAAAAAAGACAATTGGACAGTTGGTGGAAATTCTCAAATAATGATTGGAGTTTGGGTAGGTAATAATGATAATTCCTCAATGTTAGCTGTGGTATCAGGAGTTTCAGGTGCATCTCCTATTTGGAGAAGATCAGTTTTAGAAGCTTTGTCAGGTAAGGCAGATACTCCTTTTGAAATTCCATCAGGGATTGTAACAGCATCAGTTGATTCGATGTCAGGGTTTAGAAGTCATGATGGCTACCCTTCAAGAACGGAATACTTTATTAAAGGGACCGAACCTGGAGAGGACTCTATTCATGTAAGACTTAAAGTATGTAAAAATGATGGAAGACTGGCAACTCCTGCTGATATTTCATCAGGAAATTATGATGAAAATGAATATTTTACAATTAAAGAAGAAGATCCAACTGCAGGTTCTGGAGGAGAGAATAGATGGCAAAAAGGTGTGCTTGATTGGCTCTCAACTCAGTCTGATGGAAGGTATCACCCTCCAACTGAATATTGTGGACAGGTAAATCCTATAAATGTTGAATTTGATTACCCTACTGACAGAACTTCGGATTTACCTAATGATTTCACAATTAAGCTGAGAGCTGATTCGACAAGTAAAATTGTACAAATTGAATTAGAAATTGATGGAGTTAAAGAAAGAGCTTTTGACGGTCCTCCATTTACCTATAAGGTAAATGATTTAAGTGATGGAGTTCATACAATTAGGGCAAAAGCAAAAGACCAGGATGGTAATGAATCTGATAGACAGATTACAATTGGTGTAAATACTTCTTGGGATCAATCCCCTTCTCCATCTCCTACCTCAACACTGTGACTTGTATTTTTAATAATTAATGTTCTATAATCTCTTTGATTGGTATGCCGAAGGAAAAAATTGGCAATTTAGGTACTGATGAAAAAGTTACTGCTCAAACAACATCTTGGGAAAAGATGGAAGATGAATTAAGGGAAGAATTTCCAGTTAATGATATTAAAAAATTTATAGATCCCATTAAAGACTGGTTCTTTCTGCGAGTAAAAAATAACCAGAATATAGAAGCTGGTAATGAATCTAGTTTGTATTTTGACATTGAAGATTTCAAACAAAAATATAAAAAATGTATTGACGATAGTAGTCTAAATGAAATATTATGTTCTGTAACAAATAAACTTGGCAAGAAGTTAGAGATAATTAAACGAAGATAATTATTTTATATTTGCTCCAAATTTAGAAGATAAATTACTGATAACTTTTTTTCTTATACTTTCAACATCTTTGTTAGTTAATGTTTTATTTGGATTTTGATACCAAATTCTAAAAGTAAAAGAATTTTTAAAAGTATCAATAAGTTCAATTTTTGCTATTTGTTTATCTAAATTTTTAATACTGTCAATTACTTTTCCAATTTTTGTTCTTTCAGGAAATGAAAATGTAAGATCTTCAATCTGAGCGGGATATTTTGGTGGGTTTTTAAAGCCTTTAAGTTTATTGCCCAATTTTTGCAATAGTCTAATATCAAATTCATAATAAATAAGATCATTTTTTTCTAAAGTTCCGAATTCTCCAATTTCGTTTTTCCCATTCATAATTTTTAATCTATGATTTGGTAAAAATTCTTTTTTTTCTTCAATTTCGAAAGAATAATCTTTTTTTATCTTTTCCAGAAGTGCTTCGATGGTTCCTTTTGCTTTAGAAAAGTCATATTTTGAAAATATTCCAGCAAGCATCATTTTTTCATTTGGTAGATTTTGCTTTTGTGGAATGTAGATATTAGCAATTTCAAAAATATGAAAAGGCTCTTCATAACCAGAATTTTTAATAGCTGCATCTTTTATTGAAGAAAGCATTGTATTTCTTAAGTACTCTGTATCTTTCCCCAAAGGGTTTTTGAGTTTTAGGGCACTGTTTTCTATAAAAGTTTCTGGGACTAAAGAATATGTATAAATTTCAACTCCTCCGAATCCGGAAAGAACATCTTTTAATTTATTTTCAAAATCAAACGGCGAATTAAAAAGTTTTTCAGGTAATCTTCCTTTCATTAGTTTTGATTGAAGATTATAGTATCCATAAATTCTAGCTACTTCTTCAACAATATCTTCAGGGATATCAATATCTTTAGCTCTAAAACTTGGAACTTCTAAAGTTAAATTATCTTTTTGCCATTTTGATTTAAAACCAAGCGGTGTTAAAGAATTTGAAATATCTTCCTTGTTAAGATTTTCTCCTAGAGATTTATTAATAAAGGAAAGATTAGTTTTTACTGATTTTATCTTGTATGGATTAGGATATATATCTAAAATCAAATTTTCAGATTTTCCTTCTGTTATTTTTTCAAATAAATCTATTGATCTTTTCATTGCGGTTGAAACTAATTCTTCATCTAAATCTTTTTCAAAAAGAATAGATGCTTCACTTTTTTGTGCTAAGGTCATTGAAGTTTTTCTTATCTTTACAGGATTATATGTTTGAACAAAAAGTAGTACATTTTTAGTATTTTTATCAACCATTGAATTTTTTCCACCCATGATTCCACAAAGGTCGATAAGTCTTTTCTCACCGTCTTCAATTACAATATCTCCTCCAGGAAGGGTAAAGGTTTTATTATCAAGTGTAGTTATCTTTTCTCCTTTTTTGCTTTCTCTTAGAATCATTTTAGAGCCTTTAATTTTGTCATAATCAAAAGTATGAAGAGGTTGTCCTAACTCATGCATTATGTAATTTGAAATATCAATAATGTTGTTAATTGGTCTTAATTCAATCTTTATAAGTTTTTCTTTAATAAATTGAGGTGAATCTTTTATTTTTACGTCATTTATTAAAACTGCAGTAAATCTGGTACAAAGTTTGCTATCAACTTCTACGTCAAGATAGTCTACTTTGTCAAAAAAATTATATTTTGATTTAAATTTTAAAGGCAGTAATTTTGCTTTCTTTCCAAACCTAGGTAAGATGGCTGAAGCTTCCCTAGCAAAGCCATAGACAGATACTGCATCCACTCTATTGGTGGTAATCTCTGTGTGGTAAATAGAATCATCTCCATCTTTTGAAATTTTTTCAACAGATGGTCCTGACAAAGAAAGAAACCTTGCAATATTTTTAGGAGTTGCATTAGTTTCTAAAAATTCTTTAAGCCAACTATTTGGTATTAATATATCCATAAATTTAATATTGTTTTAATATGTTTAGGTCACTACTATATAAAAATCTAATATCAGGAATTTTTATTCCAGATTTCATCATGTAAGTTCTTTCAACACCCCAACCGAAAGCAAAACCAGAATATTTTTTAGGGTCAATTTTCCCAGCTTTTAAGACATTAGGATGAACCATTCCTGCTCCCCCAAGCTCTAACCAACCTTCTTTACAAAGCTTACAGCCTTTGCCATTGCAGATGTCACAGCTAATATCAACCTCGAAAGATGGTTCAGTGAATCTAAAATCATATGGTCTTAATCTTGTTTTTCTTTTATTTCCAAAAAAGTTTTTGGCAAAATAATCTAAAGTTCCTTTAAGATTTATGATCGATATATCTTTATCAATAACTAGTCCTTCAAACTGATGAAACATTTGTGTGTGTGAAACATCAGATTGTCTTCTGTAGCATTTAGCAATATTGATCATTCTTATGGGAGGGGTTTTGACTCTCAACATTTCTCTTACCTGTCCTGAGGAAGTATGAGGTGTTAGTACGGTTTGACCGAATTTTGAATTCAATTTGGAATCAACAAAAAAAGTTTCCCATTCGTCTCTGGCAGGGTGAGTTTTTGGCATATTTAAAGCTTCAAATGCAAAATAACCCCATTCAACTTCTGGATATCTTACTCGAACGAACCCAATTTTTTCAAAGATTAAAGATATTTCTCTTATAGCTTTAGTTACCAAATGTAGGTTCCCTAACTTTGGTTTAATTCCGGGTATTGTTGGATCAAACCATTTTCTAGAAGAGGAAGAGAGTTTATTTTTCTGTGAGGAAATTATTTGGTTTAAAGAATTTTTAGTCTCATTTATCAAAATTCCAACTTGTTTTCTTTTATCTTTTGGAAATTCTTTTAGTTTTTTAATTAAACTTGTTAGTTTTCCATTTCTTCCCGAATAAATAATTCTTAAATTTTCCAACTCACTAATTGAGCTAGTTTCCATTATTTGAGCTATTGCTTCATTTTTAAGACTGATTATTTCTTCTCTCATAAGATTTCTCCTTAGATACTAAAAAAGCTCTCCTTTGGTGGAGAGCTTATAAAATCTTCACTTCTCCACCTGCTTCAGGTTTTAAAAAAAAAGCTGGTGAAGGACATAATTCTCATATATTTATTTTATCTCTGAAATTATCTTTTGGAAAGTGTTTGGATCTTTTATAGCAATATTACTTAACATTTTTCTATCAATTTCAATTTTTTTGTCTTTTAATCCTTTTATAAATTTACTGTAGCTGATTCCATTTTCTTTTGCTGCGGCTGAGATTCTTATTATCCACAAAGCTCTCATGTCTCTTTTTCTTAATTTTCTTCCAACATAAGCGTATTGGCCTGCGTGCATTACAGCTTCTTTTCCTGCTTTGATTCTGGTCCTTCTTGCTTGTTTAAAACCTTTTGTTAGTTTTTTTGTTTTTCTGTGATTTATTTGTGCTTTTGATTTAACTCTTGTCATTTTTTTATTTCCTCTTTTTTATCTACCCATACATTTGGATTTTTAATACACATAGCCTTTTTAAGTTTTTTTGCATAAAAACCTTTAACTTCAACACTTTTTTTCAAATTTGTTAGTCTTTTCTTACTTTTTTTAGCGTTAAGATGTCTTCGAGATGCTTGTCTACGAAGAATTTTACCGTTTTTGGTAATCTTAAATCTATTTAAAAGCGATTTTCTAACTTTATGTTTTGTCTTTTTCATCCTTTTTTATAATTGGTTTATTTACTGGTGATATTATTGTAACTAAATGTCTGCCTAAAAACTTTGGCTCCATATCTATGGCTATACTATCTCCCAGACTTTGATATATTTTCTTTAAAATATCATACCCAAATTGTTTACTTCCCATTTGTCGGCCTTTAAAAACAACAGTAACTTTAACCTTGTTTTTATTAGCTAAAAATTCTTTGACTCTTTCAAGTCTAGTATTATAGTCGTTTTCTGCAATAAAAGGCGAGAATCTTATTTCTTTTAGTTCTGAACTTTTAATTTTTAAAGCTTCTTTTCTAAGTTTTTTTTCTTCTTGATATCGGAACTTTCCAAAGTCTACAATTTTTGCAACGGGAGGTTTGGCCGTAGGTGCAATTTCAACTAAGGTAAGCTCTAGTTCTTTTGCTTTTTTCAAAGCTTCTTCTGTTTTTAAAATGCCAAGTTGTTTACCATCAGAACCAATAACTCTTAGTTTCGGTGATCTAATTCTCTCGTTGATTTGCCAGTATAGTTTCTTTTTCAACTTCTGATTAGAATTTTATCTAAAATAGCCTCGAACTGCAATATGCAAAGATTGATCTCAAGTTTATTGGTAAGAAGCGTTTCAATTAATTTTCTTTTCATCAATTTCTTGGCTTATATTTTGAATAAATTTATCCAAATCCATTTGTCCCAGGTCTTTGCCTGATCTTGTCCTTACTGAAATTTTGTTATTTTTTTCTTCTCTTTCTCCTACTATTATCATATAAGGAACCTTTTCCATTTGAGCTTTTCTTATCTTTGCCCCCAATGGTTCTCCATCACTATTAAATTCAACTCTTATGTTTTCCTTAAATAGTTTTTCATAAACTTTTCGGGAATAATCCTTTACTTTTTCAGATATCGGAAGAATTGATACTTGGACTGGTGAAAGCCATGTTGGAAAATTTGCTTCATATTGTTCTATTAAAATACCAATTGTTCTTTCAAGAGAACCGGTTAAACCTCTGTGAAGTATGGCTGGGTAAGCTTTTGAACCATTCTCTGAAATATAGATTAAATCTAATTTTTTAGCCATAAAAAGATCAAGCTGAAGTGTGCTCATTTGCCACTCTCTTCCAATAGCATCTTTGACCATAAAATCAATTTTCGGCCCATAAAAAGAAGCCTCACCTTTAATTGTGACGTATTTAAGTTTGTTTCTTTTGACAATTTTCTCAAGTTTGTTTCCTGCTTCTTTCCAGACTTTTGGATCTGCAATGTATTTAGCGTTATCATCAGGATCACTCAAAGAGAGTCTGACATAAAAGTCTGTAAGACCAAATGCCTTAAACATTTTCTTTACCATTTCTATGCATGTATCAAATTCTTGGTCAATTTGATCTTCTCTCATTAATATATGCGAATCATCTACAGTTAAGGCTCTGACCCTAATTAAACCCCCCAATTCTCCGCTCTTTTCATATCTATAGCATGTACCAGGTTCGGTAAGCCTTATGGGAAGATCTTTGTAACTTCTTTGTACACTTGAATAAATCATATAGTGGTGTGGGCAATTCATTGGTTTTAACACATAGGTTTCATTATCAATTCCAAAAGGTTCATACATTACATCTCGGTAGTGTTGCCAGTGGCCAGTTCTTTTATAAAGATCACTTTTAGCAATATGAGGAGTCCAAACTTCTTCAAAACCATTTTCTCTTTCCAATTCTCTTTCATATTTGATTATTTCATTTCTAATTACTGTTCCTTTGGGAGTTAAAAGTGGAAGACCGCGTCCGATATCTTTATGAATTATAAAAAGGTTTAATTTTGGACCTAGTATTCTATGATCTCTTTTTTTGGCTTCTTTTAATTGTTTTAAATAATTTTCCAATTCTTCTTTATTTTCAAAACAAGTTCCATATATTCTTGTGAGCATTTTATTTTTTTCATTTCCTCTCCAATAGGCTCCTGCGATAGAAAGAAGTTTAAAGTGCTTTAATTCTTTACTTGGATTTTCACTATGGCCTCCGTGGCAAAGATCTAAAAATTTACCAGATTCATAAAAAGTTATTTTTTCTTTCTTTTCACTAAGCTCTTTAATAAGTTCAAGTTTGTAAGGATTGTCTTTATATATTTTTTTAGCTTCAGCTAAACTCATTTCTACTTTTTCAAAAGAAGTCCATTTGGGAAGAAGTTCTTTCATTTTCTTTTCGATTTTTATTAGATCTTGATCGGAGATTTTGGTTTTTACAAAATCAAAATCATAATAAAAACCATTTTCAATGACTGGGCCAATGGTAGGAAGAGCTTTGGGGTAAAGTTCTTTTACGGCTGCAGCCATTAAATGACTACATGAGTGTCTAATGTTTTCTAATTTATTATCCATTTTTTAATAAAAAAAGCGTCCTTTCTGTAGGAACCCAAGTCTTGGGTGGTTCCATCCTACTTTGACGCTTAATTCCAGACATTTCGCAGTTTCTCGCGTCTTTGCTTTATGAGTGGTTAGTCTTATATACAAATGCAAAGATTTTAAATATTGTACTTTATTATCCTTTTTCCTAAAAAAAAAGTCAAGAAAGTTTATTCTTATTTATGTTTAAGAAGTTTTAATCTTTTTTTCTCTTCTACTTTATCCAAAACTATTTTTCTCATCCTTACGCTTTTAGGAGTTACCTCAACCAGTTCATTATCATCAATATATTCTAAAGAGTTTTCCAAGCTCATTACTTTTGGAGTATTAGCGTGTTCCATTACACCTTCACCTTTTGATCTCATATTGGATAATTGTTTTTCTTTGCAAACATTAACTATAATATCTTCAGACCTGGAGTTTTGACCGACAATTTGGCCTTTATAAACATTTACATTTGGTCCAATAAACAACTCTCCTCTGTCTTGGATACTTACTAGTCCATAGAGTCTTGTTATTCCAGTTTCATGAGCTACTAAAGATCCTCTTTCTCTTTTTCTTTCAAATCCATCGTCAGGAAAAAATTCATGGAAAATTGTGTTAATGATTCCTAGGCCTTTTGTGTCTGTTATAAATTCGGATCTAAAACCAATGAGCTCTTTAGTTGAAACGATAAATTCCAAATAGACTGTATTTTCTTCATTGTTCATATTAACAAGTTCTGCGTGTCTTTGGCCCATTTTTTGGATAACTATTCCAGAGTATTTTTCTGGTACTTCGATAAATACCTTTTCATAAGGAGTATGAAGTTTTCCGTTAATAGTTTTTGTAATTACATGGGGTCTTGAGACTTGTAATTCAAAACCTTCTCTTCTTATTCTTTCTATCAGAATTGCCAAATGAAGTTCACCGCGTCCAGAGACAGTCCAAGTTCCATTTGCATTCTCCTCCACTTTTAAAGCAACATCAGTTTCGATTTCTTTAAAGAGTCTGGCCCTTAATTGACTTGAGGTTTTAAACTCCCCTTCTTTTCCTCCAAAAGGGGAATTATTGACCATAAAAATCATTTTTACAGTAGGCTCTTCGATATTAAGGAGTGGAAGAGCTACGGGACTTAAAAGATCTGCAATTGTTTCTCCAATTGTTATATCGGGAATTCCTGAAATAGCTACAATATCTCCAGCTTCTGCTTTTTTGACGTATGTTTTTTCAAGACCAGTAAATGTTGCTAGAGAAGTAATTTTAAAATTTGAAATTTGTCCTTTTCTATCAATGTGGGCGATGTCTTCTCCATCAGAGATAGTACCGTTCTGAATTTTTCCAATAGCAATTCTTCCTTTATAGTCGTCTCTTGCTAAAGTTGATATTCTCATCTGAAGAGGTTTATTAATATCTCTTTTTGGTTCTGGAATATATTGCAATATTGCTTCAAAAATTGGATTAATATCAATCATTTTAGCTAAATCCGCAGTCTTTCCAGCCTTTCCATCTCTGCCTGCAGCAAAAAGTGTTGGAAAGTAAGCAGTGTTTTCATCAGCACCAAGTTCCAAAAAAAGATCAAATGTTTTATCTACAACATAATCAACTCTTGCATCTTTTTTGTCAATTTTATTAACAACAACGATAATTTTTAAGCCCATCTTAAGGGCTTGCTTTAGCACAAACCTGGTTTGAGGCATTGGCCCTTCTTTTGCATCCACTAAAAGAAGTGCTCCATCTGCCATAGAAAGAACTCTTTCTACTTCTCCACCAAAATCAGCATGTCCCGGAGTATCAATAATATTTATTTTTACACCTTTATATTCAATAGAAGCATTTTTAGAGAAAATTGTGATTCCTCTTTCTCTTTCCAATTCATTAGAGTCCATTATTTGTTTGGTGTCTTTTAAATCTTTTTTTAGAGTAGTATGAGATTGTCTAAGCAGAGCATCCACGAGAGTTGTTTTTCCGTGGTCAACATGAGCAATAATTGCAACATTTCTAATATCCATATTTTTTCCTTTCAAATAAAAAAAACCGCCTTGTTCGCGGCCTATAAGCCTAAAGAATATATATTATTTTACTCTTATGGGTTAATTAAGGCAATTACTTGTGGACCCAGCCGGGTTCGAACCGGCGACCTTGCGCATGCCATGCGTACGCTCTACCAACTGAGCTATGGGCCCTTATAAGCTGTAATTATATCAAATTTTATATAAGTCTTTACTTGTGTAACTAGAATTACTACCATTTACTTATGGATATTTTAATTGGAACAAGAAATGCATATAAAAAAGGAGAGATGATTTGGTTTTTAGGAAAAAATCTAAAGCTCAATATTCACTCTTTGGATGAATTAAGTATAAATGTCAAAGTAGAAGAGAATGAATCTTCTTTAATTAAAAATGCCAAAAAGAAGGCAAAAGAATTTTCCAAATTAACTGATTATTATGTATTAGCTTCAGATGGTGGGATCAATATTCCAGGACTTGGTAATAAATGGGATATTTTAAAAAATCAAAGAACTGTGGGAGAGAATAATTCAGATTTGGTTAAAGCAAAGTTTCTTCTTAATCTAATGAAAGACTTAAAAGGAGAAGAAAGAAAAGTTATTTATCATCTGGCTTTAGCACTTGCTAAAAATGGTAAAGTGATTTGGTCAAAGGAAGAAATAACAGATAAGGGATTCATAGCTAAAGATTTAATTGATAATAATATTCCAAAATATCGTTGGATGGGTCATATTTGGTATTATCCAAAACATAAAAAAGTGTTTAATCAATTAAATAAAAATGAACTTGCAGATGTAAGGAAAGAAGGGAAAAAACTTCAGATAAGTTTACAAAAGCAGTTAGAAAAAATCATATAATTACTTTTTTGTGGACGCTGAGGGGCTCGAACCCCCGACCTCTTACACGTCAAGTAAGCGCTCTGACCAACTGAGCTAAGCGTCCAGATTTACAAATTATATCTTATCCTCCCTTTCCTCTCAAGTTATCTAGAATTCTTTTTGGAGTACAATCCTGTAGGGTTAGTAGAAATACTTTTTATTTTTAAAAGCTCAAGTAATTGTTTTAGCTGTTTATTTTTATCCATTTAAATTAAAAAACCTCCTGTTTTTTAGGAGGTGTCCTTTGTTTATTTTTTAAAAACTTTATTTAATTTCTTGCAAACAAAGGATCCCCGCAATGAAAACGGTAAATCCATTTAATTGTAAGAATGTTTAAGTTCATATTTTGTTATTATTTATCATTTTTTGTAAAAAAGTAAGAATTGACTTTGTGAAAGAAAATTAATACTATTGGTTCCTAATGGCATTTCCAGAAATTGATTTTGAAGAAAGAGAAAGAACGGTTGTAGATAGGCTGCATCAATATTTAGTTCCGCTAGAATTAATTAAAGAAAAACCCACCCCATATGAGCTTCGAATGAAAAAAGAAATAGAAAGTATATGGGGAAAATCATGTAAATACGTACTTACTTGGGTAGGATCTTTAAATAAATTAGCAATTGTTCCTTCATGGCATGAACTTAATATGCGCTATCCCCAAACTCCAGGTGCACACTATTCACATCTGGCGTTTGAAGGAATAAGCATAGAACCTGTTACTAATAGTTCTAATGAAGTTGTTGGGGGTAATTTAATTTTGTTTAAGCAGAGAATGCAAAGGTTTAAAAGATCAATTAACTCATTAATGTTAAATTTGCCTTTGGAAATTGATATTTTCCCACAAGCAATAATTGATCATGCATCAATTTTAGGAAAAGATGTTTTAGAAACGATAGATCCTAATACTCAGAAGAAAATTCCAACAAGAGCATATGTTAGACCTGCTGCAATGAGATTGGGAAATTTTGGAATTTGTCCTAAAGCAGAAGATGGAATGTCTTTAGACAATATTATTTGGAGTTGGCCTTTTTATTTACCTGAAAAAGTTTACTCAGAAGGGGCAAGTGCTGCTTTGTTTTTAAATCAACAAAGAAAACAAAAAATTGTTGGTAAGCATGCAGGAAATTATGGATCAGCTGGTGTTGCAAGTAGCATTGCAAGAAAAACTGGTTGTGATGAAAGTATAATTTTTGGTCCTTATGTTATTGACCAAGAAGGTCAAAAGATATACGTAAATTCCGATACTTCTGAAGGAAGAAAGATTCTTTCTGAAAGAGGAGTGCTTGCTGATGGTCCTGGTGAGGATATTATTTTTGAAGATAGAGATGGCAATATTGTAATTTCTCCCATGGATACAAATATTTTAGGTGGAACTACAAGAGAATATATTTTAAAAATTGCTAAAAATAATTTAATGGGAGTAAAAGAATATCCGGTATCAGTTGAAAGTATTAGGAATGGTGAAATTGTAGGTATGGCATTTGTTGGAAATGCAGTAAAATTTGCTCCCGTAAAAGAAATAAAGCTTTGTGATAGAGAAAATGGTAAGACTAAAATAATTGAAACTTTTAGATTTGAGAATGAAGCAAGGAACTTAGGTATTTTACAAAGTGTGTTTAATGATGAGCTGCAGGGAAAAAGAGATCAAACCGGTGATCTTTTAACTCCAATAGATCTAGAAAATGGTAAAAAAGCAAGAGAAAAACTTGATCAAATCTATGCTCCCTGGTTTTAAAACTTAACCTGCCGATCTTGAAACATAGTGTTCTGAAGAGAGAAGAAACTTTGTTCCTCCCCTTTTACTTGTAAAAGTTCCCCAGAAATCTTTTCTATTAACTCTTTTGTTGGAGGCTTGAAGCCAAACATCTGCATTTTCAATTTTTCTTCTGAAGGTTTTAATAAATTCTAATAATTTTTCAAAAAATACTATGTGATATACTCCTGGATTAGCTGTAACCTGCATTGAGGCTACTTCTATGTCCTGACCAATATTTTGTGTAACTTTAGCGAGTTCCCCTACTTCCTGCATCAAAGCGTGAAGTTGAATTCTTAATTCATTTAACTGTTTATCACTTTGGTTTTTTTGTTCACTTGAAAGTTTTCTTTCAAATGAAATTTGTTTTCTTAATTTTTCGTTTTGTTGTCTTTGGCCTGTATATACTTCATTTAGTTCTAGTGTTTCGCCAGGAATAATTTCCCCTGAATATTTTTTTTCTTCTTTTTGTCCAAAAAGCTGTTTAATAAATTCTTCGGAGGTTCCTTTAAGAAGATCTTCCTTAATGCTTTTTTGAGCAGTATTACCTACATCTTTGAGACTTTCAAGAATGTTTACTCTTTTTATATTTTTTCCTGATTTTGGCTTTTGGTTTTTATCCATTTAAAAAAGGATGTTTGTTTTCAGCCGTAGTTTACAACAGAGAGACTAATGATTCAAGAGCTTTACGTTTTAAGATTATTGATCTGATGAACCTTTTTTGTTCAGGCGTATTTAGGGATTCAGCAAGTTTAGGATTAGCAGAGCTAGCTTTGATTAATCCTTCTATTTCTTTCTCATCAACCTCTATTTTTTCTTCTACTGAAATTTTTTGCAGGATAAGGTCAAGAGTAATAGTATTTGAAGCTTGGACTTCATATTCTTTTCTTAATGTTTCCGGATTTTTTCCAACTGAAGCTAAATAACTTTCTAAGTTTAAGCCTAATTTTTCAATTCTATCTAATAATTGTGCGAGTCTGTTATCAACTTCCTGATCAATTAATATTTTGGGGATTTTAACCTTTATTTTATCTAAAAGAATTTTAATAACTTCTTGTTCCTTCTCTTCAGGAGTCTTCCAGCCAAGTAGTTTGGACAATCCTCCTATGATT
>JAHKAL010000004.1 GCA_018826545.1 Patescibacteria group bacterium | reverse complement strand
TTTTTTTTGCATTCTTTATAAAAATCTATTGCTCCATATAAAACACCATGATCAGTAATTGCTAAACTATCCATTTTTAATTCTTTCGTCCGGTTTACAAGCTTTTTTATATTAGAGAGACCATCCAGAAGTGAATATTCTGTGTGAACATGTAAGTGTACAAATTTGTTTTTGTTCATTATCTATTCCTCAATTGCAGGTGAAGATTCCTTTTGAGGAGAACCTCCTAATTCTTTTTCAAGTTTTGCCTTCTCGCCTTTTAGAGAAAAAATTTCCCCAATTAAATATTTTATGTATAAAACATTGCCAGCCCAACTGTTACGAGCCAGCCTAAGTAAAATTCCGCCAGGGTCTTTATAGTCTGTATTAAGCGTTGCTTCGTGAATTCTATCCATTCTATCTTTTTCTATTGATTCTTCTTTTTCTTCTTCTAAACTTTTTTCCTTTTTATTCATTTTATTTTGTTTGAACAGCTTTTAGTATTTCTTCTTTGACAGTTTTTATCTTGCCTTTTCCTTTTAATTCTTTCTGAACTTGCCCTATTAGAAAACCAATCACTCTGCCCTTTCCTTGGTTAAAATCTTCAACAGCCTTTTTATTACTTCCAATTACTTTTAATACAGCATTTTGAACATCCTTGCCAGAAGCATATTCTTTTTTGGATAATTCAATAATTTTTTTGATTAAGATATATGGATCTTCAAACTTTTTATCAAGATTTTTATTAATAATCATATCTGCAATAAGTTTTATGGAAATTGATTTATCTTTTAATAATTCTGCTGTTTTTTCAAAGTATTCTGATCTTTTTAAATCTGAGACTAATATTTCTGCATAGTTTTCTGGGATTTGTAATTTTTCTACAAATCTTTTTGCTTTTTGCCTAGGTAACTCACACAAATTTTCTTTAATTTTTCTAATTTCTTCTTTTTTAAAGATAAGAGGAGGTATATCTGGCTCTGGAAAATATCTATAATCCTGGGCTTCTTCTTTTGTTCTTTGTGAAACAGTTTTACCTAAACTTTCTCGAAAGCCTCTTGTTTCTTGAATAATTTTTTCTTTCTTTTCCAAAAGTTTTTCTTGTCTTTTAATTTCTGCAATAATACCTTTTTTCAAAAACTTAAAAGAATTAATATTTTTTAACTCTACTTTATAATTTGGTAAATCATCATCCTTTTCTTTCTTTAAAGAAATATTAGCTTCAAGTCTCATTGATCCTTTTTCCATATCCGCAGAAGAAATTTCTAAGTATCTTACAATAAGCTGATTTTCTTTTAAGAATTCTTCTACCATATCCGGATCACTAAAATCGGGTTCTGTAACCATTTCCAAAAGGGGTACGCCAGCTCTATTAAAATCAACTAAACTTACCTTTTTACCATCTAGCGTTTGGTGTACTAACTTTGCGGTATCTTCTTCCAAATGAATTCTTCTTATTCTAATTTTTTTGCCAGATTTTGATTCCCAAATTCCATTTTTACATAATGGCAAATCATACTGACTAATCTGGTATCCTTTAGGCAAATCTGGATAACTATAATGTTTTCTATCAAATTTTGAGAATTTATTTATTTCACAATTAAAGGAAAGTCCTAATTTAACTGTATCTAATATTGCTTCTTTATTTGCATAGGGCAAAGCTCCGGGAAGGCCTAGACATGTTGGACAAACTTGTGTATTTGGTTTTTTTGCAAAATGATCTGATGAACAACTGCAAAACATTTTACTTTTACAGGCTAGCTCAACGTGAATTTCTAGACCTATTACTGGTATATATTTATTTTCCATTTTGCATTCTATTTTCCAAAAACTCTTGGCCGAATTTTTTAGACATAAATAATGTTGTAGCTATTAAAACTGCAATAAAAAACATCAAAAGTTTTATTCCAAATATTTCAGTTATTGCTCCAGAAAAGATTACAGGAAAAATTGTTGCAATTGTAACCACAAAAGAAAAATTACCAAAAACTCTTCCCCTAAATCCTCCTGGTGTCATTTCCTGCATAAAGGTTTGCACAGGAATTAAAAGTCCAACAAATCCAAAACCCATAGCAGAAACTACGATCATGCTTAATATAATTCTTATTAATTTAAATGGTAAAAAACCAACGACCAAAGAAAAGATTAAAAAAGCTATTAGTTCGATCACTAAAAATGTTTCTATTGCCTTTTTCTTTCTCCAACCTTTCTTTAAAAATTTATTGATAGTAATTGCTCCCAAAATAGCTCCAACACCTGCAGGAACAACCATATAAATACCAGCACTATTAATATTTATTTTTACAATTTCTGAAGCAATTACAGGAACATTGATAGTAGTAATTGATAAAAGTACCTGTAAACCTATTAGCATCAAAAAAGGAGTCAATACTTCTTTATGGTTTTTTATAAACTGATATCCCTCATTAATTCTTGAGAAGAATTTTAAAATTGCTTTTTCTATATCCAAAGGAATAAAATCTTCACTTTTCACCTCAGGAGTAAAACTTATTGATAGTGCCCCTACAAGAAGAAAACCAGCACATAATATCAATGAATTTCTGTAACCAAAGACTGACTGAAGTAATCCTGCAATACCGTATCCAACTATTAACGATCCTTGAGAAGTTAAAAACATCAAGCCATTAGCCAAATGAAGCTTTTTTTTAGTTACCAAAGAAGGAACTAAAGCAGCTTCAGCTGGATCATTAAATTGATTAATTAAGGAATATATCATCGCAAATCCGTACGGCAGGAATAAACCTCTTCTTAAAATTAATGCATAAGTGAAAACTGTAAGAGACTGTAATAGATTACTGTAAATCAACATTTTTCTTTTACTTAACATATCTACAGAAGCTGCACCAATTGGTCCTAAAAATATAGCTGGTAGGGCATAGGAAACCCAAAGCATAGAAGTTGCAATTGCAGATTGAGTTACAGTAAAAAGTCTAGTAAGAATCAAAAAATTAATAATATTAATTGTTAATTGAGATAGTATCTGAGAAAACCACAAAAAACCAAAATTACTTTTTAATATTAGTTTTTTATATTCTT
>JAHKAL010000049.1 GCA_018826545.1 Patescibacteria group bacterium | reverse complement strand
TTTCTGCTGCAGGAAAAACTCCTCCAAAAACTTGGGATGAACTAAGAAGTGTAGCAAGAGAATTGACAGTCAAAGATGAAAATGGAATTATAACTCAAGCAGGAGTGGCTTTGGGTAGGGTGGAAAACGTAGATCACTGGCAAGAAATTTTGGCTTTAATGATGCTTCAAAATGGAGTTAATTTATCAAATCCAACAGGAAAACTTGCTGAGGATGCTTTAACTTTTTTTACTATTTTTTCCTCTGTTGATGGGGTATGGGATCAAACACTCGCACCATCAACAACTGAATTTGCAGCGGGAAAGTTAGCTATGTATTTTGCTCCAAGCTGGAGAATATTTGAAATTCTCCAACAAAATCCGAATTTAAAAGTTAGAGCTATTAGTATTCCTCAGCTACCTAAGGCTTCTTCAAGTGATTTAGGTATTTCTTATGCAAGTTATTGGGTGGAGGGCGTTTGGTCTAAGTCACAAAATAAATTAGTTGCTTGGGATTTTTTGAAATTTCTTTCTACAAAAGAAAGTTTGCAAAAACTTTATCAAAACGCATCTAAGGTTAGGCTTTTTGGCGAGCCTTACTCAAGAGTTGACATGGCAAATCTTCTTGTAAATGATCCAATTGTAGGTGTAATTATTTCAGATGCACCAAATGCTCAAAGCTGGCATCTCTATAGTAGAACCTGGGATGGTCCAACTGGAATAAATACTCTTTTATCAAAATACTTTGAAGATGGTGTAACAGCTGTCAATGGTGGAGAAACATCGAAAAGTGCTTTGGAAACTGTTTCATCTGGAGTTAGCCAGGTGTTGACTCAATATGGTTTAATGAGTCAATGAGTAGAAAAACAATTGTTAATTTGACTTCTGATAATATTTTTTCTCTTATTTATCATCATCTTTTTGAATATCCTTTAACTAGACTGGAATTGATTAAGTGGCAACCTGGAAAAAAGGTAGAAAAACTCAAAGTACCTAAAATAAATTATGGCTATACAAATGGTTTTTTTTACTTTAAAAATAGTAAAGTACTTGTTTCTTCAAGAATATTAAGAAAAAGAAATTCTTTAAAAAAAATCCAAATTGCAAGGGAAGTATCAAGGCTTCTTAAGAAGATACCTTTTGTTAAGATGGTTGCAGTTACAGGATCTTTGTCAATGTTTAACGCGAAAGATAGTTCAGATGTTGATTTAATGGTGGTAACTAGAAAAGGGAGACTTTGGACAACAAGACTGTTGTCAATATTATTATTAATTCTTTATGGAATTAAAATAAGAAGATGGGGAGATAGAAATGAAAAAAATAAAATTTGCATCAATGTGTGGATTGATGAAACAAGTTTAACTTGGGCTAAAAACAATAGAAATTTTTATACTGCTCATGAAATTGCTCAAATAATTCCTCTTTTTGATCGGGAAAAAACATATCAGATGTTTTTAAACAAAAATTTTTGGTTAAAAGAATATTGGCCCAATTCAGTTAAAATAGAAAAAATTAAAAAATATCGAAAATATAAAAAACTAAACATAGTAGAAAAAAATATTGAGAAATTATCTTTTGATTTTCAGAAATTTTATATGAAAAAGAAAAGAACCAGAGAAGTAGTAAATTCAAAAAAAGCATTTTTTCATCCTATAGACAGATCTAAAGATGTAAATCTTCATTTAATGAAATATTTTGAGTAGTCCTATAGTCTATTTTAGAAAGTATGGAGATTTTTCTACTTGACAAAAGTTTGGCAACTTATGTAAAATAGCACTCACTGTTAGTAATTGCTAACAGTTTTTTAAATAAAAATGTCAGTAAAACCTAAAACAGAAAAAATCAATCTTCAACCTACGGCAGGGTTTGTTTTATTAGAACCTCTTGAAGCGGAAACAAAAACAGAATCTGGTATATATCTTCCAGACTCAGCTAACGAAAAACCACAAAAAGCTAAAGTACTGGCTATTGGTGATGATGAGATTACTGAATCAGGTATAAAAAAGAAGGCTCCTTGCAAAATAAAAGATATTGTTTTTTATAAACAATGGGGTGGAAATGAAGTTAAGATAAATGGTAAAACATATCTCTTTGCAAAATTTGGTGATATATTAGCAATCGAAATTTGATATGGCAAAACAACTTAAATTTTCAGATGAAGCAAGACAGTCTCTTTTAAAAGGTATTAATACTGTTGCTAAGGCGGTTGTTACAACCTTGGGACCAAAAGGTAGAAATATTGCTCTGGATAGAAAATGGGGAGCTCCTAATATTGTTCATGACGGAGTTTCTGTTGCAAAAGAAATTGATTTGGAAGATCCATTCGAGAATATGGGTGCACAACTAGTTAAGGAAGCTGCCAGTAAAACTAATGATAATGCTGGAGATGGAACAACTACTGCTACCCTTCTTGCCCAAAGCATGACCCGAGCAGGTATGAAAAACATTACAGCAGGGGCTAATCCAATGGTAGTTAAAAAAGGAATAGAAAAAGCAGTTGCAGCAGTTATTGAAGAGCTCAAAAAAATGGCTAAACCAATTAAGAATAGAGAAGAAATTACTCAAGTCGCAACAATCTCTGCGGGAGACGTTGAAATTGGTGAAAAAATTGCTGAGGCCTTAGGAAAAGAAGATAGAGTTATAACAGTTGAGGATGGTAAGGGATTGACAATTGATATTGATTATAAAGAAGGTATGGAATTTGATAAAGGATATGCATCACCTTATTTTGTAACTAATCCTGAAAAGATGGAAGCTGAAATTGAGGATGCCTATATTCTCTTAACAGATAAAAAGATTACTTCAATTCAAGAATTGCTTCCTTTTTTGGAAAAATTTGTAAAAGTATCTAAAAACTTGGTTATTATTGCTGACGAGATTGAAGGAGAGGCCCTGGCTACATTGGTTGTAAACAAGATGAGAGGAACATTTAATGTTTTAGCCCTAAAAGCTCCAGGATTTGGAGACAGAAGAAAAGAAATGCTTGATGACATTGCAATTCTTACAGGAGGAATTCTTATAGGTGAAGATACTGGAAAAACGTTTGAATCTGTAGAAGTAGAAGATTTAGGTAGGGCTGACAAAGTTTGGTCAGACAAGGAAAATACAAGAATAATTGGAGGAAAAGGAGAAAAGTCAAAAATTGAAGCAAGAATAACATCAATTCGGAGAGAAATCTCAGGAACAGATTCTGACTTTGACAAAGAAAAACTGGAAGAAAGATTGGCAAAGTTAACAGGAGGAGTTGCACAAATTAATGTTGGTGCAGCAACTGAAATTGAGTTAAATGAAAAGAAAGAAAGAGTAAAAGACGCGGTTGGTGCCACCAAGGCTGCAATTGAAGAAGGAATTCTTCCAGGTGGTGGAGTTGCTTTTTTGCAAGCTAGAAAAGTATTAGATAGTCTAAAGGCAGAAAATGAAGATGAAAAGGTTGGAATAGAGATTGTTAAGGAAGCTCTAGAAGAGCCTACTCGTTGGCTGGCTAAAAATTCAGGTGAAGATGATGGTTATGTATTAAGAAAAATACTTGACACAAAAGATAATGATTTTGGATTTAATGCCCTAACAGGTGAATTCGGATCAATGACAAAATTTGGAATTTTAGATCCTTTAAAAGTAACAAGAAGTGCTCTTCAAAATGCTGCCTCAGTTGCAATGATGGTTTTAACAACAGAGGGATTAATTACTGATATTCCTGAAAAAGAAAAAGAAGTTACTCCTCAAATGCCCAATCCTGGAATGGGTTATTAATTCTTTTTAAAGTTTATTCTTTGCTTTTCTTGTTAAATTGACTATAAAATCTGTTTTTTCTTTTGTAACAATATCTATCCTAGTTTGTAGTTCTTTATCTATTCTCACTAACTAAATATTTTAGTATAAAGGGATAATTTTTTCCTTGTGTTCTTCCAAAATTTGTTCAAACATTTTTATCTGATTTCTTGGAACTAAAAGTTCTGTATAAGGATCACTTTTGTGTACAAATATATTTGTTAATATGAAAGTAGGTTCAATTTCTCCTTCTGCAACGGCATGCATTAAAATTAATGAAGCTCTGTTTGTATCAAGTTTGTACCAAATTGAATTTGGTGGCAATATTCCTCTGTATTTTTCAGCCATAGTTTAGATTTTTGGATATGGAAGAACAGAAGTGGGATTTATCGGTGTTCCATGATCTCTTATTTCTAAATGAAGATGGTCTCCAAAAGCTCTACCTGTTGCTCCCATTTCGCCAATAACAGTATTAATTGTCACTTCTTGTCCTTCTGTAACCAATATTTTAGAAAGATGGGCATAAAGGGAAGTAAGTTTATTTCCATGGTTAATAATAACAGCATTTCCATAGGCATACTTTGATCTTGAAATAGCTTCAACATAACCAGCTTTAATTGGTCTTATTGGGTCCCCAGTTATTCCATCCAAATCAATACCAGGGTGAAAGATTTTAAATCCTTGGGTAATTCTTATAATTTCAACAGGATATTGGACACCTTTTTCAGTAGATACTGGGATTGAAGTCTCAGCTATTATAAAATTTTCTGTTATCTCCTCACTAAGAGCGTTCTTAGGCATAAAAGAAGTAGCCAAAACCATTAAGGCAATATTAGTTCCAAGGATTTTTTGTATCCTTTTATTCTCAAATATATATCTAAAAAACCTAGAGATCTTACTTCCTGATTTTATATTTTTAATTTGGGATAGTGAGGGGATCAAGGGTTTTTCGATAGCTTCTCCTCGTCTTTTTATGACTTTTAAGTCAAGACGATATTTGGGTAGATTTATAGTTAGTTTTTTCATATATCCCCAATGTTTCCGTTGGGGAATCGGTTATTAGCCTCAAACGAGGTTAATTTAGCCTTAAAAAACAAAAATCTCGCATTTAAAGCGAGAGACGCGATTGTACACTATGAAACTTCGAAATGTCAAGTTTTTGAGATCCGGGTGGGACTCGAACCCACGAATATTGGTTTTGCAGACCAACGCGTTAAACCAGCTTCGCCACCGGATCAGGCTTGTTATGCTATTTTAGCTTATCAGGTTAATAAAACAAAACATTAAATAAAAATTGGTTATAAATAAAAAGTATCAATTAAATTTGTAATTAAATTGTCAAGGCTTTGAAATTTTGTTAAACTTCAATTCATTATGGGTAAATTAAGGAAATTATTATTATTATTTTTTATTGCATTACTTGCAATTTTCCTCATATTATTTTTAGTTGGATACTTTAAACCTAAAGGAGCAGGTATTTTTATTGATACTATCTCTGTTTCTGATGTTTATATAAATGAATCTTTAGTTGGAAGTACTCCTTATGAGGCAATCAGAAATCCTGGTGAAGTTACTGTAAAATTAGTTCCCAAAGATGAGATGCTTGTTAGTTTTGAAACAAAAGTAAATTTAGTTTCAAACGTGAGGACTGTTATTAAACGAGAATTTGCCGAAAGCGAAGAAGAATCTTCAGGTGAGATTGCTTCATTTGAAAAGGTCGGAGGCAAAGATGCAAGCGTGTCGATTGTTTCCATTCCCGATGCTACTCAAATATCAATTGATGGTCAAGTAAGAGGATTTTCTCCTTATAAAATAAATTCCATTATACCTGGTGAACATGTATTGGTAATTTCTGCTTCAGGTTTTCTTGAAAGAAGTCTAACCATAAAGGCTTATCAAGGTTATAAATTAACTGTTGTTGTAAAGTTAGCAGCAGGTGGTGAAGTTTTACCAACTTCCACACCTTCTTCAAATGATCAAGAAACATTAAATATTATCAAAATTGAAATATTGGAAACACCTAATAATTTTTTAAGAGTTAGAAGTGAACCTTCAACTGAGGCTCAAGAGGTTGCCAGAGTAGTTTCTGGCAATTTATATTCTTTAATAGAAGAGGATTCTAAAACTGGTTGGTACAAGATTGAGTACGAAAAAGGTAAACAAGGTTGGGTTTCTAACGAATATTCAAAAAAAGTTGAAGAATAAACTTCTAAGCTAAGCTGGCTATTCCTCCGTAAAATATCCAAATGATAAGTATCACCCAAGCAATAATGGAGGCTATAAGTGGCTTATCTGTTAGAAGAACCTTTTCAGGTGATTCACTTCTATCTTCGAAGATTAAACTTTCATACCTCATAATGCCAAAAATTGCCAGAGGAATAGTAATCATTAGAAGTTTATTAATAGTTGTAGTTTTTGATATTTCGGCCAAAAATAGCCATAAAGGTAAAGTCGCTCTTGGTGAGTCAAAAAAAGTATAAAGTGCCCAGCTCATCCAGGCTGCATTTCCGAACATAGTTACGTAAGAATCTAGTAGCGTTTTTGAGTATTTAGATAAGCTTTTTCTAGTTATTCCTTCAGTTTCATTAATTATCCCAAGTTCTGATCTTCTTTTTCCTGATGCAAGAAATAAAGCTACTGAGATTACACAAAGTAAAAACCAAACTGAAAGATGAGCATTTATAACAAATGCACCAGCATATATTCTAAACACAAAACCAGCAGCAATTATTAGAATGTCTACTATTGCCACATTTTTTAAAAACAGACTGTATAAAACCTGCATGAAAATATAGGCAAGAACCATAAAAAAGAATAAATGATTAATACTTTCTGCCAAAACCACTGCTAAAGTTGCTAAAATTGTACTTTCTAAAAGAGCAGCAGAAACACTGATTTTTCCTGAGGCAACTGGTCTATTTTTTTTGATTGGATGAAGTCTATCTTTTTCTGCATCTAAAATATCGTTAAAAACATAAGTTGCTGAAGTTGCAAAACAGAAAGCAATAAATGCTAAAAAAGATTTCTCAAAATAAACTTTGATAAATAATGTACCTGAAAAAATTAATGGGGAAAAAATTGCTAGATTTTTTATCCAATGAACAGGTCTTGCAACCGAGATAAATGGGGCAATATTCTCTAGTTCTTTTTTAAATTTGTTAATTTTGGTCGATAGGTTAGCCATAATATTATTCCTCCCAGAAGGATGACTATCCCGATAATTGTATATAGTTTAGATCTTGTGTTCAAATATAAAGATAAAATTCCAAGTATTGCAGTAATTGCCCAATAGAAAATTGCTACCCTTCTTTTTCCCCAACCAAGGTCTAAGAGCCTATGATGCAGATGCCCTCTGTCACCCCAGACTGGAGATTTACCTGAAAGTACTCTTCTTAGGATTGTATATCCTGTGTCTATTAGGGGAACACTTAGTACAACAACTAAAGTACCAACTTTAGTTGTTGAAAGAATAGAAAGAACAGCCAATAGATAGCCTGCAAGTGTGGCCCCCCCATAAGAAGGCATAATTTTTTGTGGGTAAAAATGCCAAGGTAGAAAGCCAATAAAGGCACCAGCAGTAATTGATGCAAGAGTGATAATTGGCCATTGAGTAATATCAGCTGAAAACTTAAGAGACAGCAGTGCAATTGTAATTGCAGCGATTGCAGCTACTCCAGAAAGTTGACCATCTACTCCTTTTGCTCCCATATTTAGAATATTCATCATAAATACAATCCAAAAAAGGGCAAATAAGTCAGATAATAGCCAAATACTTCTTTCTTCTCCAAAAAATAAAAAATTAATTTTTGGGTTTGAGAGATCAATAATTCCTCCAGTAGGACTTGAAATATAAGATATTCCGATTCCTGAGATGATTGGAGCTGCAGCAGCAATAAAACCAATTCCGATTCTAAGATATGGATTTAAATTGTATTTATCATCCAATATTCCCATTATTACAATAATCGTAGCTCCAATAAGAATTCCAATTAAATGTTTATCTAAAGGCAAGAAAACTAAGGATATTGCGATAACTGCAATATATATTGCGAGTCCTCCTCCTCGAGGAGTTGGATAAGTGTGAATTACTTTTGGATGTTTATTTTTTTTGGGATTATCGATGATGCCTATTTTATATGCAAGTTTAATAACGAAAGGGGTAACTAAAAAAGCTACTATTAAGGATAAAAGACCAGGTAAGAAAGATAAATTAAAATTATTTTTCATTTAAATATTCCCTACCAAAAAAAATATTTTTATAACAGTTATTGTTGCAAAAAAAGTAGCAGTAAAACCAGCTAAGATAATAATCTTTTTAAGATATTCATCTTTAGTATTTATTGCAAATATGGTATTTATGAACATTAATATGAAGGCTACTAAATTTGGTATAGTTATTGCCCAGCTTTTAACCAATTGATCACTACCTTCAGGTAAGCCATAAAGAAGTGGTATTTCTGGCGGTAATATAAAAATTGAAAGAGTTGCCAGCAAAATCATGACTAAATTTATTAATAGACAATAAATAATTTGTTTGCTGAATGGCACTTTTTTTCTTTCGATTTTTTTTTGGTAGGAGAGCTTATTAAGCCAGTCTTTTTTTTGCATAGCTTTAGATTTTACGTTATTTTTTCATTTTATGAATAATAATTATCTATTTAGTGAAGAAATTTTCCAAATTTCTACACCATCTATTTCTGAAACAAGAATATAATTTAGTCTTATTACTGGAATAAGGGGAGTTAAATTCATTTTTTGTGGTAAAAGGATTATAAATCTTGGTAAATCTTGAGAAAGAAGGTCGACTTCATTTTGGAGGGATGAATAATCATTAATATGATAGTCGGCAACATATTTTATAGGTGGCAATTTTCTTGAAAGAGCATAAATTGTAGCTGAATCTCCTGTAACTAATACTTTTTCCTTTTTATCCATTGAAGAAACAAGGAAGCTCGAGATGTCGTAATTCCTGATTGCATTTTCATCAAAACTTAAAAGATATTCTTTTTTAGAAATTTTTCCTGAGAGAAGATTGACAAATCTTGAATAGTAGGAAAGCGTTGGATAGTGATAATAGTTGAAAAAGACTGGGACAAAGAAAGCTATTGTTAAAGGTATTAGTGTTAGAGATTGTTCAATAGATTTTTCAGTAAAAAGCATTCCGATAAGTAAAGATATAGCTGGCACTGCTTGAATTAGATAATGGGGATATGGTCTTTCAGATAGGGTTACTCCAAAAAGGGCAAATAGTAGCCAAAGAGTAATAAATATAAAGTTTTTGGATAGTTTTTTTCTCTTGAAATACAAAAGTATGGATGATAATAAAATAATAAAACCTCTTGTTAAAAGTGGGAGATTTTTAATGAAAAACGGTTTTTGAGTGTCAGAAGGTCTCCAACTAGACAGATAACCAACATTTTGCAGGTAAGCAGCAAAAGCATAATCTTTCAAAGATCCTTGAATGTAAAACCAAATAAACGAAAGAAGGATTGGAATAGTGAATCCAGTTAATAAATAAACAGTCTTTTTAATAAACAAAATGAAGTTTGTTTTTTTTGAAATTGAGTATATTAACCAAAAAAAAATTACAGCAGGTAGGTCAAAAAAGGCAGGCATTTTAAATAAAGATGCTATTGAAAATAAAGATCCAGCGATGAATAGATTTTTGAAATTATTTTTTTTGGAAAAAATGATGATTAAACTTACTATAATTGGAGTAACCATAAAAAGTTCTGCATTAACTATATTTCCTTCAAGAAGTGGAAGAGTGGTTAGTAGTCCAAAAATTATTGTAGAAATCTTATGTAATAAATTTTTTTTAGGAAATAGGATTTCTGATAATTTCCAAAAAAAATAAATAGAAATAATATTTGCAAATGCCAAGATAACTTTAAACCAAAAGAGGTTTCCTGCAATTGCCGCCATAATATATAGAAGTGGAGGTTTATTGTCATAAACTCCTTTATAAAGTGGAATACCTTGTCTTATTCCTTGGCCTAAAGTCATATAAATCATTTCATCTCCATAAAAATAAGGTTCGAAAAAAGAAGGTATTCTAAGAAGCAAAATAAGGAATAAAAAAATACAGATCCATTTAGGTAGATGAAGCTTGTCGGTGAGTTTGTTGAGCATATTTTCAGTTTAGCACAAGAGAATATTTTCCGTATATAATACAATAAAATAAGCTTAAATTTATGGAAAAAGTATTAGTAACAGGAGGAGCTGGTTTTATTGGTAGTCACCTTTGTGATTTATTGATAGCTAAGGGTTTTTTTGTATATTGTTTGGACAATCTTCTTACAGGCAAAAGAGGAAATATTAAGTCTTTAGAATCAAATCCAAATTTTAAATTTATGAATGTTGATTTGATTAAAAATAGAATAGATATTCCGGAAGTTAATTATATCTTTCATCTTGCATCACCAGCCTCACCAGCAGATTTTAAAAATCTATCAGAAGAAATCGCTTTGGTAAATTCTTTGGGTACTTTAAATTTATTAAAGTTGGCAGTAGATAAAAAGGCTAAGTTTTTAATGGCCTCTACATCTGAAGTATATGGTGATCCAGAAGAACACCCTCAAAAAGAATCGTATAGGGGAAATGTTAATTCATTTGGACCTAGGAGTTGTTACGATGAAAGTAAACGTTTTGCAGAAACATTAGTTTATATATATAGAAAAAAATTTAATTTGGATGCAAGGTTAATAAGAATTTTTAATACATATGGGCCTAGGATGAGAAAGAATGATGGTAGAGTAGTTTCAAATTTTATTAATCAGGCAATTTTAGAAAGACCCCTAACTGTTTATGGAAATGGAGAACAAACTAGATCTTTTTGCTTTGTATCCGACATGGTTACTGGAATTTTTAAAGCTATGTTTTCTAAGGGTACAGAAGGAGAAATTTTTAATTTGGGTAACCCCGAAGAGTACAAAATGATTGATCTGGCAAATAAAATTAAAAAAATGACTGAATCCAATTCTAAAATTACATATTCGGATTTACCTGAAGATGATCCTTCCAGAAGATGTCCTGATATTTTAAAAGCCAAAGAAATATTAAATTGGGAACCTAAAGTAAAAATGGATGAGGGACTTCAAAAGACAATAGAATATTATAGAAGTATTTAAACTTTCTCAGTAACTTTGTATTCCAAATATTTTCCAAGCATTAAACGTGTGTGGGCATCTAGTCCTGGCAGGGCTGAAAAGATAAAACCTATAATTGGCATAAGTACAAATTCCAAAGGGGAAAGAATCATTCTCCATTTAGGAAGAGAATCTGATTTTTTTGGTTTATAGTAACTATCAATTATTATGGTAACAATTAAAAATACCAAAGCAACAGTTAGGAGAAAGGAAGAGACTTTAGGAACAGTATAGCCTAAAGCGGTTCTTGCAAAAGCTGGATTTAATAAAGTTGGTAGTGTTAATCCGATTGTAATTAAAAACCAATTAACAGGCCAAGAAAAGTGAGCCCATATAACCCATATTAATCTAAATGTTTTTTCCCAGAAAGGTATTCCTTTAGTCAAAAAATAATTTTTTATAATCCAAGGATCATCAGATACGCCCCACGCCCAACGCTTTTGTTGTTCATATTGACTTTTAATTGTTTTCCAAAAAGAAGTTGATTGAGGAGCATCTGCAAATAATGGTAAATAAATTGGTTCTACTTCAATTCCACCTTTAGTTTTATAAAATGCCTTAAAAAATATTCCCCAGTCTTCAGGAATTTTATCTGCATCCCAATACCCAGTTTCATGAAGAAGTTTTAAAGAAAGTGAATAATTTTGTGCATTTATTAATCTATCTTTTCTAGAAAGTTGGGAAAGATCCCAAATTGATGCAAAAGTGTTTGGTACTCTAGTAATTGCTGGTATTTCCCAAATATTGTTGTAAAACATAACAGCTGGTTGCCAAAAGCTTTTAAATCGATTTGGATTATCTAAAAATTTGAAACTTAGAGAAGAAAAATGTTTGGGATGGAATTTGTGATCTGCATCAGAACTTGTAACAACAATATAGTTAATATTCATTTTTCTTTCATCGACAAGCTGATGTTTAACCTCAACTGCAGCAAATCTTTCATTTGATGCTTTTCCAGCGACTTCTCCAGAAACTAATTCATGAGTAGTAATAAAAATGTTAGCAAATTTTGATTTGAATTTATCTTGAATAGACTCTACTTTTGATCTTCTATTTTTTTGACTTTCCCTTTTTTCCATTGCTAAACAAATTGAAATTTGTTTTAAAGGAAGATCTTGTTTAATTAATGAATCAAGAGTTCTTTCAAGAATGTATAAGGGTTCTTTGTATGTTGAAATTATTATCAGATGGTGAACTTTTTTCCAGTCAGGAAAGGTTTTTAAATCTTCTAACCAGTCATAATTCATTGAGGCCTGAACTCTTAAATGTGATATTGTAGCAGTAATTGCCAGTTGAAGGGACTGATAAAACCAAAAAACGTTAAAAATTAATATAAAATATGCAACTACGTTTGGTATTAAGATGATTCCCCAGTATGGAAAAAGAATAATGTTCCAGGAAACAAAACCAGGTAAGATTTCTAAAAGTCTAAGAACAAGTTTTTCATTCTTTAAAATATATTTTCTAAACATTTCTAAATTCGAGGAAAAAGTGGTTTGGTAGATTTAATTTTTGTAATCAAAAATTGTTTTTCTATTTTCTCAGCAGTTTCTGGTAAGAAAATTTTTAATTCCTGACTTACTATTCTTATTTCTTCTATCCAAGGAAAAAGAACATTTTTTAAGTCTTTATTTGATAATTTCCAAGGTTCTTTTTTATTGATTTCTTTATCAATATTTCTAAGTTTTGTAAAAATTGTGTTTATTCCTTCATCTAATTTAAAATCATTGAGAAATGAAATAACATTTTTAGTTATTCCATATCCTTTAGGATTTAAATCAAATTCTAAATTGTCTTTTTCTGCTAGTTTTGAGATTCTTGCAATCAAATTTCCAAGACCATTTGCAAGATCTGAATTATATGAATTTATTAACTTTTCTTCAGAAAAATCTCCATCTTTAAAAGGAGAAACTTTTGCCAATAGATAATATCTGATTGCATCTGTTCCATATTTTTTGATTAAAGGAGTCGGATCTATAACATTTCCAACAGTTTTTGAAATTTTTTGTCCATTAATTGTCAAATATCCATGAATAAAAATTGTTTTTGGTAAAGAAAGTTTTGCAGAAAGAAGAAAAGCAGGCCAATAAATTGAATGAAATCTTGAAATTCCCTTTCCTATTACATGTACATCTGCTGGCCAATATTTTTTATATTTTTTTTCATCCCAACCAAAACCAATACCGCTTTGATAGATGTTTAGAGCATCGAACCAAACATATATTCTCTGTGTTGGGTCATTAGGTACAGGTACTCCCCAGTTTTTTGCTCTTTCATTTGATCTTGAAATACTTATATCTCTTAACGGTTCTTTAAGGAAGGAAAGGACCTCATTTTTTCTAAAATCTGGAATAATTTTAAGTTTATCTGATTTAATTAATTCGATTAGTTCTTTTTGGTATTTGGAAAGTTTAAAAAAATAGTTTTCTTCAGATACTTTTTGAAGTTTTTTACCAGGATGTTCAAAGCATTCTCCATTTTGATCAAGTTCATCTTTCAAATAATATGCTTCACAACCGAGACAATAAAGTCCTTCATACTTTCCCTTATAAATATCTCCATTTTTAAGGCAAAGGTTCCAAAGTTTTTGTACTGAAGGAAAATGTTTTTTCTGATCACTTCCTTTTTGCCAAATATCAAATTGGCAATTTAGCTTCTCTGTTAAATTAAAAAACGCTTGAGTATTTTCGTCAACGAATTCTTGAATTGGTTTATTGATCTCCTCAGCTGCCTGGACATTTTTCAGAGCGTTTTCATCTCCCCCAGAAAGTAAAAGCACATCTTTATCCAAAAGTCTATGATATCTTGCAATAGTATCGCCTTGGACAAATTCGAGTGCGTGTCCGATGTGGGGAAGACTATTTACATAAGGTATCGCACAAGTAATGTAGAATTTTTTATTCATAGTCTTATCTTACACGAAGTGAGGCTAAAAAGCTTGTTTAGGATGAAGAGTTATTTATTTTCCTTTTAGGATTTTATTAATTTTTTCAGCCCAAATATTTGCCCATTCTTCAATCTCAATTTTTTTAAGAGCGATTTTAATTCCTTCTGAATCTAGAGTATTTTGAATTGAAGCAATTGTCGCACTTGAAATTTTTAAATTAGTTTTTATATTAGAATAGCTTCTATTATTTTTAAGCCAATAGGCAACTGCCATTCTTTTTATAAATGTTTCATATTCACTTTTATTAAAAAATACTTTTAAAAAAGTATCTGCCTCTTTTGGAGACCTGATATCACAAATCAGTTGGGCAAATGTTTTTCCAATTTGATTTTTTAAAATTGGATTAAGTTTGAAACTTGATGTTCTCATTGTGGCCAAAAGTATATCAATGATAATTATTTTGTCAACTAATCTACTTTAGGGCTGTTTAATGAAATAAACTTCTGTGGATATTGCAACTCCCAATATTAAAATTGCATTTAGAATGTTACCTATTCCTAAATATTTTAAGAATAAGAAAAAAATCAAAGATAAAGATATTATTATTCCTCTTCTAGTATTTGCAAAAATTGTAGCAAAAGTAAAAAGTAAGGAAAGAAAAAAAATAATGAAAAAAAGAATAATTATTCCAAAAGCATCTGGTTCAATGAAATAAATTATTGCAAAGCTTCCCAGCCAAAAAAGTATTGTGACAATTAAAGTTGGTAAAAAGTTTTTTCTGTATTTAATTTTTCTTTTTCTATTCTCTTTCATATAGTTCATTTTAAACCAAGAGGATGGTAAAATGACATACTGTATGGATCCATTACTAGTTTTAATTATTGTTTTAGCGGTTTTGGTAGTTATTGCAGTTTTAATAAATAAAAAACTTGTAGAAATTAAAGATGCCCAAAAACCTTCGGACGAACTTCTTGAGATAATTAGAATGCTCCAAACAGGTTCTAAGGAAGATAGAAAAATCCTTATGGATTCACTTCAGAGAAATACAGAGTCTTTAAATGAAAGATTGGATAATGCCGCCAAGGTAATTTCTGATGTAAAAAGAAATATTGGAGAAATGAGTGAGATAGGGAGAGGAATTAAGGACTTACAGGAATTTTTGCAAAGCCCAAAACTTAGAGGGAATATTGGTGAACAGGTACTAAAAGAAATGTTAAAGCAATTTCTTCCCGAGGCTTCTTTTAATCTTCAATATACTTTTAAGTCTGGAGATAAAGTAGATGCAGCTATTAAGACTTCTGCAGGAATAATTCCAGTTGATTCGAAGTTCCCGATGGAGAATTTTAGGAAAATGATGTCTCCAAAAAATGAATCTGAAAAGAAAATTTCTGAAAAAAGTTTTGAAAGAGATGTTAAAAATCATATTGATACAATATCCAAAAAATATATTTTAACTGAGGAAGGAACAATTGATTATGCTTTAATGTATATTCCAAGTGAAGCAGTTTATTATGAAGTTGCCAATAACCAAGGACTTTTTGAATATTCACAAGCAAAAAGGGTACTTCCTGTTTCTCCTACAACTTTTTACGCATACCTAAGAGCGATTTTAATGAGTTTTGAGGGTCAAAAAATTGAAGCAAGAGCTAAAGAGATATTAGGCTCTTTAAGAGCAATACAAAAAGACTATTCAAAAGTGGATGATAATTTAAATGTATTACAGAAACATTTAAATAATGCCTATAATATGATGACAAGTGTAGTTACTTCATTTACCCATCTTGGCCAAAAAATTTCCAATACTCGAAGTTTAGGTGATTCAAAAGAAAAAAATTTACTTAAAGAAAAATGATTATTGTTTATATTCCTTGTAATACTGTCAAGACTGCGAAAAAAATAGGAAATATTTTAGTTAAAAAAAGATATGTGGCTTGTTTTAATATTATTCCAAAAATATTCTCTGGTTATCATTGGCCTCCAAAAGAAAATAAGATTGAAAGTGCAGAAGAATCAGTATTAATTGTGAAGACTTTAGATGAAAAGTATGACCAGGTCAAAAAAGAAGTAGAGAAAATTCATCCATATAGTGTTCCTTGTATTATGTCTATTAAAGTAAAAGATATTAATGAAAAATATCTAAACTGGTTAAAAGGAGAAATTAAATAATTAAATTAAGTTTGTAGTAATATACTTCAAGAAATGGCAACTAATTTAGGTGAAGAAAAAAAATTAAATAGAGAGCAGTTAGAGGCAATAAAACATAAAGATGGTCCACTTTTAATTATTGCTGGGGCAGGAACTGGAAAAACTATAGTAATAACCGAAAGAATTAAATATTTAATTCTTTCAAAACTTGCAAAACCTCAAGAAATTTTAGCTCTAACATTTACAGATAAAGCTGCAAGAGAAATGGAAGAAAGGGTGGATATTGCAATGCCCTATGGATATACCCAAATGTGGATTTCAACTTTCCATTCTTTTTGCGACAGAGTCTTAAGACAAGAAGCTTTAAATATTGGTCTTGACCCTAGATATAAACTAATGACTCAATCTGAAAGTATTCAGTTTATTAGAGATCATTTTTTTGAATTTGATTTGGATTATTTTAGGCCTTTAGGAAATCCTAATAAGTTTATTGGGGGAATGTTACAACACTTCTCCCGTCTTCAAGATGAAGATGTATTTCCAAATGACTACCAAGAATGGTTGAAGAAAATAAAGATAAAAAACAAAGGTAAAAAACTTTTGAAAGAGGAAAAATTAGAAAACGAGAAATATGAAGAACTTTCTAAGGCATATAAAAAATATGACGAGCTAAAAGTAAAAGAGGGCGTATTAGATTTCGGAGATTTGATTGTAAAAACATTGGATCTTTTTAGACAAAGAAAAAATGTTTTAGCTGGATATAAAAAACAGTTTAAATACATATTAATTGATGAGTTTCAAGACACTAATTTTGCTCAAAATGAATTGGCGAAGATATTAGTAGATAATAAGAAAAATATTACGGTTGTAGGAGACGATGATCAAGCCGTGTATCGGTTTAGGGGAGCTTCCGTCAGTAATATTATTCAATTTAAGAAATCTTTTCCAAAATCTAAAGTTATTGTTTTAACTAAAAACTACCGTTCTACTCAGGAGATTTTAAATAAAGCATACAAACTTATACAACACAATAATCCTGATAGATTGGAAGTTGTCGAAAAGATAGACAAAAGACTTTTTTCTCAAGTTAAAAAAGATGGGGAAATAATTAAATTTATCCATGTTGATAGAGTAGAAAATGAAGCAGACCAAGTAGCCCAAATAATTGAGAAGCTTATTAAGGATAAAAAATATGATTATAAAGATTTTGCTATTTTAGTAAGAGCGAACAATCATTCAGAACCGTTTGGAAGGGCATTTTTAAGAAAGGGGATTCCATATCAATTTTTAGGACCGGGTAGACTTTTTAGACAACAGGAAGTGATCGATTTAATTTCTTATTTAAGAGTTTTATATGATTTTAGTGATTCTGTTTCTTTATATAGGGTTTTATCTATGGAGTTCTTTGATATATCACCCCGTGATTTGGCAGCAATGGGAAATTATGCAAGAAAATATAACTTAAGTTTGTTTGAAGCTTGCGAAAAAATTGACGATATTGCTGTTGCAGATGATACAAAAGAAAAGATAAAAGATTTAATAGCTATTATCGTTAAACACCTGAAGCTGGTAAGGAAAGAAACTGCAGGACAACTTCTTTATTATTTTCTGGAAGAAACTGGTCTTTTACCAAAATTATTAAATCCAGATAGTGTTGATGTAGAAAAAAAGGCATCCAACATTTCAAAGTTTTTTGATAAGTTAAAAAGTTATGAAATTAATCATGAAGATGCAACAGTTTCTGCAGTTGTTGATTGGATAGAGCTTTCAACTGAGTTGGGAGAATCACCACTGGCTATTGATAATGATTGGACCAATGTTAATGCAGTCAATATCTTAACTCTGCATTCAGCAAAAGGGTTGGAGTTCCCTGTTGTTTTTCTGGTTAACCTTGTTTCCCAAAGATTCCCTTCTTTAGAAAGAAGAGAACAGATTCCAATTCCTGAAAGTATTATAAAAGAAATACTTCCTGTTGGAGACTATCACTTGGAAGAAGAAAGAAGACTTTTTTATGTGGGAATGACTAGGGCTAAAGAAGTGCTTTATTTAACTGGAGCAAATTATTATGGAGAAGGTAAAAGAGAAAAAAATCTTTCTCCTTTTATTTACGAAGCTTTGGGAGACGATTTAATTTCATCAGAGCAAAAATTAATAGATAGTAAACAATTAAGTTTTCTGGATTATTCAAATAAAAATAAGAAAAAGAAGATAGATAATATAAAAGTTCCTTTGAACATTAATTATCTTTCATACTCTCAGATAAATACTTTTCAAATCTGTCCTCTTCATTACAAATTAAGATATATTTTTAAAGTACCGACTCCTCAAACAGCCTCCCAGAGTTTTGGTACATCTGTTCATGCAACTTTAAAAGATTTTTACAACTTGGTTTTGTCCGGAAAAAGACCAACAGAGAAATTAATTTTTGAGTGTTTAAGAAATAGCTGGGTAAAAGAAGGATTTAAAACTAAAAAGCATGAAAGAAAGTTTTATGAGAAAGGGAAGTTATATCTTGCAGGGTTTTTGAAAGAAGGATTTGACCCAAAGAATTTACCAGTTGCTTTAGAAAAACCCTTTACAATTCCTCTTAAGTTGGAGGATAAAAATGTTAAACCACTTAAAATTGGTGGTGTTATAGATAGGGTTGATGTTTTTTCTGATGGATCAATTGAAATTATTGATTATAAAACTGGAGCAAATATTCCTTCCCAAAAAGAAGTTGATAAAAATTTACAGCTTTCATTTTATGGAATTGCTGCAACTGAAATTCCTGAAGAGCTTTTTAATAAAAAACCAGAACAAATTAGATTGTCTTTATATTATTTGGATGAACAAGAGAAAATTACAACTGTTCGTACGAAAGAAGATTTAGAAAAAGCAAAGATGGAAATATTCAAAATAAGAGACGAAATTGAAAAGTCAGATTTTGCTTGTTCAGAAAATTATTTATGTAGAAATTGTGAGTATAAACTTCTTTGTAATGTTAAAAGGTAGTTATTTAAGCCCAATTATTTGAAATCCATATTTACCTATTTCTCCTTTTTTAAAAAATTTTAAATCTTTGGTTTTTGCAATGTAGGTTATCTTTTTTTCTATTGATCTTCCTGTAAAGTTTTTAGTTTGAGGATTCCACTCTTTTAAAACCAATATATCACCAACATTACATTTCCAATCAGCGAGTCTTACATCGAAAGTTTTATCTTCAGAAAGAATTTTTTTAAAATATTCAGGCCAACATTTTTTTTCAATTTTTTTCATTTTAATAATTTTAGTTTTCTTGTTTTAACAAAACAACCAGGATATTGGAATTCTTCTCCTCCAAAGCTCTTTTTAAAATGTGTGAAACCTAACCAAGTTTTATTTGGAAATCTTTCATCGTAAATTCCTTCAAAATCAAAAACTTTTGCTCCATTTTTTATACTCCATAAAATTCCTTCCCAAACAATTTTATATTGATCTTTATCTTTTCTTCCTTTTTTGTTTGTAAATGCCTGCCAGTAATATGCAGTTTTATCGGCAATCAAGAATATTGCACCAGCATTTTTTGTTTCAGAAAGCGCAAAGAAACAATTTTTCTTGAAAGATTTTTTTAATGATTCTAAACTTTTTATAGAGGGAATATATCTTTTTAGACCAATAGATTTTTTCCAGGCCGTTCTGAACAGTTGAATATTGTTATCAGAATTAACTATTTTTAATTCTGTTTCCCTCCTGATAATTCTTCTTGCATCTTTTTTAACATTTTTTAATATTTGTTCTTTTGAAGCTGTTAAATCTAATTTTAGAGTTTTTGAAGGAAGAAAAGGGGATTTAGAAATTTTATAACCCATTTGGGTTAGATTTTTAATGTCAAAGTCATTTTTTGGCTCAATCATAATTTGGAATGCTTTATATTTTTTTGTCAGATCATTAATTTTTTTGTAGTCTATAAATTCAGGTCTTTGAATTTTAACAATAAAACCGACTATCGGAATCTTTTTGGTAAAAATATAATTACCTTTATTATTTTCTATAATCCATCCGTTTTTCTGGAGATAATTTGCATATTGTTGTGTTTGACGGATATCAACCATGGGATTTTAAGAACGACATCTTTTTAAGTATAAACCACCTAATGCTTTCTACAGTTCGATAAATATAATAAATAGGTTTATTGATGATAAGATCCCATGTTCCAATAAATTCCACTACCTGGGGATTATAACCTTCTTTAAATCTAGTAAAACCTTTTCCTTCTTCTTTCCCCCAAAGATCAAATGTTTTTAAGTTTAATTTTTTTCCAAATTTTATTGCCTCCCACATAATTAAATTATTAGCCATTAAGTTTTTAAATTTATTACTCGATGCCCCATAAGGGTAATAAAGAAAATCTTTCCAGACAAAAAGTATCCAAGTAGTTAATATTTCCCCTTTATAGGAAGCCACTAAAAGGTGAGATATATTTGCTGACTTAAGTATTTTCCACATAAGTTCGTGATATTTTTTAGTATGTGCGAAGAAACCTTGTCTTTTTGCTGTTAGAAAGGTAAGTTCCAGGTATTTTCTAAAAGCTCTATCTGAATTATCTTCCTTAATTACAATACCCTTTTTTTCAGAGAGTCTTATGTTGTAGCGGGTCTTTGATGAGAAACTTTTTAATAGTTCTTCTTCTGATTTAGTTAAATCAATCCAAAAAGTTTGAGGAGTAAAAAGTCTTCTGCCCTTTTTACAGCCTTGTTTTTGAAGAAGTTTTATTAATTCTTCCTTTTGTTTTCTATTTTTTGGAACGAAGTTTGGTTCTAGTTTGATGAAAAATATTTTATTTTTACTTGCGTATTCTTTTAATGTAGAAAGCTGATTTTTGTTTGGTTTTAATCCTTTTACAAATATGCCAATTTTGTATGGAAGAAAAGGAATTTTATGAATTGTAATTTGTCCAAAAGGAAAACGGACAACCTTATTCCCCCAAGTCTTTCTAAACTCCCCCCATTCCCAAGTTTGAAGTGGATGGGTGGATTTATTATTGAATGTCTTTTGATCAATCATTATTAAAAATTTATATCATCTATTTCTTCGATGTCATCAATACCTTTCATTAGACTCCTGTAATCTATCTTTGTACCAATATTTTCTAACAAGTCTTCGGGGATATCAATAATAAACCGACTTGGGGGGTTTGAAACATTCTCTCCGAAATAAAGTCTTTTTGATGCATATGATAGATAAAGTAAATTTTTAGCTCTTGTGATACCTACATAAGCAAGTCTTCTTTCTTCTTCAAGTTGTCCTGGTTCAAAAAGACTTCTGGAGTGGGGGAAAAGTCCTTCTTCCATACCAACTATAAAAACAATTGGGAATTCAAGACCTTTTGCTGCGTGAAGAGTCATTAAAGTAATCGCATTATTGTTATGTGATTTTGTAATTCTACCTTTTGAATCTTTTTCTGCTTCAACTAAGGCAACATTTTCCAAAAAGTCATTTATTTCAGGAAATTCTGTTGCTACAGATCTTAGTTCTTTTATATTTTCTAATTTTGTTAAATTTTCTTCAGTTTCTTTTTCAAAAAGTGAAAGATAATTGACTTCTTTTAAGGTTTTATCTAAAAGATCAAGAGTAGTAAGATTTTCAATTTCTGTTATTTTATCTTTCCAGTCTAAGAATTTTTGAAATCTTCTTTTTCCAAGTTTTAAGATTCTTTTTTCTGAGACTTTATCTTTAGAATTTATTAAAAGTCTTAAATAAGAAATTACATCTTTTACTTCTTTTCTATCGTAGAACCTTATTCCTCCAACTAGACTGTAAGGAATTCCTGCATGAAGAAGAGCTTCTTCTAATACTCTTGATTGGGCATTGGTTCTATATAAAATCGTAATATCTTTAAAGGAATATTTTTTCTGACAGTAACCTACAGTTAGTTTTTGAATTTTATCAATAATAAAATTTGCTTCATCAAAACCACTTCTTGCTGTGTATATTTTAATTTTTTCTCCTGTCTTGTTTTCTGTCCAAAGTTTTAAAATCGGATGGGAAGTGTTTTTTGTAATTATTGAATTCGCAGCACTAAGAATATTTTTAGTAGATCTATAATTTTGCTCTAAATTTATTATTTCTATTTTTGGAAAGTCCCTTACTAAATAGTTTATATTTTTATAGTCTGCCCCTCTCCAAGAATAAATTGACTGTGAAGCATCACCAACAGTAGTCAAATAACT
>JAHKAL010000048.1 GCA_018826545.1 Patescibacteria group bacterium | reverse complement strand
AGTACTCTTCTTGCAATTTGAGCATTAACTAAATTTTTATCAACTTTTCCCGGTTTTTTTAAAGCTTCTTCAACAGCAGATTTTGTAATTTCATGGAAAACAATTCTTTTAATTTTAGGATCATCATTAACAATTTCTTTTACATGGGAACTAATTGCTTCTCCTTCACGATCAGGATCTGTTGCAAGATATATTTTTTTTGCTTTCTTTGAAGCCTTTTTAATATCTTTAATTACACCTTCTTTATTTTGTACAAGAATATAATCTGGTTTAAATTTTTTTTCAATTTCAATCCCTAAAGTACTTTTGGGTAAATCTTTAATGTGTCCTTTTGTTGCCAGCAATTCAAAATCTTTTCCCAAAAATTTTCCTAAAGTTTTGGCTTTTGTTGGCGACTCTACAATTATTAAATTCATAAAAAATACTTTTGTATTATAAACACTCTATAAAAAATACCATAATTATCATACATTATCATCAATAATATCTTTTGCTGATCTTACTAAAATTGCTCCATTTCTAATTAAAAAATGTGGTGCGGCAGACAAAAACGATCTAACATCTCCCGGGACTGCATACACAGTTTTTCCTTGAACTGCAGCTTGGGATGCAGTTAACAATGTTCCACTTTTTTCTGCACCTTCAATAACTAAAGTAGCTTTTGAAATTCCTGATATAATTCTATTTCTATTTACAAAATTACTCGCTTTAATCTGATATCCTAAAGGATACTCTGAAATAACTGCACCATTTTTAATAATTAAATCAGCCAAATAAGAATTTTCTGGCGGATATACCTGATCCAGTCCACAACCTAAAACAGCGATTGTTCTACCTTTTTCCTCTAACGTAGTTTTATGAGCTAAAGTATCGATTCCTCTTGCAAGACCTGAAACAATTGTAAATCCAGCCTTTACTAAATCTTTTGTAAACATCCTGGCAATAGTTTCACCATATAAAGTATTTTTTCTAGTTCCAACAACAGCAATACTTTTAATGTCCGTCTCTAATATTTTTCCCTTTATATATAAAATAGTAGGAGCATCTTCCAATCCCAATAAATTTTTAGGGTATTCATCTTCTTTGTAGGAAATTACATTAATTGAAAGTTTTTTAAGTTTCTGAAAATAGTTTTTAAAATCAAACTTTTTTTTGTGGAAAAAAAACTTAGAAACCATATTCTCTGACAATCCAATATTTATAAGTTCTTTTTTATTTATATTCCAAATATTCTTTGCACTCCCAAAAAATGAAAGAAGAAGATCCAGTCTTTTTGGACCAAAAAGGGTAAATGCATATAATCCTACTAAATATTCTTTTTCTGTCACTCTAATAAATTTATTTTTTCTTTTTTTTCTTCAAACTCTTTTCTATGAAACCAAAAATCAAAAATGTTTCTTGCAATCGGTCCTGCAATACTTGATCCTTCACCTCCTCCTTCAACTAGGATAGTTGCAACAATTTCAGGATAGTCACTAGGTCCAAAAACTGTAAACCATGCATGAGTCTTTCCATCAACATTAGTTTCAGCCGTTCCTGTTTTACATGCAACTTTTGGTTCAAAATCAAAAAATGTATATCCAGTTCCACCAGCTGAACAAGCTTCAACCATTCCTTCTTTTACTTGACTAAGATAATCTGACTTTATTTTTAAATCCTCACAATTTTTATTTGTTTCTTTACTTGCAATTGTTAAATCACATTTTTTCCCATTATTTGCAATAACAGATGTCTCTATATTTATTTCAGCTGGAGTAACTGCCAAATCCCCTTGACCAATTGATATGTGGTAAGTATTTCCCAAAAACCATTGTTCTTTTTTAACTTCATATTTCCATGATGGAGTTGGAACTAAACCTTTAACTTCTCCAGGTAGATCAATATTAGTGCCCTTTCCTAACCCAAATTTTTGGGACCAATAAGCAATATAATCAGGTCCCAACAGTGCACCTACTGTATAAAAAAAGGTGTCTGTTGAACGAGCTAGAGCTCTTACAATACCAATTTCTCCTTCAGTTTTCCCATACTGGGTAAAGTACCAATTTGAATAAGAATAATCATTTACTCTTATAACTCCTTCATCTAAATACTTGTAATCTTTGTCAATTTTTCCTTCTGATAAAGCTGCTATTGCAACAATCGGTTTAAAAACGGATCCAGGATGATAAATTCCACCAATAGCCCTATTAAATAAGCGCAAGCTATCATCTTTTAAAACATTGTTTACTTCATTGGAATATTGTTTTTTCCCAAAATAATTTGGATTAAAAGATGGATTTGAATAAAGAGAAATAACATTTCCATATGGATCACTAACTATTACTGCTCCTTTTTTATCTGTCATTAAATTTGGAAGTTCTTTTTGTAAATCATAATCAATTGAAGTTCTAATGTCTTTTCCAGGTACTGGTTCTTTTAATCCTAAAACCCTAACTTTCCTCCCCAAAGTATCTACTTCAATAAGTTCCTCTCCATCAATCCCTGAAAGATCACATTCATAATATTGCTCCAATCCACCTCTTCCAATCAAAGAACCAAGTTTTATTGCTCCTTTTTCAGAACATTTGGGATTAATCTTCCCCACTTCATTTTCATTTGCTTCTGAAATATATCCACCAGCATGTAGAAAAGCTTCATTTAAGGGATAAAATCTTTCATATTCAGTTATTACTAAATCAGTTTCATTAATGTCTTTGGCTTCTGTTTTTTTAATTTCACCATTATCTTCAAATTCAATCTTTTTTTCGATTTTTTTATTTCCAACCAAAATTTCTCCACCCCTGGCATAAATTTTTCCTCTCGGAGCAACTATTTTTACTTTTCTAATTCTATTTCCTTCGGAAAGATTCTTGTAATAATTCCCTTTTATTATTTGAAGTTCAAAAAGTCTAGCAACAAGAAACAAAAAAGATAATATTAATAATCCTTTTAAAAACCATGAAAACCTGCTTTCATTTCCGGTTGAGACGGCAAGTGTTTTCATTTTTTATTTAAGCCCTTTAGTTATTCTTATTTTATTAAGAAGTGAATAATCTTCCAAGACTTTTCCACAACCTCTTACAACACAAGTTATAGGGTCATCAGCAATCCAAACAGGCATTTTAGTTAATTCACTGATTGTTTTATCAATTCCAGGAATTAAAGATCCTCCACCAGCTAGTACAATTCCTTTTTCCATAATGTCGCTTAACAACTCTGGTGGTATTTCTTCCAAAGTGTCTGAAATATTGCTAATAATTTCTTGAATTATTGGTGCTAGAGCCTCTCTTATTTCCTCTGAAGAAACTTTCAGAGATTTAGGGAGACCGGTTTCTAAGTCTCTTCCTCTTACGACAGTAAACTTTTCTTTACCTACAGAAGTTGAGGCAATACTAATTTTTACTTCCTCCGCGGTCGGAAGTCCCATTAAAAGCGAATATTTAAGTCTCATGTAATTTACAATTGCTTCATCCATTTCATCTCCAGCTACCCTAATTGATCTACCCAGAACTATTCCGCCCATCGAAATTACAGCAACTTCAGTTGTTCCTCCTCCAATATCAACAATAAATATTCCCTCAGGAGATTCAACTGGAAGACCTGCTCCAATGGCTGCAGCCATTGGTTCTTCTATTAAATAAACTTCTCTTGCACCAGCTGCAACAGCTGCATCAGCAACAGCTCTTCTTTCAACTTCAGTAACCCCCGATGGAATTCCAATTACCACTCTTGGTTTTGGAATTTTAGGAAAACTACTACCAGATTCATGTACTTTTTTAATATAATGAGTAAGCATCGCCTCAGTTGCATCAAAATCAGCAATAACTCCATTTTTTAAAGGACGAATCGCTTCAATAGTCCCAGGGGCCCTACCTAACATTTTTTTAGCAGAAGAACCTATTGCTAAAATTTCTTTTGTTTTTTTGTTTCTGGCAACAGCTGATGGTTCACGAATTACAATTCCTTTTCCTTTAACAAAAACTAAAGTATTTGCAGTTCCCAAATCTATTCCCACATCATGGGAAAAATATCCGAAGATTCTATCAATAACAGGAATTCTCATTGCTCCCAAGTATAATCAGAACTAACAGCTATTTCAAAGCCTAATTTATTGTGATAAATTCTTTCTAAAGATGAAATTTTTTAGAAAACTATTGGAGATATTATTTTATTTATTATTCTTCTTAATTCCAATAGTCCTTTGGCCTTTTTCTTATGAGCTTTTTGAATTTAACAAAATTATTGTTATCTATATCCTTACTCTTTTAATAGCTTTTTGTTGGGTGTCTAAAAGCCTTGTTAAAAGAAGATTAATATTCCGTCGCACAATTTTAGATACTCCCTTAATTATATTTTTAACAGTACAACTTCTTTCAACTCTGGTAAGTATAGACACGCGAACTTCAATTTTTGGATACTATTCAAGATTTAATGGAGGTTTTCTTTCCTTAATATCTTTTGCACTCCTCTATTGGGCATTTGTTAGTAATATAGATTCAAAAAAAGCTGTCAACTCAATAAAAGCATTAATTTTTTCATCTTTATTAGTTTGTATTTATGGAATATTAGAGCACTTTGGAATAGATAAAGAGCTCTGGGTTCAGGATGTTTCAGAAAGAGTTTTTTCCACATTAGGTCAACCAAATTGGCTAGCTGCCTGGATTGTAGCAATTATTCCTTTAACTTATGTATTTATATTAAAAGTTAAAAACAATAGAATATTTTTTGGAATAGTCTCAACAATTATTTTTCTTACCCTTTTATATACAAAATCTAGGTCGGGCTTTTTGGGATTTGCAATATCATCATTAATTTTTTGGGTTGGACTATATTTTCTAAAATTAAAAAATAAATCT
>JAHKAL010000047.1 GCA_018826545.1 Patescibacteria group bacterium | reverse complement strand
GGTAAAAAGTTTATGCTTTTTCCATTTCAGGTTGAAAGTATAGAAGATAAACGGAATCTAATAGATATTAAGTCTTTGTTTACAAATAAGAATATAGATGTTGAGTATTTTTATATTGGGGATATTCTAGGTCCAAACATAAATAATCTCTCTTACATTTATAAGATAATTAATTTATTAAAAAAGGGAGTAGTTGTTAAAGATACGGCTTCTCTTTATCCTTTACTTGCTAAAGATATAGTTGGAGAGATATCTAGTAATCTTTTTTCTTTTGGTCCACCTTCAAACGAGATTGCATTAATTGGTAAGGATACATCTGTAGAAACATTTATAAATTATCTAGTTAACAGCAAATTTATTTTAAATAAACAGTTAAATTCATATGAACAAACAAGATTGAAGGTGGGCAAATTTACTGAAAATATATTTCAAATTAATTTTACTTATTCTATTAAAGATACAATTGAGTATTTAGAAAGAAACAAATCATTAAGAACTGAACCTGTAAAAAAAGCTATAAGAAAGAAGCAATCTTATAATTTCGTTTTTCCTAAAATAAATTTGAATTTAAAATTCGAAAACAAACTTAAATTAAAGTTCTTAAATATTAAGAAAAGAATTCTACCAAAAGCAGGTATTTTTTACGGATTATTTATAGCTATTGTTTTATTGTCCTTTCCCTTGGTAATAATGCTTTTTTCAGCATCCTCATTTATTATGTCTTTTAACTCCCTTGAAAAAGGGAATAAATCTTTGTCCGTCGTTCTATTTAATATAAGTAAACAATCCTCGCTGCTATCTAAGAAGTCTTTGGGTTTTTTGTCTAACTTACCATTGGTTGGCTCTATATATGAAGGTCCTTATGTAATATCTAGCTTAATTAAAGATGGAAATAAAATCGCTGAGAGAGGACTACATATATATAATATATTAGACTCTTTACCACCAAAAATTTTTGGGAATGACTTATATTCAATTTTGGCAATATCAAATGATGTTTATTTAGAATTTGATTCTTTATATAAAGAGATAAGTTTTTTAATAAGTGAAGTAGATTCCTTAAAAAGTCCCTTAAAACAAACAATTTATAAATATATACCTAAACAACGTTTAAATTCTTTAAAAAAGGTAGTACTGTTTTCAAGAAATATTTCAGACAGTTTAGATGATATTTTGGGGTCAAAGGAAAAAAGAACTTATTTAGTGTTATTCCAAAACAATATGGAATTAAGACCAACAGGTGGCTTTATTGGGTCTTTTGCATTGATTACTTTTGAAGGAGGAAGAATGATGGACATTAATGTCCAAGATGTTTATTCTGCTGATGGTCAACTTAAGGGGCATGTCGATCCACCTTTCCCAATAAAACAATATTTAGAAGAAGGTGGATGGTATTTAAGGGACGCGAATTGGGATCCAGATTTTCCTAGTTCTGCGAATAAAATAGAATGGTTTTTGGAAAAAGAAATTGATCAAAAAGTAGATGGAGTATTTGCTATAGATCTAGAAATAGTAAAAGAATTATTGAAAGTTACGGGTCCTATTAATTTAAGTGATTACAATAAAACAATTGATTATAGTAACATTTACGATGTTACACAGTTTGAGGTTGAAGAAAATTTCTTTCCAGGATCAAGAAAAAAATCTAATTTTTTAGCAGCACTCTCAAGAGAGTTAATAAATACTTTAGTAAGCAGTGAGAATATAAATAACCTAAAAATTGCAAAAGTATTTATAAATGGATTAGAAGAAAAGCATATTCAGTTATTTTTTCATAATGCCGACATTCAAAAAGAAATTTCCAATTTTAGTTTTGATGGGGGAGTAGTTTCAAAAAATTGTTTAGGCAATTGTTTTTACAATTTCGTATCTTATGTAGATGCTAATGTTGGAGTAAATAAAGCAAATTATTTTATTGAGAGGTCATCACTTTTGAATGTTTTTTTAAGTGATAGTAAAGTTACAAATAATCTAAGAATTACTTTAAAAAACAACGCAAATCCTGTCTTAGGAGATAAGGTAAGGTATAAAGGCTATATAAGAGTATTGGGTTTACCTGGATCAAAATTTGAAGATGTAAAAATTTTAGAATATGGTCAGGAAAATATTGTAATTCCAGAGATTGAATCTTTAGCAAATTATAAAGAAGCTGGTTCTTTAATTGTTGTAGGACCAGGTGAAGAAAAAACAATAGAGTTTACTTGGTCAAATACAATTGCTAATAAATTGGATTTCTACTTAGGCGGAGAGTTTGGAACCTATTTTAGAAAACAAGCAGGTACTGTAAATGATAAATTATCAATTAATTTATTTTTACCGAATAATATGAACATTGAAGGGAATTCTTTCTTTACCTTGACCAGCCAGGGTAGCTACGTTTATAATACATTACTTACGAGGGACGTTTTCCCTCTTATTTATTGGTAAATAGGAAAAATGGATAAAAAGGTTCTAAATGTAGAGTCAAGAACTCTTAAAGGAAGAAAGGTTAATAAACTTCGTAGAGAGGGAATAATGCCTGCTAATATTTATGGTAAAAAAATTAAGTCTAAGGCTATAAGTGTAAAACTTGATGATTTTAAAAAAGTTTTCAAAGAAGTGGGAGAAACTGGACTTATTTACCTTGAGATAAAAAGTGATAGTAAAAAAGAAGCAAGGGCAGTCTTAGTTTCAAATGTCCAGATGGATCCTGTCAATGATGTTCCTATTCATGTTGATTTTCACCAAGTTGATCTAAAAGAAAAAGTTACAGCAGATGTGCCTATTGAGTTAACTGGAGTATCTCCTGCAGAAAAACAAAGTATAGGAACTGTTGTTTTATATATTAATGAAATTGAAGTAGAAGCACTCCCAAACAATTTACCAGAAAAATTTGTTATAGATATTTCTAAATTGGAAGAAGTTGATCAAGCTATATATATAAAGGATTTAGATATAGATAAAACTAAAGTCGAGGTTAAGGCAGATTTAGAAGAAATTATTGTAAAAGTTGAACCTCCTCAAAAGGAAGAAGTTGAAGAACCTGTAGTAACAGAGACAGAAGCGGAGGGTGAGACAGAAGCGGAGGGTGAGACAGAGGTAGAGGGTAAAAATCAAGAAGAGGGCAAAAAAGAATCAGAGACTAAAGAAACTGAGACTAAAACAGCTGAAAGTGAACCTCCAAAAAAGGGAAAATAATTATTTAATATTTAAAGTTTTCCCAAACGATTTTATTATTTGAGAATTTGGATTTATTGATTTTGCAATATTAAAATACTCAGTCGCTTTATCGAAATCTGATTCTTGAATATTAAGTGTAATTAGTTCTAAGTAACCATTAAAGTATAAGGGATTTTCATTTATAAGATTTTCCAAATAAGATATTTTTTCATTTGTTAGGTTAATATCTTCAATTTCAGCTCCTAGTACTTTAGATTCTTTTGAAGAAACGTTTAGATTAATTGCAGTTAAGAATAAAATAACTAATATAAAAAAATATTCGATTAATCTTATTAAGTTGTTATTTTTTGTTTTGTTTATTTTGGGCATAGGCAGAGTTGAAAACTAATTATGAAGTTTTAGAAAGAATAATACAAGCAATTACTTTGGCCAAGAAGAATTGATAAGAAGAGTTTTTTCTTTTTCAAAAAAACCAATTTGCCAAATTTTCTCAGTTAGAAAAGGCATAAAAGGATGCAGTAATTGTAAAGATTTTTTAAGAACAAAAACGAGTGTTTTATAAGCTTCATTTTTTCTATTTTTAATTTTTTCT
>JAHKAL010000046.1 GCA_018826545.1 Patescibacteria group bacterium | reverse complement strand
GTGATACCCATTTGGGGGGAGACGATTTTGATGAAAAAATTGTTGATTGGATAGTCTCAGAATTTAAAAAAGAATATGCCTTCGATCTAAAAAATGATAAACAAGCCTTACAAAGAATAAGAGATGCTGCAGAAAAAGCAAAAGTTGAGCTTTCAGCCAGTAAAGAAACTGAAATTAATCAGCCTTATATTACTCAAAAAGATGGTCAGCCACTTCATTTGACATTAAAATTAACAAGAGCAAAACTTGAGAGTTTGGTAGAAGAATTAATTGAAAAAACAATCAAGCCAGTTGAGGCATGTTTAAAAGATTCAAAGCTTCAAGTAAAAGATATAGATGAAGTTATTTTAGTTGGAGGAATGACTAGGATGCCAAAAGTTGTAGAAACTGTTAAGAAGTTTTTTGGTAAAGATACTAACCAATCAGTTAATCCGGATGAAGTAGTTGCAGTCGGTGCAGCAATTCAAGCAGGAGTTTTGGGAGGAGAAGTTAAAGACATACTTTTATTGGATGTAACACCTCTAACTTTGGGAATAGAAACTTTAGGTGGAGTTGCGACACCTATGATTCCAAGAAACACGACTGTTCCTACAAGTAAAACTGAAATATTCTCAACTGCAGCAGATAATCAGACTCAGGTTGAAATTCATGTAAGCCAAGGGGAGCGTCCTATGAGTGCTGACAATAAATCCTTGGGGAAATTTGTTTTAGATGGAATTCCTCCTGCGCCTCGTGGAGTTCCTCAAGTTGAGGTAACTTTTGATCTTGATACGAGTGGAATTTTGACTGTTACTGCAAAAGATAAAGCAACTGAAAAAACTCAAAACATTAAAATTACTGGAGCAGTAGGCCTTTCTGATGATGAAGTTAAAAAAGCTCAAGAAGAAGCAGAAAAAAACAAAGAAGAAGATCAGAAAAAGGCTGAAGTAATTCAGGCTAAAAATCAGGCTGATTCAATGGTTGCTGCAGCTGAAAAAGCTTTGAAAGATGCTGGAGATAAGGCACCTAAGGACATAAAAGGAAAAGTTGAAGAAAAAATAACTGCAGTAAAAGATGTTCTTAAAAAAGAAGACTCTAAAAAAGAGGACTATGAAAAGGTTACAAAGGAACTTTCTGACGAATTATCAAAAATAGGTCAAGCAATGTATCAATCTCAAGAAAAAAAAGAGGCTTCTAAAGAAGAGAAGAAAGAAGAAAACAAAGAAGAAAAAAAGAAAGAGAAGAAAGACGGTGAAGTTGAAGAAGGAGAGGTTGTTGAATAGTATTTATTAAATTTAGTTGATATAGCCTCGGCAGGTTCGAGGTTTTTTTATTAAAATAAAATATATGGCAGCAAAATCTGATTACTACGATATTTTAGGAGTTTCTAAAAATGCTTCCGCAGAAGAAATAAAAAAAGCATATAGGAAACAGGCTTTGGAGTGGCATCCTGATAGACATAAAGATAATAAAGAAGAGGCTGAAAAACGTTTTAAAGAGATAAACGAAGCATATCAAATTCTTTCTGATTCTCAGAAAAAATCTGCATATGACCAATTTGGACATGCTGCATTTACTCCAGGTGGTGGTTTTGCAAATCAGGGTGGTTTTTCTGGGCAACCTTTTTCTCAAGGAGGAAAACATGGGCCTTTTACATATACATATACTTCATCTGGTGGAGGATCCCCTTTTGCTGGATTTGATTTCGGTGACCCTTTTGATATTTTCGAACAATTTTTTGGAGGGACACCTTTTAGACAAAGAAGACAGGTTCCTCGTTATGGAATAACTATTGATTTTATGCAAGCTGTCAAAGGAGTTGAAAAAGAGGTAGAAATTGAAGGAAAGAAAAGAAAAATAAAAATTCCTGCTGGTGTTGATGAAGGTTCAAGAATTAGCTTTAAAGATTTTACTCTTTCTATAAATGTTAGACCCCATGATGTTTTTGAAAGAGAAGGCTATGATATTTACCTGAAATTTGGCATTCCTTTTTCTTTAGCAACACTTGGTGGTGAAATAAAGGTTCCCACTGTTAATGATGAAGTAAAAATAAAAATTAGACCAAGTACTCAATCAGGAACAATGATAAGGTTAAGGGGTAAAGGAGTACAGGCTCCACATGGAAGAGGAAAGGGTGATGAATATGTAAAGATATTTGTCACTATTCCTGAAAAGTTAAGTAGAGAACAAAAAAGAACAATTGATAGTTTAAAAGAAGAAGGTTTTTAAAATTAAATGTTTGACTTGAAGATGCTTTAAGAGTAAAATTGCCTTGATTGTGAGGAGTATTTGGTGGGAGTTTAAACCCACCTTTTTTTTTAATATGCAAACACCAAGAACAGAATTTGCCCAAGCATTAAAAGCAATCGCAACAGAGCGAGGGCTTGATGCTTCTGTAATTTTAGAAACTATAAAACAAGCAATAATTGCAGCTTATAGGAGAGATGCAAAGGAGCGTGGTGATGATACGGAAGAAATGGAGTTTGAAGTTAAAATTAATTCTGTTAACGGTGAGGCAAAAGTATTTTCTTGGCCAGTAGAAAAATTGAAAGAAAAAAAAGATGTAACACCTCCTGGATTTGGAAGAATTGCAGCGCAAACTGCAAAACAAGTAATCCATCAAAAAATACGAGAAGCAGAAAAAGGAGCTGTAATGGATGAATTTTCAGATAAAGTCGGAAATTTACTTTCTGGTATGGTATTAAGGTTTGATGGACCAAATGTAAGAATCGATTTAGGAAGAACTGAGGCAATAATGCCAGCCGAGGAAAGAATACCTAATGAAATATTATCCTTAAATCAAAGAATGACGTTCCTTCTAAAAGAGATTTTGGATACACCAAGAGGAAAAGAAATAATTCTCTCAAGAGCAGATCCAAGTTTTGTTGAAAAACTCTTCTCAAGAGAAGTGCCAGAAATTTCTTCAGGAAGTGTGACTATTAAAGAAATTGCAAGAGAGGCAGGAACAAGAACAAAAATTGCAGTTATATCTGTACAGTCTGGTGTTGATCCTGTTGGAAGCTGTGTTGGTCAAAAAGGTATAAGAGTTCAGGCTGTAACTAATGAATTAGGTGGTGAAAGAGTAGATATTATTCCTTGGAGTGAAAATTTAAGTGAACTTATTGAAGCTTCACTTTCACCTGCTGAGAATTTAAAAATTATACTTAATGAAGACACAAAAACTGCTAGAGTACAGGCTCCTGAGGATCAACTTTCTATGGCTATCGGAAAGGATGGTCAAAATGTTAGATTGGCAGCTAAACTAACAGGTTGGAGAATAGAGGTTGAAGAATTGGTTTCTAAAAAAAGTAAGAAAAAAATTAAAAAAGAAGAAGTTAAGGAAGAAAAACCTAAAAAAGTAAGAAAAAAAGAGGTTAAAATTTCCAAAGAGGAAAAAAAGACAAAATGAAGTTAAAAAGATTGTTAAAATGATAAATTTGAAAATTTAAAAATCTTACAAATTAGACTTCAAAAGTCCTAATAATTCCTCAAAAGGATCAGAGAAAAAGTAAAAATGGATAAAAAAAATATTAGACCACCAGTTGTTGTTGTACTAGGTCATGTAGATCATGGTAAAACCAGCCTATTGGATTATATCAGGAAAACTCGTGTAGCCTTAAGAGAAGCTGGTGGAATTACCCAAAATATTGGTGCATCACAAATTATTACAAAATCTGGTAAAAAAATTACTTTCATTGATACTCCCGGACATGCTGCTTTTAATAAAATGAGATCAAGGGGTGCAAAAGTTGCTGATATTGCAATATTGATTGTGGCTTCTGATGCAGGAGTTCAACCTCAAACAAAAGAAGCGATTGACCATATAAGAAAGTCAGAACTACCTTTTATCGTTACAATAACCAAAGTTGATTTACAGACTGCAAATAGTGAATCTGTACTTAACCAACTTGAAAAAGAAGGTATTCTTTTAGAAAAAAGAGGTGGAGATATTCCTTGGATAGAAGTATCTTCTAAATCAGGTAAAGGTATAGATGATTTATTGGAAACAATCTCTTTATTGGCAGATGTTTCTGAGATAGAAGGAGATCCAAAAAAAGAACTGGAAGCAGTTGTTATTGAAACATCAAAAGATAAAAGTGGACCTTTAGCTAATGTTATTGTAAGAAATGGTTCTATCAAAGTTGGAGATACCCTATATATAGAAGGCGGATGTGCTAAGGTTAAAAACCTTAAAAACGATAAAGGAAATGTTAAAAAAGTCTTTCCAGGAGACCCTGCTCAGATACTCGGATTTGATCTATTACCAGAAATTGGTACAAAACTATTTTCAACAGAGTTTGATAATAAAGGAAAAAAAGAAACTAAAAAAAATTATCTAGAGATTAATAAAGACCAGATTGGAGTAATAATAAAAGCCCAAAACACAGGTTGTTTAGAGGCAATATTAAATCAAATTCCTAAAGAAATTGTTGTTATTGATTCAGGAATTGGTGATATAAATGAATCAAATGTTCTTTTGGCTAAAACATTGGAATCAAAAACAATATTGTCATTTGAATCAAAAGTTTCTAATTCGGTTTCAAAACTTGCGGAAGCAGAAGGAGTAACAATTCATTCGTTTAAAGTGATATATGAATTATTTCAAACCTTAGAAAAAATGGTTAAGGCAATAAAAATAGAAGTTATCGGAAAAGCAGAAATTATTGATATTTTTCCTTTTAATAAAAAAAGGATTGCTGGCTGTAAAGTTTTACAAGGGAAAATAAATAAAGATAGTAAACTTAAAATAATCAGAGAAGAAATAGAATTGGGAGATGTAAAAGCAATATCTCTCCAAAAACAAAAACAAGAAGTAGCTGAAGTCGGTCAAGGAGAAGAATTTGGGATATTATTTTCTCCCCAGCTTGATTTTATTAAAGGTGATATGTTAGTATCGGTCGCAAAGTAAAAATGGAAAATTCTTTTCATTCAGTTATTGAATCTGCGAATTCAATTTTAATTCTTCTGCCTACAAAACCATATTTTGATCAAGTGGCTGCTGGTCTTTCACTTTTTTTGTCTTTAAATAAACAAAAAGAAGTTAATATTTCTTGTCCTTCGGAAATGATTGTTGAATTTAACTCTCTTATAGCTGTTGATAAAATTTCAACTGAACTTGGTAGTAAAAACTTAACAATTAAGTTTCCTAATTTTGATGCAAGCAATATTGAGAGAGTAAGTTATGATATTGAAAATGGAGAATTTAAACTAACTGTTATTCCCAAACCAGGTTTTGTCTCACCAAAAAAAGAAAATATTGAAATTTATAATTCAGGAATATCAGCAGATACTGTAATTTTAGTAGGTGGAGGAAATATTTCTCATTTTCCAATAGTTACAAGTAAAGATTTTTCTAATTCAAAACTTATTCATATTGGGACAAAAGATATTGAATATAGTGGACTTATTTCTTTTGCAAGACCTGCTTCTTCAGTTTCTGAAATAGTAACCGCATTTATTGAAGATGGAAATTTTTATTTGGATGCAGATATTGCTACAAATCTGATTGCTGGTATTGAAGAGGCAAGCAAAGATTTTAAAGGTCCTGAAGTAACTGCAGACACTTTTCAAAAAATTGCCAATTTAATGAAATCTGGAGGTAGAAGAATTAACTTTGGAAAAGAAGAGATAAGAGTAAATTATCCTCCAGGTTCAATTCCACAAAAACCATACAAAAAAGATGTTTTGTCAGAAGGGAAACAAGTTCAGGAAGAAAAGACTCCGCAAGATTGGTTAGCCCCAAAAATCTATAAAGGCAACACCCTAAGTTAAAGATTGGCTTTTGTATTTTCTCTTTGGCTATGGTACTATACCTTTCTAAGATGTAAACAATGTTTTCGGATTTTACCGATTACTTTGTTTTCCTGGTAATTCAGGACTTTAAGGACACTTATGGCACTAGCAAAAGAAGAAAAAAAAGAAATTATTAAAAAATTTGCAAGAGAAAAAGGTGACACTGGTTCTCCAGAAGTACAAATTGCACTTCTTTCAATGCAAATTGATAAATTAGCTTCTCATTTAAAAGAACACAAAAAAGATGTTCACTCAAGAAGGGGGCTTCTTAGTATGGTGGCTAAAAGAAGAAGATTATTGTCATATCTTCAAAAGCGAGATGAGGATCGCTATAAAAGCCTTACTAAAGATATAAAATTAGGTAAATAAATTAATGAAAAAAATTGAAAAAAGTATTGATTTAGGGGGAAGAAAATTAACTCTAACAACTGGAACCCTAGCTGAACAAGCATCGTCTGCGGTACTGGCACGATATGGCGATACTGTGGTACTAGCAACAGTTGTTACTTCATCAAGTGATACAAACTTAGATTATTTTCCTTTATTTGTTGATTACCAAGAAAGGTTATATGCAGGAGGAAGAATTAAAGGAAGCAGATGGGTAAAAAAAGAAGGAAGGCCCTCCGACGATGAAATACTAACAGGTAGAGTAATTGACAGATCTATAAGACCACTTTTTCCTAAAACTTACAAAAAAGATGTTCAAGTTATTGTAACTGTATTATCAGTTGACTTGGAAAATGATCCTGCAATACCTTCAGCTATTGCAGTTTCTGCAGCTTTATCTTCATCTTCAATTCCTTGGGGTGGGCCAGTATCAATATTGAGAGTTGGAATGAAAGATGGTTCTTGTTTTATTAATCCTTTAGTTTCAGAAATAATTTCTTCAGATTTGGATTTGATTGTTTCTTGTTCAAAGAATGCAATAGTCATGCTTGAAGCAGGAGCAAAAGAAGTTCCTGAAGAAAAAGTATTAGAGGGAATTAAGCTTGCTCAAGAAGAAAGTAAGAAAGTAATTTCTTTTATTGAAGATTTTGCTAAAGAAGTTGGTAATAAAAAACAGGTAGCTCCAGAAGATTTAGTTACGGAAGACATTAAAAAGAAAGTAAAGAAATTGATAGAAGAAAAATTAGATGGTTTAGTTAAATCATTTGTGGAATTGGAGGGGGGAGAGGATATTCAGGAAGTCAAAAAAGCTGTAATGGCTGAATTTGATGAAGTAGAAAAAGGTCTTGCAGGTGAAGCTTTTGAAAAAATATTCAAAGAAAAGGTTAGAAAAGATATACTTTCAGGTAAAAGACCAGATGGAAGGAAATTTGATCAAGTAAGACAAATCACTAGTGAAGTAGGAGTTCTTCCTAGAACTCATGGAAGTGCAATTTTTAAGAGAGGTCAAACACAAGCATTAACAGTAGCGACTCTTGGTGCTCCATCAATGGGACAGTTAATTGAGACTGCTGAAGGAGAAGAATTTAAAAGATATATGCATCAGTATCAAATGCCACCTTATGCAATAGGTGAAGTAGGTAGAATTGGGTCTCCATCAAGACGAGAAATCGGACATGGTGCATTAGCGGAAAGAGCTTTAGAGCCAGTTATTCCTTCAGAAGATAAGTTTCCTTATGCAATAAGATTGGTTTCAGAAATGATGAGTTCAAATGGTTCAACTTCAATGGCATCAACATGTGGTTCGACATTGTCTTTAATGGATGCAGGTGTTCCTATTAGTTCTCCTGTTTCTGGAATTGCAATTGGTCTTGTTATTGAGAATGATAAAAAATATGCAGTTTTAACTGACATTATAGGACTTGAAGATTTTATGGGAGATATGGATTTTAAAGTTACAGGAACAGCTAAAGGTGTAACTGCAATTCAACTTGATGTGAAGACATTAAATCTTTCAATAGAGATTCTTGAGGAAGCTTTAAAACAAGCTAAAGTAGGTAGAAATTATATTTTAGAGGAAATGCTTAAAACTCTAAAAACCCCTAGAGAAAAAGTATCAACTTTTGCTCCTAAAATTCAAGTTGTCAAAGTCCCTGTTGAAAAAATTGGTGAAATAATTGGTCCAGGTGGAAAAACAATCAAAAGAATAATTGCAGAAACTGGTGCACAACTTGAGGTTAATGATAAGGGCTTAGTAAATATTTCAGGTATTGATCTTAAAGCAGTTAATAAAGCAGTGAGTGAAGTTGAAGCCTTAGTCAAAGAAGTAGAAGCTGGAGAAATATATAAAGGAGAAGTTAAAAGAATTCAGCCATTTGGAGCTTTTGTTGAAATACTTCCAGGAAAAGACGGTTTAGTTCATATTTCTGATATGAGTGAAGGTTTTGTTAAAAATCCAGAAGATATTGTAAAAATTGGTGACGAAATAGAAGTTAGAGTGAAAGAAGTCGATAATTTAGGAAGAATTAATTTGTCGATGCTTTTAGATCCTTCAAAAGATAAGGAAAAACAAGCTCCTCAAAGAAGATTTAACAATAAAAACAGTGACAAAAGATTTTCCGGAAGAAAAAATTCTTCAGGTCCACATTTTCCAACCAGTAGGTTTCTAGGAAACAAGAAGGACTTCTCAAGATAACCTCGGCGTGATAAATTAAGAATAAGAATATGGCTACATCTGCTCTATCAGAAATTGATGATTTAGTTAAACAGATTAAGGATTCAAAAATCCCCGAAAAACTTTCGGAGAGAATACTAGTAAGGTTATCTCAACTTTCAAAACTTGCTGATTCACAATCTTTTTTGCCTGAATACGACAGGATAAATAAATATATTGAATGGATTTTGGAAATTCCTTGGGATAAAAAAAACCAAGATAATTTAGATCTTCAAAACGCTAAAAAAGTATTAGATAGCCATCATTATGGCTTAAATGAAATAAAAAATAGAATATTGGAATATATGTCAGTTATGAAATTAAAACAAGAAAAGGGAGAAATTGAAGATGTTTATCGAGCTCCAATACTTTGTTTTGTTGGATTAGTTGGTACTGGAAAAACTACAATTGCTTATTCAATTGCAGAAGCTTTAGGGAGGCAATTTGCAAGAATTCCATTTGGTGGAATGGGAGATCCATTGGATTTAAGAGGACAATCAAAAATGAATCCCGAAGCTGAACCAGGAAAAATAATAAAAGCCTTAAGAACAACGCAAAGTATTAATCCTGTTATTCTTCTTGATGAAATTGATAGAGTGACTGATCAAGGAAGAGCATCAATTATGGGTGTTTTAGTCGAACTTTTGGATCCTGAGCAAAATCACAATTTTGTTGATCATTATATTGATTATCCTGTTAACTTATCGAATGTTTTATTTATTGCAACAGCAAATAATACAACTAATATATCTACTGCGGTTTTAGATAGAATTGAACCTATTACAATGCCTTCATATACTGATGCAGAAAAAATTACAATTGGGTCAAAGTATATTTTACCGACTGCGTTAAAAAACGCTGGTATTCCAGAAGGATCAATTACAATTTCAGATGATGTTTGGGCAAATATTGTAAGACCTTTGGGTTATGATGCTGGAATTAGAACTTTGGAAAGAACAATTGATGGAATAGTAAGAAAGATTGCTCACATGATGGTAGAAGGGAAAGGAAAAACTTTTAGTATTACACCTCAAAATATTAAAGAATTTCTTCCTCAATAATGGATAAAAAAGAAAAAATTGAAACTCTAAAAGAGAAAATGAAAAAAGATATGTCTTTACCTTTGAGAGAAGGGGCGACAAATTTAGTATTTGGTGAAGGAGATTGTAATACAGAAATACTTTTTATTGGTGAAGGACCTGGATATTGGGAAGATCAAAAAGCAAGGCCTTTTGTGGGAAACTCTGGATCTTTACTAAATAAGCTTCTTCAAACAATTAAACTAAATCGTGAAGATGTTTTTATTACAAACGTTGTTTTTTTTAGACCTCCCAATAATAGAGATCCTTTACCTGAAGAAATAAATGCTTTTAAACCCTATATTGATGGAATTATTGATACTATTGATCCTAAAATAATTGTTACCTTGGGAAGGTTTTCAATGGCAAAATTTATTCCGAATGTTTTTATTAGTTCTGTTCATGGTAAGATCTTCAATATAAAATGGGATGATAAGGATAAAGTAGTAATTCCTATGTATCATCCTGCAGCAGCTCTCAGAAATGGGAATGTTATGAACATGATTAAAAATGATTTCTTGAAAATTCCAGAAATTCTAAATGAGGTAATATCAAATATAATTGTTGATCAAATGACTTTAATTTAAAAATGAATAAACTTAAATTTATAGCCCTTTCGGGCACAACAAATGTTACAGAAAATTTATATATATACGAATATGGAAACGACATAATAGTTGTTGATTGTGGTGTTGGTTTTCCAGAATCTGATATGTATGGTGTTGATTTGGTAATTCCTGATTTTAGTTATTTAGAAGAAAATTTCCAAAAAGTTCGAGCAATTTTAATTTCCCACGGACATGAAGATCATTTTGGAGCATTACCTTTTTTGCCAGAAAAGATAAAAGCTCCAATATATGCAACTAAACTTGTTGCTGGTTTTATTGAAGATAAATTGGAGGATTATAGAGTTAAGGGTAAAGAGGTAATTGTTTTTGATCCAGAAAAAGATGTATTAGACTTTGGAGTGTTTAAAGTCACTCCCTTTAGAACCTCTCATTCAGTTCCAGATGGTGTTGGTTTTGCAATAGATACACCAGAAGGAAGAATTTTCCATGTTCCAGATTACAAATTTGATTGGACTCCAGTTGACGCAAGACCTTTTGATGTCTCAAAAGTTGCACTTCTGGCATCAAAAAAACCTTTAGCATTAGTTTCTGATAGTTTAGGTTCAACAAACCCAGGCTACACTGAAAGTGAAAAAGAAATTGAAAGAAGAATTGAAGAGATAGTTAGAGGTGCAAAAAAGAAAGTTTACTTTACAACGATATCCTCAAATATTTCAAGAATGAAACAAGCTTTAAATGTAGCTTCAAAACTAGGGAGAAAGGTAGTCTTTATAGGAAGATCAGTTGAAAGAAAGGCTGAAATAGCAGAGAAATTAGGGTATCTTTCCTTTCCTAATAATCTAGTTATTTCTATTAAGCAAGCAAATAAAATTCCTGAAAATCAGATTATGTATATAATCTCTGGAAGTTATGGACAACCGGGCAGTGCTTTATATAGAGTTGCCTTAGGAGAACATGATTATTTAAGTGTGACTAAGGGAGATGTGGTAGTTTTTTCTTCAGATCCAGCACCCCCCGGATCAAAAACAAATATAGATTCAGTTGTAGATAAATTAATTGAAAAACAAATTGAAGTGCATTATTACGATATGCAGGAAGATCTTCATGTTTCTGGTCATGGAAGCCAGAAAGATATTGAAATGCTTTTTGCTTTGGTAAGACCAAAATATCTTATTCCAATTGGGGGAACAATAAGACACATGCATGCATACAATCTTATTGCACAAAGTATGGGCTACTTAGAACAGAATGTTTTTGGATTAGGTGCTGGAGAAATTGTCGAATTTAGTCAAAATAATGCTAGAATTTCAGGAAAAGTGCATATAAAAAATGTATTAGTTGATGGATTGGGAATTGGAGATGTTGGAAAAGTTGTTTTAAGAGATAGACAAGTACTTGCTAAAGAAGGAATAGCTATTGTTTTATTACAGCTGGATAAATATGAGGGGAAATTAATAAATACTCCTGAAATAATAAGTAGAGGTTTTGTTTTTGAAAAACAAGGAAAGCAATTTTTAGGTAAAGCAGCTGGAATATTAAAACAAAGAGTAGAAACAAGAAGAAAAGTAGACGCAAAAACCTTAAGAGAAATAACAACTGACTTTTTAGAGAGGTATTTCTTTAAAGAGATAGGAAGAAGGCCAATGGTTCTTCCTGTTGTAGTTGAAGTTTAAATTACTTTAAATAAATTCACCTCTTGGTTATAATAAATAAAGATAATTATGGCTAAAAAAAGAAGGTCAGTAAAAAGAAAATTTAATTTAAGACTGAAGAAAGCTACTGTCTATTCAATTACTCAGACAGTTTTTTTTGGACTTGCGGCTTTAGTTTTAATTTCATTTGCAAGACAGGGATTAATTTTGAGTAAACTTAATGACTTTTTAGTATTAAATTTCTCTTGGGCAACAATATTTCTTCCTTTCATTTTTCTTTCTTTTGCTTTTATGCTTTCAAAAATTAAAATTCCTTTAAGTCAACCCAATGTGGTTGTAGGAAGTTTACTGTTTTTTGTCTCATTATCTTCTTTAGGAAAAGCAGGTCTTATTGGAAAAGCCTCTTGGGATGGAATTTCAGTTTTAGTAACACCATTTGGTACTTTTATTATTTTAATTGGAACTTTAATTACAGGTTTAATAATACTTTTTAATACTTCTTTTGGTCAGGTAATAAAAATCTTGAAAAAACTATTTGAACAAATGAGATTTTATATAAAAGGAGATAAAAGATTCCCCCAAGGAGCTGGTAAAAAAGAAATGAAAGTATCTGGTGGTCCTTCATATACAGATACTTCTTCTGCAACTTCAAAAAATAAACCAAAAGTTACTTCTGATGCTTTAGAACAAAAACTAGTAAGTAATGTTCCGGGTGAGGATAAAGTTTGGAAATATCCTCCACTATCTATTTTAAATGAGACTGAAGCAGGTAAAGCTGAAAGAGGAGATATAAAAGGAAACGCTTCAACCATTGAAAAAACCCTTGAAAGTTTTGGAATTACAGCTAGGGTAGTTGAAGTCAATTTAGGGCCAGCTGTCACCCAATATGCTTTAGAAGTAGCACTTGGAACAAAACTTTCAAAAATTACTGCTTTGGAAAGAGATTTGGCACTAGCTTTAGCTGCCCCGACTGGAACAATAAGAATTGAAGCACCAATTCCGGGTAGATCATTAGTGGGTATTGAACTTCCAAATAGATCCGCAGAGTTTGTTCCTTTGAGGAAAATGATTGAATCGGACCCAATGAAAGAAAATCATTCTAAGCTTGCTGTTTCACTAGGACTTGATGTGTCTGGTAAAGCTTTTACTGCGGACATCGGAAGAATGCCTCATGTTTTAATAGCAGGCCAAACTGGTTCTGGGAAATCTGTTTGTATTAATTCCTTTTTAGGATCGATTCTTTTTAGAACCTCCCCCTCAGAAGTTAAGTTGATTTTGGTTGATCCAAAAAGAGTAGAACTTACTGCTTATAACGGGATACCTCATCTATTAACTCCAGTAATTGTCGAACCAGAAAAAGTAATTTCTGCATTAAGATGGCTAATGTCTGAGATGGACAGACGTTATAAGTTATTTGCTCAGGCTGGGGCTAGAAATATTGATAGTTATAATGAAATGAGCGGTTTTCAGGCACTTCCTTATATTATTCTTTTTATAGATGAACTTGCTGATATTATGCTTTATTCTCCTGTTGAGGTTGAAGATGCAATAACAAGAATTGCTCAAATGAGCCGCGCTACTGGAATTCATATGGTATTGGCAACTCAAAGACCGTCAGTTGATATTATAACTGGACTTATTAAAGCAAATATTCCTTGTAGAATTGCTTTTGCTGTTTCATCCCAAGTTGATTCTCGTGTAATTTTGGATACACAAGGAGCAGAAAAACTTTTAGGAAAAGGAGACATGCTTTATCTTCCTCCAGAGCAGGCAAAACCCATTCGTATTCAAGGTGCTTTTGTTTCCGATCGAGAAATTTCAAAACTTGTTAATTTTTTGAAAAATCAAAGAATAAAAGTTCAATATACAGAAGAAGTTACAAAAATGACCAAATCAGGTATTGCAGCTGTACCTGGAATTGAAGGGGACGTGGATGAGCTTTTTAATAATGCAGTTAAAGAAATTTGTCAGTATGATAGAGCATCAGCATCACTATTGCAACGAAGACTTTCCATTGGGTACGCAAGAGCAGCCAGACTTATAGATCAACTTGAAGCTGCAGGGATAGTTGGCCCTCAAGATGGGTCAAAGCCTAGAGAAGTTATTATTCAAAATGCAGAAGAATTTTTCGCTGTTTCACAAAAAACAAAATAACTTCAGGAATTAGTTGATTAATATGAATACTATTGGTGAAATTCTAAAAAAAGAAAGATTATCTAAAAAATATTCTCTACAAAGGATTGAAGAATTAACTAAAATTAAAAAAGAATTTGTTGATAATATTGAAAATTGCAGATGGAATAAGTTACCAGAATATTCAACAGTTTTAGGTTTTGTAAAAAGTCTTTCTCAATATTTAGAAATAGACGGGAGAAAAGCAGTGGCTGTTTTGAAAAGAGATTATTCTCCTAAAAAACAGAATCAAATGAATCCAAAACCGGATATATCAAATAAATTTAATTGGTCTCCAAAACTTACTTTTTGGTTTGGATTTATATTTACTTTTTTATTAGTAATATCATATCTACTTTTCCAATATAAAAAATTTGTTAGTCCGCCGAATTTAGTAGTAAATTTGCCAGAAGACAATCAAACAATTTTGCAAAATAAAGTTAAAGTTTTAGGGAAAACTGATAGTGATGCAGTGATAACAGTTAACAATCAACCTGTATTAACTTCAAGCGATGGAGATTTTGAAGTTAAGTTGCAAATAACAAGTGAGACAAATGAAATTATTATTAAAGCAGTTTCTAGGTCTGGAAAAGAGACAGTGATTCGTCGTAATATAAAACCTGAATTTTAAAATGGAAAATGTTCAAACACTTTTAATTGTTGTTGTAATAACTCTTACTCTTTTGTTGGGGGTTGTGGGTATACAAGTGTTTTTAGTAATTATTGATTTAAGGAAAGCAATAAAAAGGCTTAACTCGATTTTGGAAGATTCGATTTTAGGAGGAGGTCTAATAAGGCCTGAAAAACTTACAGGAGTTTTGGAAATGTTTGGAAAGAATAAAAAAATGGAAACAAAAGGCCAAGGTTAACTTCTTTTTTCTTCTCTGGATAATATGGGCGACTTGAGGATATAATTTAGCCATGACCTCGAAAGATTTAATTGAAAGATATTTAAAATTTTTTAAAGAAAAAGGACATACAGTAATTCCTTCTGCTCCGTTAATTCCTGAAAATGATCCTTCGGTTTTATTTACTACTGCTGGAATGCATCCTTTGGTTCCATTTCTCTTGGGTGAAAAACACCCTGGTGGGAAAAGATTGGTGGATAATCAGGTTTGCTTAAGAACTAATGATATTGATGAAGTTGGTGATACTTCTCATCAAACTTTTTTTGAAATGCTTGGAAATTGGAGTTTGGGAGATTATTGGAAAAAAGAGTCGATTACTTGGTCATATGAATTTCTTATAAAGGAACTGGGGATTAAAAAAGAAAAACTTTGGATTACTTGCTTCGAAGGAGACAAAGATGCACATCGTGATACTGAGTCATCTGAAATTTGGGAAGGCTTGGGTATTCCAAAAGATAAAATAATATTTTTACCAAAAGAAGATAACTGGTGGGGTCCGGCCGGTGAAACTGGCCCGTGTGGTCCAGATACAGAGATTTTTTATGATGTATCCGAGAAACCTTGTGGAAAAATTTGTAAACCTGGTGATGGTTGTGGAAGATTTTTTGAAATTTGGAATAACGTTTTTATGCAATATAACAAGAAAAAAGACGGATCATTTGAACTTTTAAAACAAAAAAATGTAGATACAGGAATGGGAGTTGATAGAACAACTGCGGTATTAAACGGTTTAGATGACAACTATCTAGTAAAAGATTTATGGAGAGAAATTATTAATAGTATTGAAGAAATTTCTCAGAAAAAATATACAGAAAATTTAAAAGCTTTTAGGATAATTGCAGACCATGTTCGTGCTTCAACTTTTGTAATTGGTGAAGGAGTTATACCATCTAATAAACTTCAGGGGTATGTTTTAAGAAGACTTATAAGAAGAGCAATTAGATTTGGTAAGATTTTGGGTATTCATAAACCATTTTTATCAGAAATTTGTGAATCTGTGATTTCTACTTATAAAGGAAGATATCCAATTCTGATTAAAAAAAAGAAAGAAATATTAAGTATTCTCATAAAAGAAGAAAATAAATTTACTCTTTCATTAAAAAAAGGATTAAAAGAAATCGAAAATATTGAAAAACTTAATGGTAAAAATGCTTTTTATCTTTATGAAACTTATGGATTTCCTTTAGAACTAACTGAAGAAATTGCTGAGGAGAAAGGACAAAAAATTGATAAAAAGGTTTTTGAAGAAGAATTTGAAAAACATAAAAATCTTTCTCGTAGTGCTTCTGCGGGAATGTTTAAAGGTGGTTTATCTGATGCAAGTGAAGAAGTAACTAAGCTTCATACGGCTACACATCTTTTACATAAAGCATTAAGAATAGTTTTGGGAGAACCTGTTCAACAGAAAGGTTCAAATATTACTTCGGAAAGGCTTAGATTTGATTTTTCTTACAATCAAAAATTATCTGATAAAGAAATAAAAAAAGTTGAAGTATTAATTAATGAACAAATAGAAGAAAATTTACCTGTTACTTTTGAAACAAAAAGTTTGATTGAAGCAAAGAATGAGGGTGCTTTGGCTTTTTTTGGAGAAAAATATGGGGGAAAAGTAAAAGTATATACAGTTGGTGATCCTAAAGGGAATTGGTATTCGAAAGAAGTTTGCGGAGGTCCCCACGTTTCTTCAACAAAAAATATTGGTCGTGTTAAAATTATTAAGCAAGAAAAAATTGGTGCAGAAATCGTTAGGATTTACGCAACCAACAAATAATACTGCCATAAAATGGACCTTAAAGACTTCTTTTCAAAAGAAAAAATTAACCAAGATTTTTTCTGGGCTATAGTATTAGAGCCCGGACTGATTCAGGCTGCAATTTGGACTATTAATGAAGAAAAAGCTCAAGTCCTGTCTATCAGTAATCCAGTTTCTTGGATGGAAGATGAAGATTTGATAAATGCATGTGATGCTTCTTTATCTTCAGCTATTCAAAATTTTCCAAATGATATTGGTGAACCTTCTAAAACTGTTTTTGGAGTAAGTAGTAAATGGGTAGAAAACGGAGAAATAAAAGAAGAGTATATTGAAAAAATAAAAAAAATTTGTAGTGAATTGTCTTTAGAACCTTCTGGATTTGTTGTTTTATCAGAAGCAATAGCACATCTTTCAAAATCTGAAGAAGGATCACCTTTATCAGCAGTTGTTATAGCAACAAGAGAAGAAAACATTGAAATAAGCCTTTTTAAACTTGGTAATTTAATCGGAACAACTACTGTCGCGAGAAGTGTTTCAATACCAGATGATGTTATAGAAGGTTTAACTAGATTTGGATTAAATGATTCATATCCATCAAGATTTTTAATTTATGATGGTAAAGAAGGGGAGCTAGAGGAAGTTAGACAAAATTTACTTGCTTATGATTGGGAATCAGGGGAAAAAATAAAATTTTTACACACTCCAAAGATTGAAACAATTAGTCCTGATAGAAAAATAATAGCAACAGCTCTTGCTGGTGCATCTGAAATATCAAATATTAAAACAATTGAAACTTTAAAAAAAGATAATGAAGAAATTCCACCAGACGTTGAAAACGTTTCAGTGCCTGATAAGTCTATAAAACCAGAGGATTTAGGATTTGTCATGGGAGGAGATATCGTAAAAGAAAAAGAAGTAACTTTGAAAGAAAAAGAGTTGGTTAATGATCAGCAATTGAAAAATGATACCCAACAATCTATCAAAAAGAAAAATAATATTGTTGAAAAAATACATAAAGCACTTCTTGGTATTAAGGGTATTTTTAATAAGGTACCTAAACAAAAAATTAAATTTAATGGTAATAAAAAGCATTTTGTTTTGGGTGGAGTAATTTTTGTTATTTTATTAATAATTGGATTTTTGTTATGGTGGTTACTACCCAAAGCAGTTGTTACAATTTATGTTTCCCCCAAAAAACTTGAAGATAAAATTGAGCTCACACTAGATATAAGTGGGAGTTCTAGTAATGTTTCAGAAGGAATTCTTTCCGGGAAAGTAATTGAAGTTAGCGAAGAAGGAGAAAAAACAAAAAATACTACAGGTACTAAAACTGTTGGAGAGAAAGCAAGAGGAACAGTAAAAATTCAAAATGGTACTGCAAATTCAATTAGGCTTTCTGCGGGAACGATATTATTATCAAGTGGAGATTTGCAATTTACTCTTGATAGTTCTGCATCTATTTCTGCGGCGATTTCTCCAAGCCTGCCCGGCGAAGCAAATGTAGACGTTACAGCAGGTAGTCTTGGTGCAGATTATAATCTTGCAAAAGATGAAGTTTTTAAAGTTTCGAACTATCCAAAATCTGATGCTGACGCAATTGCATCAGCAGACTTTTCTGGGGGTTCTAGTAGACAAATTTCTGCAGTATCTGAAGATGATCAAGAAGAACTTCTAAAAGAATTAGAAAATGAGTTATTGGAAAGTGCGAAAGGTGATATAAAGAATAAACTTGAAGGAGGTCTATATTTTATCGATGATTCCCTTGTTGCTACAGATTTGTCAAGAGTGTTTAGTAATAAAATTGGCGATGAAGCATCAAATCTTAAACTCAGTTTAAATATAAACACAAAAGGAGTAGCTATTTATGAAAAAGACTTTTTTGATTTTATCAATAATTCCTTAAAAGATCAGATACCATCTGGGTATGTTTTAAGAAGCGATCAAGTTAAAGTAAGATTTGATTTGCAAAATGTTGATGAAAAAAACTATCTTTTTGAAATTTTTGTCGAAGTAAATTTACTTCCTCAAATAAAAATTGATGAAATTAAAGAAAAAACTAAAGGTAAAAGTAAAAGTGTTGTAGAAAAATATTTGGAAACTGTTCCTGGCTTTTCTCGAGCTGAAATTAAATTTATTCCGATATTACCAGGTAAATTGAATACTCTTCCCCATCTTTCAAAAAATATAAGTGTTGATCTTGCCACAGAAAGATAATTATGTAGTATATTTGGGTTAATTATGGATAGAAAATATGTTTATAAATTATCAGCGATAATTTTTGGTCTTTCAGGGCTAATATTTATTTTGGGAGTTTTGATCCCAATTGTAAAATATGAAGTTGTATCAAGACAGAAATACCCTGTTCTTATTAGTCCAGTGAAAACAACCTTAGGCGGAGTTTTAGGTTGGGAATTGAAAGATTCAACGCAAATAGGAAACTGGTTTGAAAATAAAGAATACCTATATAGCGATGTTAATAATTTAAGTTATACACTTTCAATTCCAATATTAAATATCAAGGATGCCAAAGTTATTTTCGGAGGACAGGATATAAAAAAGAGCATTATTCATTTTCCAGGAACTGCATTACCAGGTAAAGTCGGCAATTCTGTGATTTTTGGTCATTCTGTACTACCTATTTTTTATAATCCTTCAGATTACAAAACAATTTTTTCTAAGCTTCCTACTTTAAAAGAGGGAGATATTATTGAAATTAATTTTGATCAAATTTATTTCAGATATGCAATTGTTAGTATGTTTGAAGTATATCCTGAAGATATTCAAATATTAGAACAAGAAGCTTCCAATTCTTATTTAACTTTAGTAACTTGTGTTCCACCGGGGGATCCTCGAATGCCAAGAAGATTAATTGTAAGAGCCAAAATTATTCCATTTAATTAGTATGAAAATATTAGCTATAGATTATGGTCAAAGCAAAATTGGGATTGCTTTTGCAGAGACAATAATTGTCGAACCGTATTGTGTTTTAAGATACCAGTCTGAAGATAGGGTAATAGAAAAAATTTTAGAAATCATAAAACTATTAAATATTGAAAAAGTTATCATTGGAATATCTGAAGGGAAAAGCGCAAAAAACTCAAAAGACTTTGCTAAAAAACTATTGGCAAAAAAAAGCATTGATCTAGATTTTGTAGATGAAACATTAAGTACAAAAAAAGCTCAAGAATATTCAATTGAAGCGGGGATAAGAAGATCAAAAAGAAAATTATTAGAAGATGCTTATGCGGCTGCAGTTATGTTACAATGGTATATTGAAAAAGATGTTTAAAAACGTTATATCACCAATACAAGCATGGCTTTTATCACAAAGAAGGTGCGTTGGATGTGGAAAAGAACTTAAAATTGCCAAGAAAGAAAAAAGAAATAATTCAACAGAAAAAGCAACCTGTTCTTGTGGAAGAATTTTTATTTATGACCCCAAAACAAAAAAATATCGTAGAGCACTTCTTGAAGAGGTATAGAATCTACTTTTTGAAAATGAAAAAAACTACACTTTTTCTTCCAGTCATTATCATCTCTTTATGTTCACTTTTTATTTGGTGGAGTATAAATATCAAACCTGTTTCGGATAAAGAATCCTTGGAAACTTTTATTATTACAAGAGGATCATCAGTGACACTAATTGGGAAGAAACTTAAGGAAAAGGGTTTTGTTAAAAATTCTTTAGCTTTCAAGTTTTATGTACAACTTACAGGTAAACAGCAAAAAATTCAGGCGGGCGAATATAGACTTTCTTCAAGTTGGAATCTTTTTAAGATAGTTGATCAATTTGTAAAAGGTCCTGAAGAAATTTGGGTTACAATCCCTGAAGGTTTAAGAAGAGAAGAAGTGTCTGAAAGATTTATCAAGTCTTTAGGAAAGAATTCTCAAGATGCGAAAAATTTTAGTAATGAATTTATTAACTTAACTAAAGACAAAGAAGGTTTTTTGTTCCCAGATACTTATCTTTTTCCACAAATGGCTAGTGCCTCTGCCGTTGTAAATAAATTAACCCGAACCTTTGAGAATAAAGTTGATTCAAAGCTATTAACTGAAATTAATAAATCATCTTTTTCATTAAAAGAAGTTATTACTGTTGCATCATTAATTGAAAGAGAAACACGTAGTGATTCTGAAAAAGCATTAGTTGCTGGAATTATTTATAGAAGGTTACAGGCAGAATGGCCTTTGCAAATAGATGCGGCAGTTCAGTATGCTGTTTCAACTAAAAAATGCACACAGAATTTTAAAGATTGCGACTGGTGGACCATATTAACAAAAGAAGATATTCAGATTAATTCTGCTTTCAATACATACAAAAATACAGGATTACCACCTCAACCAATATCAAATCCAGGAATTTCTTCTATTAACGCAGCAATTTATCCAGAAACATCCCCTTACTGGTTTTATTTGCATGATTCTAAAGGAGAAATTCATTATGCTAAAACAATTGAGGAACATAATGCTAATATTGTCAATTATTTAAAGTAATTTTGACTTAAATACTTATTGACATGTATTTTTTTATCTATATAATTCCATGTTAGGCGTACTCTAGTTACGTTGCTTTCCCGCTTAATTTGCGGGGATTTTCTGTTTTCAACAATGACCGCAAGTAATAAAAGAAAAAATTTCGGAATTGAAGAAAAAAACTTACCAAAATTAGACTTATCTTTGGTTCAAAAAGAATCTTGGAAATGGTTTTTAACTGAAGGAATTGCTGCTGAATTAAAAGAAATTTCTCCAATTGATGATTTCACAGGAAAAAACTGGCGACTTATTTTTGGTGAACATAGTTTAGAAGAACCAACAATTTCTCCAAATTTAGCACAAGAAAAAGGTCTTACTTATTCTTCTTCTCTAAAAATTATTGTTAAACTAATCAACAAAAGAACTGGTAAAGAGATTGAACAGGAAGTATTTTTAGGAGATCTTCCCCAAATGACATCTAGAGGTACTTTTATTGTTAACGGTATTGAAAGAGTTGTTATTAATCAGATTGTTAGAAGTCCAGGTATATATTTTAATGGTAATTTAGATGCTTCTAGTGGCAGAATGCTTTATGGTGCAGAAATCAGGCCTCTTCATGGAACATGGTTGGAATTTGAAGTTGCAAAAAACGATGTTATTGCTGCAAGAATTGATAGAAAAAGAAAAATAATTGGAACAATTATCTTAAGAGCAATGGGTATTGAGTTTGATGAAGAGATATTAAAACTTTTTAAAGAAATTGATAAAGATCCCCAACATAAATATTTAGAGGCTACTTTAGAAAAAGATTCATCAAAATCGAGAGAAGAAGCACTTTTGGAAATATATAGAAAATTAAGACCAGGAGAACCTGCACTTTTGGAAAACGCTGAAACTTTATTCCAAACTATGTTTTTTGAAAATAGAAGATATGATTTGGGGAAAGTTGGTAGATACAAAATTAATAAAAGGTTGAGATTAAATTTACCGAATGACAAATCAACTTGGATATTGTCAAGACAAGATATAATTGGAACACTTCAATATTTAGTAGGGCTTCAAAACGGCATTGGTAGAATTGATGATATTGATCATTTATCCAATAGAAGATTAAGAAGAGTAGGAGAATTAGTAGCAACAAATGCTTTTCGTGTTGGTCTTTTAAGATTGGAAAGGTCAGTTAAAGAGAAAATGAGTCTTATTTCTCCAGATGACAGACCCTTACCGGCAAATCTCATAAATGCTAGACCTTTGATAGCATCTTTAAATGAGTTTTTCCGTTCTAACCAATTGTCCACAATTCTTGATAATACAAATCCATTATCTGAAATAGATAATTTAAGACGTGTCTCTGTATTAGGACCAGGTGGAATCAATCGTGATAGGGCATCGTTCTCTATTCGTGATGTAGGATCTTCTCAATATGGAAAAATTGATCCAGTCAGATCTCCCGAAGGACCAAATATTGGTTTAGTAACTTATCTTGCTTTATATGCAAGAGTTAATGAATATGGATTTATTGAAACTCCTTATAGGAAAGTTGAAAAAATTAAAAAAGGAAATAAAACTTTAGTTAAAATTACTGATGAAGTTGTATATTTAACAGCTGATGATGAGGAAGAAAATCATATTACGCATTCAAGAGTAGATATTGATAAAAAAGGATTTATTAAATCTGGAAGAGTGCCTTTAAGATATAAAGGTACTTTTATGGAAGGATCTTCAGAATTAGTTGATTTTATTGATGTTAGTCCAAAACAAGTTGTTGGTACATCCGCTTCACTTATTCCTTTCCTTGCAAATGATGAGGGAAATCGTGCATTAATGGGTTCAAACATGCAATGCCAAGCTGTCCCCTTAATTAATCCTGAATCTCCGATTGTTGGGACTGGAATGGAAGAAGAAATTGCTCAAGCAATGGGTAGGGTGATAAGAGCTAAACATTCAGGAAAAGTAGATTATGTTGATAGTGAAAAAATTGAAATAAAACTTGATAAAAAGATAAATGATAAATCTAATGAAGATATTGAAATTGCCGACGGAGGTAAAAAAGAAATTTATTACCTTACTAAATTTAGAAGAACAGCACATTCAACATGCTATAACCAAAAAGCTGTTATAAAACCAGGAGAAAAAGTAAAAGTTGGAGATCTTTTGGCAGATGGTCCTGCGTCAGATAATGCTGAACTGGCATTGGGGAGAAATTTAGTTGTTGCTTATACTTCTTACGGTGGTTATGGTTTTGAAGATGCTATTTTAATTTCAGATAGACTGGTCAAGGATGATTGTCTTACATCTATCAATATTGAAGAACATGAAGCTGATGTTGTTGATACAAAGTTAGGCCCAGAAGAATTAACTAGAGATATTCCAAATGTTTCAGAAACAGAACTTTCTAATCTTGCCGGAGACGGAATTGTTGTAATTGGTGCAGAGGTGGGACCTAATGATATTTTAGTTGGTAAAATTGCTCCAAAAGGAGAAACGGAACTAACTTCTGAAGAAAGACTTCTTAGGGCAATTTTTGGAGAAAAAGCACGTGAGGTAAGAGATACCTCACTCAGAGTACCTCATGGAGAAGGTGGAATTGTTGTAAATGTTCAGATTCTAGACAGGGAAAAAGGAGATGAACTTGGACCGGGAATTCTAAAAAGAGTAATTGTAAAAATAGCACAAATAAGAAAAGTGACAGTTGGTGATAAAGTTGCAGGAAGACATGGTAATAAAGGAGTAATTTCAAAAATGATGCCAGTTGCCGATATGCCCTATCTAGAGGATGGTACTCCAGTTGATATAGTAATTTCACCGTTATCAGTTTTGAATCGTATGAATTTAGGACAACTTTTTGAAACTCATTTGGGTTGGGCAATGATGCAAGATAGTAAAAAGGCTGCTATTCCAGTTTTTGACAAAATCAGTGATCAAGTAATTACTGAAGAACTTAAAAAAGCAGGACTTCCTGTTTCAGGAAAAACAAGGCTTAGAGATGGAAAAACAGGTGAACCTTTTAAAGAAGATACTGTTGTTGGGGTAGGATACATAATGAAATTAAACCATATGGTTGATGATAAAACTCATGCTAGAAGTACTGGTCCTTATTCTTTGGTAACACAACAACCTTTAGGAGGAAAAGCACAAATGGGAGGTCAAAGACTTGGGGAAATGGAAGTTTGGGCATTGGAAGCTCATAGAGCTGCATATTCTCTGCAAGAAATGTTAACTATTAAATCAGATGATGTTGTGGGAAGAGCAAAAGCCTTTGAGGCTATTGTTAAAGGTGTTGATATTCCGGCAGCAACAATTCCTGAATCTTTTAAAGTTTTGGTTCGAGAGTTGAATTCATTAGGTTTGTCGATTGAGGCTAAAGGCGCTGTTGAGATAGATGATGAAAACGAAGAATTAAAAGAAGGACAAGAACTTGCAAAAGCGGCAGGATCAGAGGTTGTCGCAACAAATGAATTATTAAATCCCAAGGGAAATATGGAAGTAGAAGAAAAGATTAGTTTAGAAAAATAATATGGAACCATTATCAGATTTTAGAAAATTAGCAGATTTTGAAAGTTTAACTATCAAACTTGCATCTCCTGAAGAAATCAGGAAGTGGTCTCGTGGAGAAGTAACAAAACCTGAAACTATTAACTATAGAACCCTAAAACCTGAAAAAGATGGACTTTTTGATGAAAGAATTTTTGGACCTACAAAAGATTGGGAATGTTATTGCGGAAAGTATAAAAGAATTAGATATAAAGGTGTTGTTTGTGATAAATGCGGAGTTGAAGTAACCCAAAGTAGAGTGAGAAGAGAAAGAATGGGACATATTAATCTAGCTACTCCAGTTGCACATGTATGGTTTTTCAAAGGAGCTCCATCAAAAATTTCTTTACTTTTAGGTATTCCTCCTAGAGCGATTGAGCAAGTAATCTATTTTGCTAGATATTTAGTTATTGCAACTGATGAGACAAAAAAGAAAGAGGCTAGAAAAACTCTCCAAAATTATTTGGAGGAAAGACTAAAAAATATAAAAGAAGAATTTTCTGCAAGAAAAGTTCTTTTAAATCAAGAATCGGTAAAAGAAAAAGAAAAAACAAAACAAAAAATTAAAAATAAAGAGCAAAAAGCCTTAGCAATTTCAGAAATAGAACTTGATTTAAGAAAAAAACAAATGGCTTTATCTGAAGAAGAGGTATCCACAATGGAAAAAACAACACAACTTTTTGATAATTTAATGTTACTTGTTCGATCTGTAAAAACTTTGTCAGTTTTATCAGAGGAAGAATATGAAAGTCTTTCTTCTTATGAAGCGGAAGGTTTTATGACTGCAAAAATGGGAGCTGAGGCAGTTTTGGCTGCAATAGAAAAAGTTGATATTGATAAAATTGCAGTTGATTTAAGAACTCAAATTGATGAAACAAAAGGAACAGGTTCAAAGTTTGTAAAACTTGCCAAAAGATTAAAACTAATTGACGGTTTAAGAAGAGCAAAAATTAATCCTCCATGGATGATTTTGAGAGTACTTCCAGTTTTACCTCCAGATTTGAGACCAATGGTTCAGCTTTCTGGTGGAAGATTTGCAACTAGTGATTTAAATGATCTTTATAGAAGAGTAATCAATAGGAATAATAGATTAAAACACCTTATTGGTTTAGGAGCACCTGAGATTATTTTAAGAAATGAGAAAAGAATGTTGCAGGAAGCAGTTGATTCTTTAATTGATTCATCTCAAAGAAAAGCTGTAAGGCGTGGTCGTGGAAAGCTAGCTTTAAGAAGTCTTTCAGACATACTAAAAGGGAAGAAAGGTAGATTTAGACAGAATCTTTTAGGAAAAAGAGTTGATTATTCAGGAAGAAGTGTAATTATTGTTGGACCAGAACTTAAACTTAATCAATGTGGTTTACCAAAAGAAATGGCATTGGAGATGTTTAAACCTTTTGTTTTAAGAGAGATGATTGCTCAAGCAATTGCTCCAAACGTTAGAAGTGCGAAAAATATGCTTGAAAGGAGACCTGCAGAGGTTTTTGATATTTTGGAGGAAATTACAAAAAATCACCCTGTTCTTTTGAATCGTGCTCCTACTTTGCATAAATTAGGTATTCAGGCTTTTTATCCAATCTTAATTGAAGGAAGTGCCATTAGAATTCATCCAGCGATTTGTTCAGGTTTTAATGCTGATTTTGATGGAGATCAAATGGCTGTTCATGTTCCTTTATCTAAAAAAGCTGTATCTGAAGCAATTGAATTAATGCTTCCGAAACGCAATCTTTTAAGACCATCTGACGGTTCCCCAGTTTCTACTCCGGCATCAAAAGAGATGGCATTGGGTGTCTATTATTTAACAAGTGGAGATTCAAGAATAGCTCCTTATGGAAGTATATATGCTGATTTTGAAGAGGCAATAACTGCTTATCAGTCTCGAAAAGTAGAATTAAGACAGACAATTTCAGTAAGACATGATGGAAAAATCATTGAAACAACAGTGGGAAGAATACTTTTTAATGAAGCTTTGCCTAATGAATTTGATTTTCTAAATGAAGCTGTCACATCATCTGTAATTAAAAGTCTTTTCAGTAAAGCCTATTCTATGGAAGATAAAGAAAAAGTTGTTGAAATGATCGATGCAATAAAAACCCTTGGTTTTAAAGGTGGAACTATTTCAGGAATTTCTTTTGGAATAAACGATGCTCAAATTCTACCTGAAAAAGCTAAGATTTTGGCTGAAGCAGAGAAAAAAGTTGCAGAGATAGAAACTAATTTTGAACAAGGTCTTATTACAATAGAAGAAAAGAAAAGATTGTCTCAGGGAGTATGGATTGATGTAACTGAAGATTTAGCAGAAAAAACTTGGAATAATTTGGATAAAAATTCTCCTATAAGATTAGTAATAGATGCAAAAGTGGGTAGAGCTTCAAAAGAGCAGGTAAAACAACTTGCAGCCATAAGAGGTTTGGTAGTTGATCCTTTAGGTAATATTGTTGAATTGCCTACTAAATCTAATTTCAAAGAAGGTCTTTCAGTTTTTGAGTATGTTACTTCCTCAAGAGGTTCAAGAAAAGGTCTTACTGATACTGCTCTTAAAACTGCAGATGCGGGTTATCTTACAAGGAGACTTGTTGATGTCGCACATGACGTTATTGTGAGAGATGAAGATTGTAAAACTCAAGAAGGTTTAATTATTAAAAAGATAACAAGGCCGAATGTTTTTAATCTAAGAATTTTTGGTAGATATGCAGTAGAGGAAGTTGTAAATCCAAAAACTAAAAAAGTAATTGTTGCAAAAGGTGATTTTATTAGTGAAGAGCAGGCAAAAGAGATTAATTTAGTAGGTGTAACCGAAGTAAAAGTTAGATCTCCATTAACTTGTGGATTAAGATACGGAATATGTAAAAAATGTTATGGTTTGGATTTATCTAACAAAAAATTAGTGGATGTTGGTACACCAGTTGGTGTTATTGCCGCTCAATCTATTGGTGAACCAGGTACTCAGCTTACTTTAAGGACAAAGCACTCTGGTGGAACAATTGGCTTGGATGTTACTCAAGGTCTCCCTAGAGTTGAAGAATTATTTGAATCTAGAGTTCCAAAAGTATTTTCTCCAATGTCTGAAATTGCTGGAAAGGTAACTATCGCTGATTCTGAAGAAGGATGGAAAGTAAAAGTAACTTCTGTTAATACTAAACCAAAAGAAGAAAGAGAATATATTGTTCCCAAAACGAGTCAATTAATAGTTGAAGATAAACAACTTATTGATGCAGGGACACAATTGTCATCTGGAAGTTTGGATATTAAAGAAATATTGATGATAAAAGGTCTAAGGGCCGCACAGGAATATTTAGTTGGTGAAATTCAAAAAGTTTATGAAAATCAAGGAATACCTATTAACGATAAACATTTTGAAGTTATGATTAGAAAAATGAGCGATGAAGTTAGAATATTAACTTCTGGTGACACACTATTTCTACCAGGAGATTTAATCGATAAAACTTCTTTTGAAGAAGAAAATGAAAAAATTCTTGCTGAAGGTGGCGAACCTGCATCAGCACAACAGATTATTTTAGGAATAACAAGAAGAGCTTTAAATACAGAGAGCTGGCTTTCAGCTGCATCTTTTGAACAAACAACAGATGTACTTACGACTGCTTCTTTAATGGCAAAAGAAGATAAATTGGTTGGACTTAAAGAAAATGTAATAATAGGAAGATTAATACCAGTAACTCCTGAGAGAGCTATTATACCTAATCAAGTAAAATAAAATTATGCCAACAACATCTCAATTAGTTAGAAAAGGAAGAAAAACAATTCTTAAAAAGAATAAAACAACTGCTTTAAGACGTTGGTTTAATTCAAAAGATAGAAAATTTAGTGAACAAACATCTCCTTTCAAAAGAGGAGTGGTTTTGTCTGTTAGAACGATGACTCCTAAAAAACCTAATTCAGCTTTGAGAAAAGTTGCAAGAGTCAGACTTTCCAATAAACAGGAAATAACAGCCTATATTCCCGGTGAAGGACATGAACTTGCTGAACATTCAATTGTTATGGTTAGAGGAGGAAGGGTTAAGGATTTGCCAGGTGTTAAATACCATATTGTTAGAGGGAAATTTGATACTACAGGTGTTGTTGGAAGACAGACCGGAAGAAGTAGATATGGAACAAAGAAAGGAGGAGCTTCAAAAACTCAAGTTGCAGTACCAGCAGCTGAGGTGCCACAAGCTTAAAGCTATGAGTAGAAAAGGTTTTGTTAAAGTAAGAAAAATTGAACCAGACCCAATATATTTAGATATATTAGTTACTAAACTTATTAATAGAAGTATGAAGGATGGTAAAAAATCTGTAACCCAAAAACAGATTTATAAAGCATTTGAAATTGTTAAAGAAAAAACAAAAGAAGATCCTGATAAAGTGTTTAATAAAGCACTTGATAATATAAGGCCTACAATGGAAGTTCGTTCAAGAAGAGTTGGTGGAGCTGCTTATCAAGTTCCTATGACAGTAAGAGGTTCAAGAAGAGATTCTTTGGCAATTAGATGGTTGGTTAATGCTACAAGATTAAGAGATAGTAAAGAATATAAAACTTTTGCAGAAAAATTAGCAGCAGAAATTTTGGATGCCATAAAAGGAGATGGTGCAGCAGTTAAAAAGAAGACGGATTCTGAAAGAATGGCTGAAGCGAATCGTGCATTTGCCCACTTCAGATGGTAACAAATAATTGTTTTTGTAAGTATTTAATTGGTAAAATTTCTCAGAGGTTTAATTTAAAGGAAAACCTTTTGTTTTAATTAAAAAATGGCAGAAGTACAAAAGAAGAAATCAGCTATGATAATGACGGCCACAAAAGACCGTGATGTACCATTGGAAAAAATCCGAAATATGGGGATTATTGCTCATATTGATGCTGGAAAAACTACTACTACTGAAAGAATTCTTTTTGAGACAGGGAAAACTTATAAATTAGGTAGTGTTGATGAAGGAACTACTGTTACAGATTGGATGGCACAGGAACGTGAGCGTGGAATTACAATTATGTCAGCTGCTATTACTACATTTTGGGATTTAATGAATGATTCATCAGTAGAAAAAGGTCATTACAGAATAAATATTATTGATACTCCAGGTCATATTGATTTTACAGCAGAAGTTGAAAGATCTTTAAGAGTTTTGGATGGAGCATTGATGGTTTTTGATGGTAGGACCGGAGTAGAAAGCCAATCAGAAACTGTTTGGCATCAAGCTGATAAATATAAAGTTCCGCGAATTTGTGTATTAAATAAACTTAATCTCATCGGTGCGGATTTTGAAGGAAGTATTAAATCAATAAGAGAAAGATTAGGTGCAAATGCTGCTGCTGTAACTATTCCGATAGGCATAGAGCATGAACATAAAGGAGTAGTTGATTTAATTACAATGAAGGCACTGACCTATTCTTCTTTGGAAGATAACAAATTAACTGAAAGTGAAATTCCGACTGAATTAGTTGACCAAGCCAAAAAATATAGAAAAGAATTAATTGAAAAAGTTTCAGAATTTGACGATATTACTTTAACTAAGTTTTTAGAAGGGCAAGAACCAACTTCTGAAGAAATAAAAAAAGCGATAAGAAAGGGAGTAATTGCAGTTAAATTCTTTCCAATTTTTGGAGGAGACAACAGAACTGCTGAAGCTCAACTTCTTCTTAGGGGTGTAGTTGAATATTTACCATCTCCTTTAGATTTGTTAGCAATTGAAGGTGTTAACCCGAAAACTGGAGAAAAAGAAATTAGGCACAGAAAAAATGAAGAAAAGTTTTCAGCCTTAGCTTTTAAAGTTATGACAGATCCACATGTCGGAAGATTGGTATATTTGAGGATCTATTCAGGAAAAGTTTCAGCAGGTCAAGAAGTATCCAATTCAACAAAGCAAATCAAAGAAAGAATTGGAAAACTAGTTTTAATGCATGCTGATCAAAGAGAACTTGTCAAAGAAGCTTTTGCTTGAGAGATAGTAGTGGTTGTGGGTATTAGGGATACTACAACAGGAGATACGATTTGTAATATTGAAAATCCAATTGTTTTGGAATCAATTAGTTTTCCTGAACCTGTTATTTCTCTTGCTATTGAGCCTGCAACTAAAGCTGATCAAGAAAAAATGGGTATAGCTTTAGGGAAACTTTCAGATGAAGATCCAACTTTTAGAATTAAATCAAACCAAGAAACAGGACAAACAATTATCGCAGGAATGGGAGAGCTGCAGCTTGAAGTTTTAGTTGATAGAATGAAAAGAGAATTTAATGTTGAAGCTACAACTGGAGCTCCACAAGTTGCTTATAAAGAAACAATTAAAAAGATTGCTGAAGGTGAAGGAAAGTATATAAGGCAAACCGGAGGTCGTGGACAGTATGGACATTGTTTATTAAGAATTGAACCAAAGGCAAGAGGAGAAGGTTATGAATTTAAATCAGAAATACGAGGTGGAGCGATTCCTTCTGAATTTATTTCTCCAATTCAAAAAGGTGTCAAAGAAAAAATGGAAAATGGAATTTTGGCAGGTTTTCCTATGGTTGATATGAAAGTTGCAGTATTTGATGGAAGTTATCATGATGTTGATTCTTCAGAAATAGCCTTTAAAATTGCAGGGTCTTTAGCTTTGGAAGAAGCTGCAAGAAAAGCAGAAATGATTCTTTTGGAACCAATAATGAAAATAGAAGTTTCAACACCAGAAGAATTTATGGGAGATGTTATTGGTGATTTATCTGCAAAAAGAGCTCAGATTCAGGGTACGAAAAAAAGAGGAATGATAACTGTTGTACTTGCTGAGGCACCTTTAGCAGAATTATCCGGTTATGCTACCAAACTTAGATCTTTATCTCAAGGAAGAGCATCATATTATATGGAGCCAAGTCATTATAATGAAGTACCAAAAAATATTACAGAAAATATTGTTTCAAAAGCAGGTAAAGTTGAAATGCCAAGAAGATAATTCTAGCAAAGTTTATTTATTTAATTTAAGGTTTCTTGTTAAGAAGGGCTATTGAAAAATTGAGGAATGTAATAGTATTACCGCTTGACAGGCTTATTTAGGCTTGAGTATAATGTCGTCTATACAATATGGGCTTGAAGCCCGTATCAATTTGTATTAAAATAACAAAATATGGCAGGAGTAGCAAAACAAAAATTTGACAGATCAAAACCACACGTAAATGTTGGGACTATTGGGCATGTTGATCATGGAAAAACTACTTTAACCGCTGCTATTACTTCAGTCTTATCTAAACAACCAGGGAATGAGACAAAAGTTTTAAAATTTGATGAAATTGATAATGCTCCAGAAGAAAAAGAAAGAGGAGTTACAATCAACATTTCTCATATTGAGTATGAAACAGCAAAACGCCACTATGCTCATATAGATGCACCAGGACATGCGGATTATATCAAAAACATGATTACAGGTGCTGCACAAATGGATGGTGCTATTTTAGTTATTTCTGCAGCTGATGGACCAATGCCTCAAACAAGAGAACATGTTATTTTGGCAAGACAAGTTAATGTTCCAGCATTGGTGGTTTTCTTGAATAAATGTGATGCAGTTGATGATCCTGAAATTATTGACTTGGTTGAAGCAGATGTTAGAGATCTTCTTAAGAAATATAAGTTTCCAGGAGATGAAACTCCAATAATTAAAGGTTCAGCCTTGAAAGCTTTAGAAGGAGATCCAGAAGCAGAAAAACAAATTATAGCTCTAATGGATGCTGTAGATACTTTTATCCCTGAACCAAAAAGAGATGTTGATAAACCATTCTTGATGCATGTTGAAGATGTTTTCTCAATTCAAGGAAGGGGAACTGTAGTTACAGGGAAAGTTGAAAGAGGAAAGTTGAAACTTAATGAAGAAATTGAAATTGTTGGGCTTAAAGATACTAAAAAAGCAGTTGTAACAGGTCTTGAAATGTTTAGAAAAACATTAGACGAAACAATTGCAGGTGACAATGTTGGTGTACTCTTAAGGGGAATTGAGAAAAAAGATGTTGAAAGAGGACAGGTTTTGGCTAAGCCAGGATCAATAACTCCTTCTACAGAATTTGAGGCAGAAGTTTATATTCTCTCAAAAGAAGAAGGTGGAAGACATACTCCTTTTTTCACTGGATATAAACCTCAATTTTACATAAGAACAGCAGATGTAACAGGAGAAGTATCTCTTCCAGAAGGTATTGAGATGGTAATGCCTGGAGACAATGCAAAAATGAAAGTCAAATTGATTCAACCAGTGGCAATGGAAGAAGGTCTCCGTTTTGCTATCCGTGAAGGAGGTAGCACAGTTGGTGCAGGAGCCATTTCCAAAATAATTGCCTAATTTTTTTAGCACCTTAACCGGAATATATGCCAGCAGGAAGACTTAGAGTCAAACTTAAGAGTTATGATCACCGCGTAATTGATGATGCGGCAGCTAAGATATTAGATAGTGCTTTGGCAACCGGTGCAAAAATTGTAGGCCCCATTCCCTTACCAACAAAAAGAACTTTAATGTCTGTTAAGAAATCTCCATTTACAGATAAAGATGCTCAAGAACATTTTGAGATTTTAGTTCATAAAAGATTAATTGATATTTTGGATCCTTCAGAAAGAACTATAGATTCTCTATCTAATCTTGATCTACCCGCAGGTGTCTCAATTGAAATAAAGATGTAAGTAATTTTAAAATATTTATATCTCTTGTTTAGTTTAGCCTCATTTGATATAATTTGCCCATCGTGGATAGTTCGTCTAAAATCACCACGTGAGGTGGGTTCGGAAAAGTACCTTTAGTAAGGTGCCTCCGGCACCTTTTTTTTGTGTTTCAAAAAAATGTTAAAAACAATTTTAGGATTAAAACAAACAATGAGTCAGTCTTTTATTGAAGGACGCAGAGTTCCTATTACCAAGGTATCTGCAGGTCCTTGTGTTGTTACGTATATTAAAAATATAAAAAAAGATGGATATTGGGCAATCCAATTAG
>JAHKAL010000045.1 GCA_018826545.1 Patescibacteria group bacterium | reverse complement strand
GTTTTCTATTATACCTGTATCTGAAATATATAATTTCAATTCTCCTAAAGAAAATGGAAAAACGTTTTTAGAAAATGCAATACAAAAAGCTAAATATTATTCAAAACTAACAAATGAATATGTATTAAGTGAAGACGGAGGTTTTGAAATTGAATATTTAAATGGTTTACCTGGAGTAAAAAGTAGAAGAATACTCCCGGGAGATAAAGACGGAACTGATAAACAACTTATTGAATATATTTTAGAAAAACTTAAAGGAGTTCCAAAATCAAAAAGAAAAGCTAGATTAATTGTTTATGTAGTTGTTTCTGATCCTAAAGGAAAAATAATATTTAAAGATCATAATTTTATTGAAGGGATAATAGCTACGAAACCCTCTAATGTTTTAGATCCTGGATACCCATATCGTTCTATATTATATTTGACAGAATCAAACAAATATTTTTCAGAACTATCAGATGAAGAACACAAAAGATATGCTCATAGGAGATTGATAGCAGAAAGATTACTTAAATTTCTGCTAAAATACAAATAATGTTAGATATTAAATTTATTAGAGAAAACAAAGAAAAAGTTGTTAAAGGCTTTGAAAAAAGACTTTTTAAAGATATTGACTTGATTGATAAAGTTTTAGATCTTGATGAAAAAAGAAAGAAACTTCTTCTTGAAATAGAGGAATTAAGAGCAAAAAGGAATTTAATTGCAAAAGAGAAAAATATTGAAGAGGGAAAGAAAATTAAAGAAGAACTAGACAAAAAAGAACCTAAATTAAAAGAAATTGAAGAAAAATTAAAAGAAACTTTATATAAACTTCCAAGTGTTCCAATGGATGATGTTCCTGCAGGGTCTGAAGAAAATAAAAAACTGTTAAGAAAAGTAGGGAACCTTAAAAAATTTGATTTTACTCCGAAAGATCATTTGGAATTAGGAATTAAACTTGGAATGATTGATATCCCAAGAGCATCTAAAGTGTCAGGATCAAGATTTACCTATCTTAAAGGTGATGGAGTACTTTTGGAACTTGCTTTAATTAATTTTGCTTTAGAAAAACTTACTAAAGAAGGATTTATTCCAGTATTTCCTCCAATGCTTATTAAAAAAGAAATAACAGAAGGTTTAGGTTATTGGCATGGGGGAGGAAATGAAAATTATTATTCTGTATTAGATTTCGAAGATGATGAAAAAGGACAAGAATTGTCGAACCCACTATATCTTATTGGAACTGCAGAACATTCTTTGGTTCCAATGCATAAGAATGAACTTTTTGAAGAGAAGGATTTGCCTAAAAAATATGTAGCTTTTTCAAGTTGCTTTAGAAGAGAAGCCGGAACATACGGAAAAGATACTAAAGGGATTTTAAGAATGCATCAATTTGATAAGGTAGAAATGGTTTGTTTAACTAAACCGGAAGATTCTCCCGAAATGCATGAAAAACTTCTTTCTATTTCAGAAGGATTAATGAAAGAATTAGGTATTCCCTATCAAGTTGTAATTTTGGCTGCAGGGGATATAGCTTATCCACTTTCAAAAACATACGATATAGAGTCTTTTATGCCAGGGCAGGGAAAGTATAGAGAGACTCATTCAATTTCAACTGCAACAGATTATCAATCAAGAAGATTAAATATTAAGTATAAGAGTAAAGAAGGAAATAAATATGCACATATATTAAATGGGACTGTATTTGCTATTGGTCGCACAATAATTGCAATAATGGAAAATTATCAGAATAAAGATGGATCTATAACTGTTCCTGAAGTATTAAGAAAGTGGGTTGGAAAAGATATTTTGAAATAATACCTTTATTAGTTTGTTTTTATAGATGTTTCTAAACTTATAATTCTGTCTTCATGATCAGATATCTGTCCTGACATTACAGTCTCTTCTTCTCTTGATGCTTTTACTTCGCTTAAAATATCATCCATCTTATCTATTAAATCGCTTTTTAACGATTGCACTTCTTCTTTTAAATTTTCTTTGGTAACAAAAACTTCTTCAAGATTGTCAATGTCTTTTTGTGTAATCATTTCACTAAGGTTATTTCGTGAAAAACTTTTAGTCAATCATCGTTTTTTAAGTTCTCTTATCGCATCGTTTGCAATAAACTTAGCACTTTTTGAATTAGGATATAGTTTTAGAATTTCTTCTGCACATTTTATTGCAGGTTTTTTAAGACTTTCTCTTTTTTTACCGATTTGTCTTAATGCCCAATTAACTGCTTTTTTTACGTAATTTCTTTCATCTATCGCATGTTTCTTAATGTAAGGAAAAAATTCCATTAATTTTTTGTCTGATACTTCTTTATCATGCCAGGCAAGGGCAGCCATTAAAGCAAATCCTGCCCTTTTATAAAATTCTTCTTTTTTACTTGTCCACTCTTTTGCTTTTTTATAAGCAAAAGGTGTTTTATCAAATAAATTGGCACATACTTGATCGCATACATCCCAACTGTCGAACTGACTAGCCCATTTATCCATTTGTTTTTCTGTCACTTTATCAAGTTCATCGATAAATCCTGCCAAAATTCTTGCTTCATGGATTTTAGAATCCCAAAGTTTAAGAGCCAAACTATGTGTTTCTGTTGATTCTTTTTTATATCCTTTGCAAGTTTTCTTAAGATAGGGATTGATATTCCTAAAGTATTCTTTGAATTTATTCCAAATCTTGCCATACCTTCAATATTTTTTGGATTTGAAAGTGATTTGAGTTTTTTAATGATTTCTGAATAGTTCATTTCTTTTTTTATATAGTATTTATTACCCGTTGTTTTTTTAAGGAATAAATCTTTCTTAAATTTAATCAATTGGGGAAATAATAAAATCATGAACAAATACAAGTTGGTCTTTATATTTTATTACTTCTTTTCCGAAAGTTAGGGGAATTTCTTTATCTTTGTCTAATACACTGTATGAATATTGCCAATCTCCTTCTGGTTCTGGTTCAAAATCAGTGTGAAGTCGGGTTTTTTCTCCATTTTCAGTTATTTGTTTTTTTAGAAAGGTCATGACATTATCTAAAGATATTCCTAAAGCTTTTAATTTTTCTAAAGGAATGGTTCCACCCGCATAGACTCTGGTGTAGGTAGTTTTTCCAACTTTAACAATCTCTTGACCACCTCCAGCTCTATCAGCGAACCATTCATCGTGATAAATATTTCCATTATTTTCAAAATGGCTTGATTTAAGATTAAAACCTCCTCTTTTAGCATTTTGAATAACAGTTTTACCTACAAAACCCTTTTTTAATCCTTTTGTTAATAATATGTTTGTTTTTTTAGACATAATTGTTGTTATATCTCTAGTATTGTATGTTCCAGCAATTGTTGGTTTTCGTCATATAGAAAATCAGCATTAATTTTTATTCCTTTAAGTATTATCGGTAACCAATGTTTTCCATCTTCCCACATATGTTCGTATGGAATTTCTTTTATATCAAACCATTTTGGTGACATTTCTTTAGATTCTTCAGGTTTCCCTTTCCACTTTTTAGCTATAAAAACAAAAACTTGTTGACCCCATTCGGGTTTATTAAGGAAATAAAAATTAATGGTTGCTACTAATTCTAGTGATTTTGGAATAACTTTAACTTCTTCATATGTTTCTCTCATGGCAGTTACTTCAATATTTTTATCTTTATCCGTTTTTTTACCTCCTACACCATTCCATTTACCTTTTGCAAAGCCTCTTTTCTTTTCCGCAAGTAAGACCTGTCTATTTTTATTAATTAAAAAACACAAACTTGCTTGTGGTAATGGAGTTGTCAGTATTTCTTTGTATTTTGCTAGACTTGGTCTATCTTTCATCTTTTTTTATATAATACTTTTTATCTTTTATTTTTTCAGGAAGTAGTGATTCTTTAGTATATTTTTCATAACCTTCTCCATATCCAATATCTCCCATTAGTTTAGTAACAGGGTTTCTTATATTTAGAGGAACTGGAAGATTGCCGTATTTTCCTACATCTTCTAAAGCTTTCATATATGCATCATATGCAGATCTGTCTTTTTTAGCTAACGATAGATATACAACCCCATGAGTCAAATTTTCCTGACACTCTGGATATCCTATGGTCTCACAAGCTCTAAAAACATCATTGGCAACAACTAGTGCCGTGGGTTGAGCCATTCCAATGTCTTCTGAAGCAAATATAACCATTCTTCGCGCTATATATAGTGGGTCCTGTCCCGCCTTAACCATACGGGCAAGGTAATAGAGGGCAGCATCAACATCTGAAGCTCTCATTGATTTTATGAAAGCAGAAATAACATTAAAATAATCTTCTCCTTTTTTATCAAAAGTATATTGTCTATTTTGCAGAGCATCTTCAACATTTTTGGTGTTTAAGATATTATTCGTACTTATACTTTTTGCAATCTCTAAAACATTTAAGATTACTCTGGCATCGCCGTTTGAAGATTCTGTTAAAAACTTTTTGGCTTTAGGATCAATTTTGATTTTTAAGTTTCTTAAAGCTTTGGTAACTATTTTTGAAAGCTCTTTTTCTGAATGTTGATGAAGTACTAGGACTCTGCATCTTGAAAGAAGAGGTGCAATTACTTCAAATGATGGATTTTCAGTTGTAGCACCAACCAGGGTAATATCTCCTCTTTCTACAAAAGGAAGTAGTTTTGCTTGTTGGGCTTTATTGAACCTATGGATTTCATCAATAACAATGATTGGGGGAAATAAATCATTTTTTTTCATTATTTTTTCAATTTCTTTTATTGATGAAGAAACTGCAGTAAATTCAAAATATTCTCTTTTAAGTTCACCTGCAATTATTCTTGCCAGAGTAGTTTTTCCACAACCTGGAGGTCCCCAAAGAATAAGTGATGGAAAGAATCCTGTTTGATGTGTTGCTAAAAGAAGTTTATTTATAATTTTCCCTTTTCCAACCAAATGTTCTTGGCCGACAAATTGCTCAAGTTTCTTTGGCCTTAATTTCTCTGCAAGAGGAATATTTCCCATAAGTT
>JAHKAL010000044.1 GCA_018826545.1 Patescibacteria group bacterium | reverse complement strand
TATCGATGGAATTATTTTTTTAATTAACTCAGATATTAACCAAGCCAAAAAAGTTGATAAAATTACACGATAGACAACTTCCTTTTTAATCTTTTTTTTAAGAAAAAAATAAGTAATAAAACCAAAAATCAAAATCCAGATTAGAAAACTAGCAATAAAAGTGACTAACCAATTCAAATTTGGATCTAATATTAATCTATTCATGAATTACTATCTTTGTTCCAATATTCTCAGGAGTTGCTTTTACAAAAAATTTTCCAACTGAAAGTTGTGGAGTAGCCCAATAATATAGCCTCTCTGCAATTGGAGTGGGTAAATTAACACAACCATGAGAATGGACTCTTCCAAAATCATTGTGCCAGTAAGTCCCATGAAGTCCATATCCTCTGTAGCCTGGAATTTTATCATTCTCAAAAAACATCACAAAAGGTACATTGGGTAAATTATAATAATACTTTCCTTCTCCACCCTCCATTTTTGTTGCTCTTAATTTTGCCCAAATTCTGAATTCTCCTTGTGGTGTAGGCCACCAAGGAAGTCCTGTTGAAATTAAACTCTCCAAAAATAATTTATTTCCTTCCCAAGCCCAAAGTTTTTGAAGTGACAAATCAATTTCAATCCATTTTTCCTCTGAGCTACTTCCAAGAACTGATAGTTTTTTTGAATCAAAATTGTTTTCAAATACCTCAAACGGAACTTCAACCTCTTTTTTGTGATATTCTCCTTTCATCCCAGAATAATCAAAATTATTCTTAAATACAGGTTCCCCACAGCAACTAGAAGAAGTTACTTTATTTGAGATAAGCCAAATAGTAAATAGTCCTAAAAAAAGTGCTGATAATGAAAAAACACGATTGAAAGCATTTTTACTCTTTTTAACTTTGGCCATAACTTAATCCTAGCATATTTGAAATTGATATTTAATGAGAATCTTTTTATACTAAAGAGTAATGAGTAAACTTCATTCAACCCAAAAAAGTTTTAAATATGCCTTTGAAGGATTAAAACTTACCTTTAAAAATGAGCCAAATTTTAGAATTCAATTGATTCTTGCACTGCTGTCCACGTTTTTGGGAATAATCCTAAAAATATCTCAAATAGAATGGTTAATCTTAATAACAGTTATATTTTTAGTTCTTTTACTAGAACTTATTAACTCAAGCTTAGAAGCACTTGTTAATTTAGTAAGCCCTGAAATAAATGAAAAAGCAAAAATTGCTAAAGATACAGCAGCTGGTGCAGTTCTAGTTGCCTCAATTCTTTCCTTAATTATTGGAATAGCACTTTTTCTTCCAAAAATTATAACGCTTTTAAAATAGAAGTGTAATAATACCCAAAACCAAACAATAAAAAGCAAAAACTTTGAATTTCTTGTCTTCCAAAAACTTAAGAACTATTTTTATAGCCAGTACTCCTGAAATAAAAGCAGCTAAAAAACCAATAAAATATGTAATGTAATTAATACTCTCTCCCCAATTGGAATAAACTTCCAAAATATTAGCACCGATAATGGCAGGAACTGACATTAAAAAAGAAAATTCAGCAGCATCTTTAGAAGATAAACCTGATTTTGTACCTGCAAATATTGTTGAGCCTGAACGAGAAATTCCTGGAACAATAGCAAAAGCCTGCATAAGTCCTATAAACAAAGATTTTTTGTAGTCCAAACTTTTTTCTTCTTCTTTTTGTTTAGAGGTTAGAAAATTTAAAAGCCCAGTTATAACTAGTGCTACACCTACTATTCCGACACTAGAAAAGAGACTAGAAATACTATCTTTTAAGATATATCCAACAATAACTGCAGGAATTGTTGCAACAACAATATATAAAATATATTTAAAGGAAAGTTTAAAAAGTTTCTTCCTGAAGAAAAATAAAACTGCAAATAAAGTACCAAAATGCAGACAAACATCAAACAACACTCCAGGTTGCCTGAAACTAGGAATTAAAGATTGAACTAATACCAAGTGGCCAGATGATGAAATTGGTAGAAATTCAGTAAAACCCTGCAGAACTCCTAAAACCAAAGACCAAATGTAATCCATATATATTACCCATTATATTTTTAATTAAGATATTTTGAAAGTCGAAGAATAAGGGAATATAATAACCACATCCAAGCACGTTTATTTGTTACTGCTATACTTAAAATAGTGACAAAGAAAAAAACAAAAGCTTTTACATTGGTAGAAATACTTACTGTATTGGCTGTAATCTCCGGACTCATAATATTTTCTGTTACAGCAATACCTTTGCAACTAGCAAAAGCAAGAGATTCTGTAAGAAAAAGTAATATAAGAAGAGTTGCGAGCGCTATTGAAGAAATATATGAAGATACAAATTGTTATCCAGAATCAATTCCTCTTTGCACTTATCCTCTGCAACAAGGAAGTCAAACAATAATAAATAAAATACCTTGTGATCCAAAATCCAAAAATTCATATGTATATGTACCAGAACTTTCTGATTGTCCTAAGTGGTTTCAACTATATGGAATTTTGGAAAATACAGACGATCCAATAATTGAAAAAGTTGGCTGTACCAATGGATGTGGACCAATTTGCCAATTTAATTTTGGAATAGCTAGTACTAATCAAGTACTAGATCCATATTGCAATGAAATTTCTCCAACCCCTGGTCCTTCTCCTGAACCCACTGAACCTATCGATCAATATGTATGTTCTCCAGGTGGAGACTGCGAAATATATGCAAACCCAGAAATAAGTGGTTGTCCTAATATATATATCAATGACCCTACATGCCAGGAAAAATGTGAATATAGAGAATATAGATGTCATGATGCAAGGGGAAAAACAAATTGATAACAATTTAATTAAATACTTTTTCTCCATTTTTTTAAGGTATACAATATTCTTTACATTTTATGAAAAAAATATTTAAAGAGGTATTCTTTGATGTTGAAACTAAAAGATGGTTTTCAGATATTGAAGAAAGAGATCCTTCACAATTAGGAGTATCAATCTGCTCCGTCTATTCTCGCGAAGTAAGTGAAAACTTTAAAGAAATAAAAGGTGAAATGAAAAGTTTTTGGGAAAATGAACTTTCTCAAATGTGGAGCATCTTCCAAGAAGCAGACAGAGTTATTGGATTTAATTCTATTTATTTTGATATTCCAGCATTAAAACCGTATTCTCCAATTTCTTTTCCAAAACTTCCCCACTTTGACATTATGGCGGAAATTAAAAAAGTAATTGGTAGAAGAATTAGTCTTGATGCACTCGCCAAATCAACTATTGATAAATATAAAATCGATGCTGGAGAAAACGCAATTATATATTTTGATAAAGGAGACAAAAAAAGTTTAGATAAACTTAAAAAATACTGCGAGGAAGACGTTGTCCTTACAAGAGATTTATATGACTATGCCTTAAAAAATAAAGAACTTAAATTTTTAGATAAATGGAATACACTTCGAACAGTAAAAGTAGATTTCTCATATCCAGAAGAAACAATTAATAACTCACAAGTCAGTTTCTTTTAATAACTTAAATTCTTAATCTTGTATAATAACTTTCATATGCTTATCTATTTAATAAGACATGGTGAAAAAGAAAAACTTAAAGAAAATCCACTTTTAACTAAACTTGGTTTAAAACAAGCACAAAAAACTGCCGAATATTTTAAAAATATTAAAGTGAAAAAAATATATTCAAGTCCATTAATAAGAGCCATGCAAACTTCAGAAGTAATATCAAAATATCTTAAATTAGATTTTGAAACTAATGACTTACTCAAAGAGAGATTTAACTGGGGAGATATTGAAAATCAAACTTTTTCAGAATTCATTAATATATGGAAAAAATCCTCATTAATTAGAAACTGGCAACCACCAAAAGGATTTTCATCAAACGAAGCCGGTGAAAGACTCCAAAAATTTATTAACTCTATAAACGAAAAACTTAACAGTAAAATAATTGTTGTTTCTCATGGTGGAATAATTGCGGATTTTTTAAGAAACAGTTTTGAAGATAAAACATTAAATGAAGTTTTTCCAAATTTTAGCGAATATTATGAAAACTCAATTTCTGTTTGCTCAATAACAATCCTTAAAAGAAAAAATAATAATTATAAAGTTATATCTATTGGAGAAACCAAACATCTTAAATAGATGTTAGTAGAATTGGATATTAAATAGTCTTATATAATCTAACTATTGTTCTTTTCCTGTAAGATTTTTATTGCTTCGCAAGCTATTAAGGCAGTGTCCTTTTCCATTTTATCTGTAATCTTAAATTCATTATGTACTCGATCCGCAACTACAACACAAATAGTTCCAGTTCTAATTCCAAAGATACTTCCTAAAGTAAAAAGACAGGATGACTCCATTTCAAAATTTTTAACTCCTGCTTTTTTCATATCCTCAAATATCTTTTCTTTAAAAGAAGGTAAATAATCATTAAACCCCGCTCTTCCCTGTCCACAATAAAAAGTATCGGTTGATGCAGTAATTCCTACATGATATTTAACTTTTAATTTCTTAGCAGCTTTAATCAGTGCATCTACAACTTCATAATGGGCAACTGCAGGATATTCTGGAATAACATAATCTTTACTTGCTCCATCAAGTCTTACTGCTCCTGTTGATATAACCATATCTCCAACATGCATATCAGATTGAATACTTCCACAAGTTCCAACACGAATTACGTTTTTAACACCAATTCTAACTAACTCTTCCAAAGCTACTGCAAGTCCAGGTGATCCTATACCACTTGATATACAAGCAAGTTTTGCCCCCTTATATTCACCTTTGTAAGTTATATATTGTCTGTAATCTGCCATTTCTTTCGAAGAATCCCAAAGTGATGCAATTTTTGCTACACGTTTTGGATCTCCTGGAGTTATAACATAAGCAGGTATATCGTTTTTCTTAAGTCTTATATGATACTGCATCCC
>JAHKAL010000043.1 GCA_018826545.1 Patescibacteria group bacterium | reverse complement strand
TTTTTATATTAATAAGTTTAATAACATTAATTAAAACCTTCAGTTAAATTCATCAATGCTCCCCTTGGATTTTGCGATTTAATAACATGGGAAGCAACAGCAACACCAACTGCTCCCATTTCCAAACTCTTTCTAACATCTTCCTGCGATGCAATTCCTGCCCCAATAATAAGCGGAATTCCAGCTTCTTTTGATATTACTGCTGCTTTAGCAATAATATCAGGCTGAGACGCGGCAACTGAAATATCTCCACCAATAAGTTCTGGTGGTTCATAAGATAAAAAATCAGGATTTAGAGTTTTGTTTTTTTCCAACTCTTCCAAGGAGGAACAAAAAACCAATGTTTTTAAATTTACTTTCTTTGCTTTGTCGACAACAGTTTTAAGTAAATTAAAATCCGAAATCTTATTTTCAGAATGGTTCAGAAATGTTCCTCTTGCACCTGCGTTAACAATCTCCTCAGCTAAAACCGATCCTGTATTTGCTCCATAGCTAACTGAATCTATTTTTTGAACCCAAACTTCAAGCTTGGTTACTGATACAATTTCTTTTAAATCAATAATTTGAACTACAGGGATTATCTTTATTTGGCTTGAAATGGCAACATCTTCAATTATTGAAACTAAAGATAAAGCTTTCAACCCACTTGCCTCCTGATATGTTTTAAAATTAATAAATATCATTTAAGTAAGATTTAAGATTTTTTCTAGCTTTCCTTTATCAAATCCTATTACAGTTTCTTTTATTCCATCATCTTTTAGAATTAAAATAAATGGTACTCCCATAAAACCATTTGAAACTTTGATCATTTCTTTTTTCGCATTCTCGTCTTGATCAATTAATTTCTCAGTAAAGGAGACTGACTTAGAATTTAAATAATCCTTAAGTATCAAGCAATATGGGCATCCTCCAGTTGTAAATACAGTTATTTGCATAATATTTTTCTTAACTTCGCTTTTATATTTATCCAAAGAAAAAGTTTAATACTCTCATCCAAACTTCAGTATCAAGATTTGTTATCTCCCCTGTTAGAGTAGAGACAGATACTTTTACTGGAACATCATAATTTACAAGTCCAAAAAAATTAAGTGTTTTCTCCCCTGGTATTTCATAGGTAATCTCTCCTAAGTTTCTTTCAGTAATTACAATGTCCTCACCTGTAAGCTTACTTATATTTTTAGCTCTCAGAACATATTGATATGCCTCAACTGGTGAAACTGCAATAAAGTGCTCCCCTGAATCAGTTTTTACAGAAATTTCAGCATTCTTGGAATCTATATTAATGGGAAAATTAGTTACAGCAACAATCCCAGCTTCTTCTAGATAAAAGTTTCCTTCCTTTAACCCAATTTTTAAGTTTCTTACACTTGGTCTTTCTTCAATCTCAATTAAATCTCCTTTAATATTGGTTACATTAAGCTCTTTACTGCCTTCATTTGAAAGAATATTTAATTTATATTCCCCGTTCTCTTTTGCCAATAATATTTTCTCTTTTATTTCTGAATTTTCACTATTTAATACATCTTTAATTTCCAGAGATTCATTTTTAACTACCCCAAAGATGTCCTGATAAGACAAAACGTTAATAATAATTTCTCCATCTTTTTTAAGTGTTAATATTTCTGCTTTTACAGGAACTGACAAGCCGAACAAAAACAAAATCAAAAATGTACTAAATAATATTTTCCGCATATTTTCCGTAAAATTACCGCAAGGCACAAATTATGCCTGTCAAGACAGTTTAAAATATACACCAAAAAGGGCCAAAACTAATGCAACTAAAAGCCACTGTGTTGATGCAAGCCAAATATCAAAACCAATATAACCTACTCCTGCTAAAAGAATTGCCATAACAGCTCCTGCCATTAAATAATCGGATATTTGTTTTAAATCTTTTTTCTTCACTTTCTTCACCCCCTTTTCCTAACTTTCATTTTAACACTTGACGAAGATATTTTTGGAGGATATCTTTATCTTTACCTAAGTTGTGTTTAAGGAATTGGGTGAAAATCCCAAACTGTGCCGCAACCGTAAAAGTCGGAAAACTAATAACTTAGTAAAAGTATTTCGAGCAAAAGAAAATGAAAAAAATACTTCTTTACCTAATTTTGACAATCGCTTTTATTGCTGGAATTGGCTTCTATTTTAATAATTCGAATACTAGCTTTAAATTAGATCAAAAACAGGTAGTAGAAAAAACAAATAATGTTACAACCATTATTGATTTTGGGGATGAGAATAAAATTACCTTTCAAGAAAAAGATTTTAATGAAAAAACTGCATATGACCTTCTTAAAAAGACTTCTGAAGTAAATAATTTTGAAATTAAGGTAAAACAATATGATTTTGGAGTATTTGTTGAAGAAATAGATGGAAGAAAAAACACAAATGAAAAAGCTTGGATTTATTTTCTAAATTCCGTATCTGCTACAACAGCTGCAGACACATATCTTGTTTCGCCCGGGGATTTAATTGAATGGAAATATATTGAACCTGAATTTTAAATATGAAGAAACTAATTTTTCCTTTACTTTTGATTACAGCAATCCTTGAAAGAACTCTTTTTGATTTAGGACCAAATTTTGAATTTATAACAACTGCCTTAATTCTTTCAGCTTTTTATTTAGGTAAAAAACAATCACTCTTACTTATCTTTCTAATACTTCTTGTAAGTGACTTTATTATTGGAAATACTAATATTTTTGTTTTTACTTGGAGCGGATTTTTAATTCCAGCCTTATTCGTTTCAAATATTTTGAAGAAAATTAAATTAAATAAAATCATTTTAGGAACTGGTTTGGGAATTTCTTCAAATATATTCTTTTATCTTTGGACAAACTTTGGAGTATGGGTATTAGATTCTTGGGGAATGTACCCCAATACAATACAGGGTCTTCTGCAAAGCTATATTAATGGGATTCCGTTTCTCAAGTACCAACTAGTCAGTACCCTGCTTTTGCTTCCCGTCACTTTTGTTATTTTTGAAACAATAAAAATAATCGCTATACAATCCAAATCTAGAAAAACACTATCAACAACTTTAAAAACAGAATTTATTAATTAAATAAAACTTAGGGGTTGTGTTTAAGGAATTAGGTGAAAGTCCTAAGCTGTGCCGCAACTGTAAAGCCAGAAAACTAGCAACCTTTTTCCCGAGCAGGATATGGTAAAAGAGACAGCCACACTCCAAAAAAGAATCCGAGAAGTTTATGAAATGCTTCCAATTTGGAAGGATAAACCAGTCAAACAAAAAATTGAAGAATTTATATCTTTTGGAACAGAAACAAAGAGGATTCCCGATAGATACAAATTTATAATAGAAGACAAACTAATCTCCCCTATTACTGGAAAACCTGTTGAAGAAAGCGTCGAAAAAGAGTCTTTTATTGGAAAAGTTGAATTTGAAGCCTTCAAAAAAATTCAGGATTTTGCAGTCAAAAACAAAACTGGAACTGCAATATGGATAAGTCCTTTAGTAAAAGATGTTTATCCCGCTTCAAAAATAATTTTTAGTAGTATAGATTACGAAAACGGAGAGAAAATTCTTTTTAATTGCTCTCTTGTTATTGATGCTGATAAGGAAGAATGCCTTGATCTAGCAAACCTTATTTCTATCTCTCAAGGAATACAATTTGAGAATATTGATGAAATAAGAAAAAATCCGATATTTATGAATACCAAAATGGCAATAAACTGGATGGAAAGTTTGGTTATGTTAAAAGATCAATTTGGAAAAGAAAAGAAAGAACAAATTTTAATGAGGTATAACCAAATTGAATTGGCAATTTTAAATATGCCGATATATTTTAACCGTTATCAACAAGCAGAATATTTAGTTCAACAAGGCTTACAAAACGGAATTTTAGGTGAAGCTAAAACAAGCTGTGGAGGAACAATTAAAAAAGACAATCTAACAGCATCAGAGACAATCTCAGAAAATTCATTAGATTTGAACAAATCATTTTTTGAATGCCCTAAGTGTCATAGACCAATCCCATCTGGCAAAGGAATAACAACTTGTCCTCATTGTGGAGCCAAAAAAGAAGATTATGGCAATTGTGTATAACAACTAGATTGAAAATAACTAGCCTGATATAATAACCTTGTTCTTTTATAATCCTCGGTAGCTCAGTGGTAGAGCAAATCCCTGTGGAATGACGCAGCTTTCTGAAGTAATTCAGATTGAAAAATCGGGCTAATTCGGGGAAGGCCATTTTGGTTAATCCCGAGCTAAATCATACGTTTCGTATGTAAATGTGTAGAGACTATATACCCGATCTCCTTTTTTAAGGAGAATGAGATAGTCCAGCCCTTTTGGCAACAGAGGGATAACTGTAAGGATAAGGTCGTAGGTTCGAATCCTACCCGAGGAGCAAATTCTTTAGCTTCAAAAAACCATATAAAACAGCCTTACTTATAATAGAAATCTGGGTTTTTATTTTTTCTTCGAAGACAAAATTAAAAGAACGCCAGAAATAAATGGTGGAACGAAGAGAAAAGCTTCAACAAGGACAATCGTCCAAAAAACAAAAGGAAAGTTTATTGCATACAAAATCCCTAAAATCAAACTTATAATTGTAAGTAGTCCTCCTCCGACAAATGGCTTTTTCCACGCCACAAAAACAAGAAGTATAATTGGTGCCATTTGAATCAAATGAGACAATCCAGATATATCTCCTGAAAATACTTCGCCGACTGTAAACAAAAGCAAAAAACCTAGTGGGATAAAAAGTAAGCCTATGGCAATATTTCTAAGTAATTTCTTTGGCATACTAATCAATTCTAACTCAATTAATAAAATTCCTACACCAACTAAAGTTTTTCAAAACTGTTTAAGACTTAGAAAATCCATTGAAAGAAAAGTAAAGTCTTTCTTGTAATAAAAGGTGGAGGGGAGGTGAATAAAATGAATAAAAAAGCATTAATTTTAGGTTCAGCCGCTTTAGTATTGGGAGGATTATTTATAATACCTAATACAATAAGTGCCTATAGAGGAGACCCTAGCATAAAAGGGCCTGATTGTACCGATGAAAGACATCAAGAAATGGAACAAGCATTTGAAACAAATGATTATCATGCTTGGAATAACTTGATGCAAGGAAAAGGTAAAGTTACCCAAGTAGTAAACGAAGGCAACTTTGCCCGATTTGCAGAAGCTCACAAACTTGCTGAAGAAGGCAAAATGGATGAAGCAAAACAAATCAGAACTGAACTTGGCCTGGGTTTGAAAAACGGTTCAGGAAATGGAGAAAAACAAGGTGATGGTCAAGGTCAAAAAAGAGGACGATAAACCGTCTTAAAATTGTTTTACCCTCACTAGATAAGTGGGGGTAAAGCATTCTCTAATAATCTGGCAATAATAACTTTATGTTCGATTATAATAGCAATATAGAAATATGTCTGAATTATCAAAACTTACTGATGAAAAGGTTGTTGAATTTACAAGAACCAAAGATAAAGAAGCATATGCTGAAATTATCAAACGCTTCCAAGATAAACTTATGAGATATGCAAAATATTTGCTGAATGATGACGAAAAGGCAGCCGATGTTGTTCAAGAATCATTTATTAAAGCTTATGTAAATCTTAATAATTTTAATTCAAAAAAGAAGTTTTCAAGTTGGATTTATCGGATAGTTCATAACCAAGCAATTAATTTAATACACAAATACAAAAAAGAGATTCCTTTACTTGATAATATTGATTTTGATAGTGGAGTGGATATTGAAAAGGATTATGCAAAGACAGAAATAACAAAAATGGTAAAAGAATGTCTCAAAGACATGCCACTGCTATACAAAGAGCCATTAAGTTTATATTATTTGGAAGATAAATCTTACAATGAGGTCAGTGACATTTTGCGGTTACCCGTAGGTACAGTTGGTACAAGAATTAAAAGGGCAAAAATATTATTGAAAAAAATATGTCTAAAAAAAACAAACTAGATTTTGAAAAAAATATAATTTCCCAAATAAAAACTGGGAAAATAGAAATGAAACCCAAATGGTATTTTATTGCTGGGTCATTAATCCTTTTTTTCGGTTTAGTAGGTTTAAGCATGGGAGCCATTTTCTTGGTTAATTTGAGTATTTTTCTAATAAGGAGAAATGGACCACTAATGCCTTGGAAGCTGCAAACAATTCTTTCTACTTTTCCATGGTGGATACCTGTTGTTGCACTTTTTGGAATAATATCAGCCATATGGTTACTTAAAAAGTATGATTTTTCGTACAAGAAAAACTTTCTTTTACTCATTGCTGCGTTTGTTATATCTATTTTGCTTGCAGGATTTTTGCTAGATAAATTCGGGTTAAATGAAGTTCTTTTAAAAGGACGTATGCGAAGGTTTTACCAAAATATTGAATTACAACAAAAAAAAGAGGGTTCTGTTAAGAGTGTAAATCAACAGAACAGACAATTAAATAAAAAGTAAATTTGCTATGATAAATAACAAAGGGGGTGAATATTATGAAAAAAATTATAATGACTTCTGCAATTACATTTTTTATTCTTGCAACACCGTCTGTTTTATTTGCTCAAGGTAATCAACAAGGCCCAAGAGAACAACAAGCAGCCGCAAACAGAGGAATTGAAACAGCTGCAGAAAACTTAAATCGAGTAACTGAGCGCAATAATAATCCTGAGATTGGTGAACAAGTTAGATCCATGGTTCAAAATCAAGAGAAGGTACAAACAAGAACCAAAACAGCGCTGCATCAAATGGATCAGAGAAATCAGGCAGTAAGATTTTTAATTGGTCCTGATTACAAAAACGCTGGTCAAGTAAGAAGTGATGTTGTTAGCCTGAGAAACGACATAAGGCAACTCGAACAAATTAAAGACGATTCTTTACCAGCTGATGCTGGAGATGTTCAAGGAGCAATCGATGAACTACGTATTGAAGCCGATGAACTTGAAGCTCAATTAGCAGAACGACTATCAGGTTTTAGTCTTTTTGGCTGGTTAGCTAAATTGTTTGCCAACTAAGTAGTTAGAAAGGTGGTAAAAAATATGAAGAAGGAAATGATCTTTCTTTTGTGAACATCTGTGTGCTTATTTGATAATATATTTGTATGGATTTCCAGAAAATACAAGAAAAAGTACAAGAGTTTGCTAAAAAAAATAAACTAGATTCTCCTCCAGAATTTCGAGTTCTTGATTTAGTTTCTGAAATTGGTGAAGTCTCAAAAGAGATTCTTAAAATGACAAACTACGGAACTAAGCCTCTTCAAAAAAATAATGAAGTGAAATCAGAATTAGGAGATGTATTATATTCCTTGATTACTCTAGCTAATAAATTAGATATTGATTTAGA
>JAHKAL010000003.1 GCA_018826545.1 Patescibacteria group bacterium | reverse complement strand
ATATGGAAATACCCAAGTATAGGTGGAAGCAGTTAAAACCTGTCCTCCTTCACCGTAGGTAGTAGTTAGATCATAAGAGTATTTTCCAATCATCCATTTTTTACCAAAATTATTCTCATAAATTCTAATAGCATCAGGGAAAATATTTTGTTCTTTTAATATTTGCTCTTCTACTATTTTTCCAAACATATTTTTTACAGTAACCACCCCAGTTGGAGTTATATGGTAATTACCTCTATTTAAGATTTGTGTTTGAAGGGGGAGTGGACCATATTCCATAAAAATAGGGGCGAAAAACCTACTGATAAAAGCATTTTCAGTTACTGGTCCTGATACTTTTAAATAAACAAGTCCTGCAATTCTTGTTTCTATTACGGTTCCAACTTCTTTGCTAATTTCCTCCTGCTTTTCCTCAATTTTTCCACCTGGTTCAAAATAGACACCAAAATATCTTCCACCAGCTAAAGCGTCTTTCGGAATTTCGACTTTAAATTGAATAGTTACAAAATCTTTTGCAGGAATTGTTATTTCTTGGTAGGGAAGTGTGACCCAGGAAGAGGCAGAGTAGGGGGTGGAAAATCCTCCAGGAAGGCTATCTATAAAAGTAGGTGTTCCTTCTTCATCAGTTACTATAAAATCTGATACTCCAAAAATTCCATTTAAAGGGACTGCAGATTGGTTAACAAATCTAATGTTTAATGTTTTTGTGGTACCCGGATCTATTTTTACAGTTTGCCTGGCAGGACCCACAACAATATTTCCTTCTTGGGCAAAAGATGCTTTTTGAGACAAAGAAAAAAGAAAGATTATTGAAAGAACTATTAGTAATTTTTTATAGGCAGTTTTCATTTTTTTAAAAAGTAGCCGTAGCTATATATTTAACTGTATTATAGTAATATCCTGCGGGTTGTAGGGCATCAACAGAAATTCTCCAACAAACGAATGCATCACTGCTGGCAATTGGAGTGGTAGCTGAAATTATTGTTTGAGGTGTTTCAGGTGTAGCTGGTTCTTGATCAGCAGCTGAGCGGGCACAGAAAGTTGGGGTTACATCACAATCATTTGTTTGAACACTGTATTTAACAGCAAAAGTTGGATCACCTGTCACTGGTCCACTGTCTGTTGAAAAACAAAGACCGTTGTTGGCAGCTGTATCACAATCATCGGAAGTATCAAAATTTAAGGTAGCATCTCCGGGATTATCGGGAATACAATTTGTTGTAACCGGGTCAGTTGGATTTCCAGCACAGGCCAGTCCATCTTTACCCATTTGGTCAGTCTGTTGGATTGTTACGGCGTAGCCCGCATCGGCATTAGTTGAAACAAGTAAGTATTGTGCAGCATTATAAAAAGTATCTGTAGATGTAATAGTTCCGAAAGGAACGGAATATGCATAACTTGCTACAGATAAAGTTGCCTGATTACATACAGTTGCAGGAGTTGAAAAACAAGTAGCTTCTTGGGTTGAAAGGTCAGCTTTAACTCCACAAATTCTAAAAGAAAGGGTTTCATCAACAGTTACAGAAACAAATACTGCCTCAATTGGAGCAATTAACATATCTGACTGATCTAGGGTGTTATCAGATCCATCTCTAGATTTGACGTTTACTGTGTAGACATCTGCCAGTCCCTGGGTATGACTTGTTGTTATAGGAGCAGGGTTTATGATTTTTGTGTCGCTATCTCCAATGGTTAAAGTAATTACAGAACTTGCTGCACATGCACCAGTTGAATTATCAATTCTAATGGTATGATCAGTTGCTACACTTCCTTCAGTGACTGCTGCAACTGAGAAAGTTCCACCACAGCTTTCTGTAACTGAAACATCACCTGTTGCAAGGCTATTTAAATCAAAACCATTTAAGGCAGTAGTTGCTCCATAATCTGGAAATCCATCATTTCCATCTTTACTGTCTGCCATTGGTATTGTTACTAAAATATCTCCATCAAGGGGAATATCGTTAGTTAAGGTAAAGGTTAGAGATAAAGTTCCAGACTGAGTTGAAATGGCAAAATCTGTTGCTTCTAGAGAAGTTGTAAGTGCAGCTGAAGTATTAAAAGTTGTTCCATCAACGGCAGTAACAGTTGCAACTGTATAGGCTATATCATCCCTACATCCAACTAAAGTTGATGGTGCAAAACAAACAGTGTCTTTAATAAATAAGTGATCAGTATCATTATCCGGATTTGCCGATCCATCGATGGTAATTAAAGTTTGTCCTGAAGTTCCACTTGCAACACCTGCATAGTAGGAGAGTCTGGAATTGCTCATTGTTGCCGATGCTGAAGTAAAGTTTGCGGATTTTATTTTTTTTGGAAGAATTATTTTAACAAAGATTATTGCAATAGCAAGAGTAAATACTGCAATAGTAACTAGAATCTTTCTAAATAGAGACTTTTTCATCTTTTCTTTAAAGTATTATTACTATAATAGTGCGGCATTTAAATTACCCTGTCAAGAACTTTACATTTTCTTATTTTTTAGTTTTTGAAACAATGATTTTATAAATAATTAAGACTACTAAAATGGCAATAATTAATGAAAATGGAACTGCAAAAGTATAACTTTCTTCTTGGTAACTTTGGCCTTCTCCGTCAAGGTTATAGTTTAAAGTTGATTTATACAGTCCCAAAAGGAGTTTTGGAGAAGTCTCACAAGGAATTATTTTTTCTTCTTTTAAACAATAAATTTCTCTTGAATAAGAAGAAAGAATATTTAGGGGAGACAAATTCAAACTTTCAGTTTTTTTTGTAATTAGATTTTCTATTGTAATTTTCCCTATAGGTTTTCCAAATGCTCTTCCAGTATTTTCAATAATTATTTTGAAATTTATTTTTTGCAGGGAATCGATAATATAGGGGGAAGAAAAAAGAACAGTTTTAGCGGCCTTGTAAGGATTTTCATTTTCTGATGCAGTAATTAAGATATTTGATCCAATTTGAGCCATTGATTGTAAAGAACTTTCTGTAATTTGCGTATTTGGTTTTTCTATGGAAAAAAGAACAGTGAAGTAGTAATCCTTTAAAGTTGCATTTTTAGGAACTGATATTTTTATTCTAATTTCCTCTTCAGAATTAGCAGGTAAATTAAATTTTTCTCCAAAATTTATTTTAGGTTTTTCAATACTAAACCAACTTTCATAAACATTTGATTCTACTAGTCCTTGTTGTAGGTTAAGGACAATTTCTTCAGGATTTTTTATATCAGGTAAAAATGGAACAATATTAACTGATATAAGTTTTGAACTAGAATCATTTGTTATTTTATAGCTTTGAACTATTTGCTTTCCTGGGACCATTAATATTTCTGTAATTGGGGGAGTAACGGAGATATTTAGTTCCTGTGCAGATACTTTATTTGCAGAATTTAAGATAAGTAAAGAAAAGATAAATAATTTTAAAAAGTATTTAATTTTTATGTTCATTTTAATAACTTGGTATAGCAATATAAGTAACTAGATTAGTATATATTCCGGCTTCTTGGACTCCTGAGACATTAACTTTATAAGTAATGGTTGACTCACGGCTTTTGCCTACATAAATTGAAGACATTACTATTTGGGAGGCTTCTACTGAGGATAAATCTGCAAACTGTCTATAGTAATCAGAGTTTGTAAAGTCAGCAGGCACATCATCTCCACTTACATTAAATCCAAAACCATATTTAGAGCTTGAAGTCCACTGCCCAGCAGTTGTTTCATCGCAACTTGTATCACAAGTTGTATCAACAATAGTGCTTGAAGAACTGAAAGTTTTTAAGGGACTGCTTTCAAAAGCTTTTACTTGATATCCTCCTGCACCACCCGCAGAGATGGTTAGAGTATGTGAATCTGTTACAGGTGTTTGAGGATTTAGAGTTCCAAAACTTATGGCAAGTTTACTTATGGCAAATGAAAAAGGAATAATTGAGTGAATATACTGAAAACCTGATTTAACTCTGTAACCGGTTGAAGAAAAAAGTCCTGCAGCGGTTTGACCTATTGTTGAATTAATTCCAAAGTTAGTTGAAGAGGGGATACCTGCACCGGAGTTTAAGTTTGGCATTTGAATTTCAAAATTGTCTGATTTAATAACTCCTTGAGCATATATTGGTACTTCGAAAGTAAGTAGAAGAAATATTGTAAAAGCAAATAAGGTTAATAATTTAATTATTCTTTTCATTCTTCTACTTTTTTTTCCATTTCCTTTCCGCTGGTAAAGACCTGATATATTTGAAAGAAAATGTCTTTAAGTTCCTTTTTTTCTAAATCAGAAATATTTTCATCTTTTAAAACTGCATTTAACCTTTTTTGTATTTGAACTAGTTTCTGAGAGAGAATGTTTGAAGTCCAATTTTTTACTTCCTTTTCTTGTCTTACAACTTCTTCCTCAAGTGCTTTTCCTTCAGTCTCTAAAATTTTAATCTTCGATTCACTTTGGAGAAGCTTCAGATATTGTTTTCCAAATATTACTGCCAAAGGAGAGATTATTACCAGAGAAGAAAGTTGAAGTATTTCATTTAAGAAGTTTTTCTTTGGAGTAAAAAGAAAAAATATACCAGCTACTAAAGATAATGTTATTGCGGATTCTGGTTCAAAAAGAAGTGAAACTCCAAAAAGTAAAAAATACATTAAGAAGAATAGAGGGGAGAATAGAGTACCAGTTGAAAAAACAAGCAAAAAAACTATCAAAGAAAGTATTGATACATTAATAAGTATTTTAAATTTTAATAAATAAGGATTCTTTTTGGCTACTGCTTGGAAAATAAAATAGCTAAGTATAAAAAAAGCGGTTAACTGAAGAGTATAAGTAGAAGTAATTTCACTTTTTACCCAGAAGAAACAAAAAATAAAAGAAGCACTAAGGATGAGAGTATGTTTTAATATTCTTTTTAGAGCAGTTGTCATGATACTCTAATAGTAGCCTTTTGTTCTAAGGATATTCAAGTTATATAATTTGTTTATGGTAAAAAAATATCAAGCAAACGAAATTGAAAAGAAATGGCAGGCTGTTTGGGAAAAGGAAAAATTATATGTAGTTGATATAAAATCTGGAAAAAATAAATTCTACAATCTTTGGATGTTTCCATACCCTTCAGGAGAAGGACTTCATGCGGGACACGCTTATGCT
>JAHKAL010000042.1 GCA_018826545.1 Patescibacteria group bacterium | reverse complement strand
TTTTTATATTCTTCCATATTTATAATTTAGCAACTTTTGGCTTATATGATGTAGCTTTTTCAAACTTTTCTCCTAGAAAAAATAGAGTTTCTTCTGAAAACTTTGGACCTAATAATTGAAAACCTAAAGGTAATTCTTTTTTATTAAAACTTGATGGAATTGCAAGACCTGGAATACCTGCAATATTTGCAGCAACTGTAAATATGTCAGCTAAATACATTTTTAAAGGATCACTTGCCTTCTCCCCTATTTTAAAAGCAGGAGTAGGTGATACAGGAGCAATTATTGCATCAACCTCTTTAAAAGCTTTTTCAAAATCTTCGATAATCTTAATTCTTACTTTTGTTGCTTTTAAATAGTAAGCATCATAATATCCTGCAGATAAAACGTAAGTTCCTAACATTATTCTTCTTTTTGCTTCGTCTCCAAATGAGTTCCTGGAATTCCCGTATCTAATTCCATCAAATCTTGAAAGGTTAGATGATACCTCAGCGGGTTGTATTATATAATAAACAGAAATTGCGTATTTAGTATTAGGAAGCGATATCTCCTTTAATTCAATCCCCTCATTTTCAAAAACTTTCGCAGATCTTTTAACTTCTTCAGATACTTCCTTTTCTATTCCTTCTATAAAGTATTCCTTAGGAATACCAATTCTTAATTTGCCGTTAGGTTTAGGAAAGTTATTGTTTTTGACCGTACTGTCTTTTCCATCCTCTCCTCTTGTTATTTCAAATATCTTTTTAGAGTCTTCTACTACTCTAGTAAAATGTCCGACACTATCAAGAGACGATGCCATAGCAATAACTCCATATCTTGAGACTGCACCATATGTTGGTTTAAAACCAACTACACCAGTTAAATTGGCGGGTTGCCTTACTGATCCTCCTGTATCTGTTCCTGTTGCAAACATACTAAAATTAGAAGCAACAGAACAAGCTGATCCACTTGAAGATCCTCCAGGAACATATTCTTTATTCCATGGATTTCGAGAATATCCAAAGTCCGAATTCTCTCCAGATGCACCATGAGCCCATGCATCACAATTAGTTTTTCCTATCACTATTGCTCCAGCTTTCTCTAATTTTTTAACTACAGTTCCTGAATAAGCTGGTATATAACTTTTTAGTACATTTGATGCAGCGGTAGTTCTTATTCCTTTTGTTAAAAACAAATCCTTGTGAGCAACAACCGCTCCTAAAAGTGGATATTTTTGAAAAGCATCTTTCCCTAATTCTTTCAAAGAAGAATCTAATTCTTTTGCCTTTTTAAATGCATAATCATCAGAGATAGTAATAAAACTATTAATTTCTTTATCAAAAGATTTTATTCTTTGAAGATAACTATCAATAAGTTCTACCAAAGAATATTTCTTTTCTTTTAAATCTTTATGTAGGGAATTAATTGTTAAAGGAATATCCATTTTTTATTTTTCTAAAATTGCTGAGACTTTAAAATAACCATTATGTGTATTTTCTGTACCAGATAATGCTTCTTCTAAAGTTAGACAATCTTTTTTATTAATTAAATCTTCTCTTTTTGTATCCAAAAGTCCAGTGATTTGGCTTATTGGTTTTACATTTTTTGTGTCAGCTTTATCTAATTCACTTACATATTCAATTATGTTTGACAATTGTTCCTGAAACTTGGCAATTTCTTTTTCGGAGACTTTTAGTTTTGCTAGTTTTGCAATATGTATTATTTGTTGTTTAGTTATATTTGTCATATTTTTTTAATCTTTTTATTTTAACTCATTTTACTTAATGCTTTAAGACGCTCATTTATAGGTGGATGTGTATTAAACAGCTTTGAAAACCAATCTACTCTACCATGATTTTTTCCTTTAAATGGACTTACTATATAAAGATGGGCTGTGGCTTTATTTGCAACTTCTAAAGGCTCTGTATCACTTGAGATTTTTTTGAGGGCAGAAATTAGACCTGATGGTTGTCTTGTTATTGCTACACTTCCGCTGTCTGCTAAAAATTCTCTTTTTCTAGAAATTGCTAATTGAATTAACTTTGCAATAATTGGAGAAAGAACAGCAAAAACAATTCCTAGAAGCATAAATAATCCTCCCAAACTACTTTCTTCATTATCGTTTGAGGATTTTCTAAATCCTAGCCTTCCTCTTAATAACCAATCACCTAAAAGAGCAATTAAACCGGCCATTATTGCAACAACTGTTTGAAGTCTTGTATCAAAATTTTTAATATGGCTCATTTCATGAGCTATAACTCCTTCCAGTTCACTTCTCTTTAGTTTTTGTAAAAGTCCTGAAGTTACGCAAATAACAGCATTTTTAGGATCTCTTCCAGTTGCAAAAGCATTCGGAGCACTATCTTCTATTACATATAACTTTGGCATTGGAATTCCTGCACCAATTGCTAAATTTTCTGTAACTGAATAAAAATCAAAGAAGTTTTTTTTATCAGCTTTTTTGGCTTTCGATATTGCAAGAACCAAACTATCACTAAAGTAATAACCTAAAAAAGAAAAAAAAGCGGAAAATGCAAATGCAGGTAATATTATTCCAATACCTCCGACTCTTAAGCCATAATAAAAACTAAAAGCATTGAGTAAAAAATATAAACTAATACCAACAAAAATAAAAAAGAAAAGTACTACAACAAAACTCTTTCGCCTGTTTAAGGCTTGTGCTTCGTAAATATTCAACATTATTTATAGTTTAACTTTTGGCGTTTTTGTTTCTTCTTCAGTTACTTTTAAAAATTCTCCTTTATCAGGAGTTTCTAATCCCATCAATTCAGTAAATTTAAAAAGACCTGCAACTATATTTGAAGGAACACTTACTCTTCTAACGTTGTAGTCGGCCGTTAAATCAATAACTAATCTTCTCGAATACATTAATTTATCTGCAGTATCTCTCAACTCATCCATCAATTTAGTAACGACTTCTGACCCTTTAAGCTCTGGATTATCTTCTACTGCAACTTGCAAAGACGGAATAACTGATGCCATCTTAGCTGCTGCATCAGACATTTCTTGTAAACTATTGGTCTTTAGAGCACTTGAGATTTGTTTTCTTGCGTCAGTTAAATCTTTAAAAATTCCTTTTTCGTGACTTAAATAACCTTTAGTTGATTCTTCTAAATTAGGAATAAGATCAGATTGTCTTTTTAACTGATTCCCAATCTCTTGTACTGCTGCTTTTATTCTTGCTTTACTTGAAACAAAAAAATTATAGTTTGAAATTATCCAAACCAAGACTACTCCTAAAACTATTATTACTGGTATTATCAATTTGTTATCACCCCCTTTTTGTGAACTATTACTTTATCATTTTTACAAACTCGTTCAACCCTCTTGTATTTACAATATCATGTTTAGTAGCCCAACCTCTTCTGGCAACTGATAGACCATGCTTCATATTATCCAAAAAGTTTTTATGATGTGAATCTGTTCCCATGGTTAATAATACTCCTTCTTTAATTGCATCCTTGACTAATCTATCAGGTAAATCAAGTCTCATTGGTTCAGCACTAATTTCTATCCATTTACTATATTTCTTACAAAAGGAAAATATCTCAGGCCAATATATTTCAACACCCTCTCTTATATTTAATTTTCTAGCTGTAGGATGTGCAAAGATTTTAACTTTATTATGAGAAAGTGCAGAAATAATCCTTTTTGTCATTTGATTTCTTGGCATTTTGAAACTTGAATGAATAGATACTAAAGCAAAATCTAATAAATCAAGTGTATTATCATCTAAAGCTAGATTTCCTTCCTGTAAAATATCCACTTCAAGGCTATTGAACACTTTTTTTATACTACCTTTCACACTATTCACGTATGAGTAATTTAATTTATCTATAACATCCTTTTTTCTCTTAATTATGTCCTTTATCTGCTTAGACGTATGTTCACGCCTACTTGGATTGTGTTCAGTAAAAGCAATATATTCATAATTTAGTCTGTTTGCTTTATCAACAATCTCCTCCATAGATGATTCACCTAAATCAAGTCTAGTTTCTGTATCAAAGTCAGAGTGAATGTGTAAATCTGATTTAATATCTGAAATTTTTACTAGATTTGGGATTTTATCTTCTAAGGAAGCCTCGATTTCACCAAAGTCTTCTCTTAATTCTGGTGGAATAAAGTTTAATCCCAGATATTTGTAAAAAGATTCTTCGTCTGAGAACTTTTTAAGCTTACCTTTGTCTTTAATACCATACTCAGACAGGCTTAGTCCTTTTTTAAGAGCATATTCCCTTAAAGCGATGTTATGATGCTTGGAACCTGTAAAATGGGTTAAAAGTGAACCATATGATTGGAGTGATTGAACCATTAAATCTACTTGAACTTCATTAGGCAGAAGAATTGAAGCTGTTCTTTTTCCTTTTTCTATTATTTTTTTAGCATTTGGATACTTGCAAAAATGATCTAGACAAGAAATTGGATTATTTGAAGCAACAGAAATATCAATATCTCCAATTGTCGAAGCTCTTCTTCTTAAACTTCCCAAGGGATCAATTTTTATAACAGATTTGTCTTTTTTCATCCAAGTTATAATTTCATTTGCAATTTCTTCTGCATATGGAAGAAGCATTCTATTTTCTCTATTTTTATATTCTTTAATTCCTTCTAAAATATCAGCTTGGGATTCTTCTCCAAAACCTTCTAATTTAGCAATTTCACCTTTTTTAGCCTTCTTTTCAAGATCAGAAATTGAACTTACACCTAATTCAGTTACTAATTTAAATGCAGTTTTTGCACCTATTTTTGGAAGTGGTATTAATTCAAATATGGCTGGTGGAAAGTCTCTTAAGATTTCCTCAAAATGTTTTGACTTTCCTGATTTAAATATCTCCCCCAGGTTTTCTGCAATTGAAGGACCAACTCCTGGAATATCTTCAAGTTTTCCGTCATCCCAAAGATCTTTTACTTCCGAAGACAAATGTTCAATAGCGTCAGCTGCTCTATCGTAGGCAATAATTCTGAATTTATTCTTTATAGGATCTTTCAGCTGATATGAAGCTGAAATAGCCCTTAAAAGCTCAGCCACTTCTAAATTAGATATATCTTTACCCATCTTCATATTTTTATTATAGAACAATTTATTATTTGATTTATTCAATAGACCTTGTGATAGCTGGTTCACTGTTTTAATATTAATATAGAAAAATATGAAATTAACTTCAAATTTAAAGGGTCAATTGGCAGTCAGCCGTGCAGAACTTAGAGCACTTGAGTTAGGTTTTATACCTAGCCGTCCTATTTTTGATAATAGATATGATCTAATCATTGATGATTCAAAAACACTAAAAAGAATTCAGGTAAAATATGCAGATGGTATTGTCTCAAGTACTGATGGTTCTGTAAGGGTTAAGCTTGAATACACAGATAGAACACACCATACCTATACTTATAAAAAGGGAGAAACTGATGGTTTAATTGTATATATTCCAAAAATCGATAAACTTTGTCTTTTTCCTCCAAAAATATACGAAGGAAAGAAAACTCTTTGTGTAAGGATAAAACCTACAAAGAATAATCAAAAGAAGAAAGTTATTGATGCAAAAACTACTTTTGGTAGGTTAGTAATTACGGACAAAATATTGTAAAATAGATTTCTTGGGGGCGTGGTGTAACGGTTAACATATCTCCCTGTCACGGAGAAGACTTGCGCGTTCGAATCGCGTCGCCCCCGCCAAAAACCTATAATGTTGACTTATACCTTCAGCGTGTTTTAAAATCATGAAATGTCAAAAGAATCTCCTACTTTAGAGAGAATTGACCCAAGGTGGTTAAATCCAAACAATCTTATTAAAATCTGGCGTGGACAGACTGATATATACCCACTCTCTCCAATAGGTGTTCATTTTATCTGGAACGAACATAAGGCACGATACAGATTTGCCTCACAAATAGCATTAGGTGAAACTCTTGATATATCGTGTGGCACGGGATATGGATTCAATTTTTTAAATAGTGACAAAATAAAATCTTATCTCGGG
>JAHKAL010000041.1 GCA_018826545.1 Patescibacteria group bacterium | reverse complement strand
TTGACTCTTAAGAGTAAATATATATTATTAAAACTTAAGTGAAGTTTATAATTGTATCAGGCGGCGTAGTTTCAGGCCTCGGTAAAGGGGTTATAACTTCCTCACTCTCCTTTTTGCTTAAATCCAGAGGTTATAAAGTAACTCCTTGTAAAGTTGACATGTATTTTAATGTTGATGCTGGAACCCTAAGACCACAAGAACATGGGGAAGTCTTTGTAACACACGACGGGATGGAAACAGATGAAGACTTAGGTCATTATGAAAGATTTATTCACAAAAACTTAGTAAAAGAAAACTACATTACAGCAGGACAAATTTATCAAGAGGTAATAAGAAAAGAAAGAGCTTTTGAATATGCGGGGGACACGGTTGATGTTATTCCCCATTTAACTGACGAAATCATGAGGAGAATTAAACTTGCAGGAAAAGTAAACAGCGCCGATATTGTAATTGTAGAATTTGGAGGAACTGTAGGAGAATATAAAAATGGAATATTCTTTGAAGCTACTCGTATTTTTAAATTAAAACATCCCAATGATTTAATCCACATTCATGTTACATATTTACCTTTTCTTTCCCATATTGGAGAGCTGAAAACCAAACCTGCACAAACTAGTGTACACATTTTAAATAGTTTAGGAATTCAACCAGATATAATGATTGCTAGAAGTGACTTTCCTGTTGATCAAAAAAGGCTTGATAAATTGGCACTTTTTTGTAATATGCATGCAGATAAAGTTTTTACTTCGCCTAACCTAAATTCAATTTATCGATTACCTCTAACTTTTCATAAACAAAAACATCATCTAGCTAGTACTTGCTTGAATCTTTTAAAAATCAAGAGCAAAAAACATAAAGATATTGAAGAGTGGAAAAAAATGGTAGGCCACTTAGTCAAAAAAAATTCAAAAACCATTAAAGTTGCTATTATTGGAAAATATTTTGCAACAGGGGAGTACCAATTAGGGGATTCCTATGTGTCGGTAATCGAAGCTTTAAAACACGCAGCTGCGAAGTTTGATGTAAATATTAAGATTGCCTGGATAGATAGTGAAGAGTTTGAAAAAAAACCATCTGACTTAAGTAAACTTGATGGAATTATTGTTCCACAAGGTTGGGGAAAAAGAGGAACTGAAGGAAAGATAAAAACCATTAAATATATAAGGGAACACAATATCCCATTTTTAGGACTTTGTTTTGGCATGCAAATGGCAACTATTGAATTTGCCAGAAATATATTAAATCTTAAGGATGCAAATAGTTCAGAAGTAGATGAAAAAACTAAAAATCCAGTTATTCACATTATGAAAGAGCAAGAAAAGTTTTTAAAAGAAAAACAGTATGGTGGAACAATTCGCCTTGGTGCTTGGCCTTGTTTAATTAAAAAAGGAAGTAATTTAGAAAAAATATATTTAAAATATGGAGGATCAATGGATAATCCTTGGTATCAAATAAATCCATCTAAACTTCACAAAGAAAAACCAGCAAAAGGAAAACTAGTATTTGAAAGACATAGACACAGGTATGAATTTAATAATGATTATAAAGAAAGTTTCGAAAAGAACGGATTTATTATCTCAGGAACATCTCCTGATGGACAACTCGTTGAAGCAATTGAAATTGTCGATCATAAATTTTTCATAGCAACGCAGTTTCATCCTGAATATATAAGTCGGCCTTTAACACCACACCCCATCTTCCTAGCTTTCATAGAAAGTATAATTAAATAATTTTTTCCTTTTTTACTTTCTAGGAAAAATTGTCTGCAGGACATTAACTAAAAAAGAAAGTCCAATTAACCAGGTAAACCTGACAACTCCAAATCCTGTTAATGGAGCAAGTCTTGCAATTAACCAAAGTCCTATAAAATTTGCTAGCCAAAATAAACCAAATCTTTTCTTATTGTCAAATTTTATTTTCTTTACCTTTATAAGCCTAAAGCTAACTAATTCCAAAAACAAAGTGAGTGCAAAAGATGAGACTAAAACTGCAATAACAAGTGTTAATCTAAAGTTTCCCAATACAAATTTTGAAGGAAATATCTGATTTGCAAGATAAATTAAAATTCCGTTATGTATCCAATAGAGAATAAATCTTTTAGCTCTTTTCATTTATTTTCACCCCCTCTCCTTAAATTAAGGTTAAAAACTATATTGGCTTTTGTCAATACATCATAAAAATTGTAAAATAAGAAGCTAATTAAAAGGGCCGGTGGCGGAATGGTATACGCGCACGCCTTAAGAGCGTGTGTTCAAAAAACGTGTGGGTTCGAGTCCCACCCGGCCCACATTAGCATTTTCGGGGTGTGGCTCAGTTGGCAGAGCGCCTCGTTTGGGACGAGGAGGTCCCCAGTTCGAGTCTGGGCACCCCGACATAGCGAAAATGGGCCCATAGCTCAATGGTAGAGCAGTTCCCTCTTAAGGAAAAGGTTGAAGGTTCGAATCCTTCTGGGCTCACAAATTTTCCTTGACTTTTCTTCTTATTTTTGACATCCTTTCATTAGGCAGATTTCCTAATCTCTGCTCTATATGGAAACAAACTTATATGAAAAGGAAGAATCTTTTTCTTTCTGGAAAAATACTATTTTAGTGTTTTCCTTTTTTACACTAACTCCACTTGTTTTGTTGGTAAGTTTATTTTCCCTCTTTTCCTTAACCAAATATGATGATGGTGAAAAAGGAAATGTCTTAGGAATAAACACAACAAAGCCATCAGGTGTAAAAGTATTTGCATCTCTTCCCACCGATCTTGCAACTACCTCTGGATATGCAGTTGCCTCTGATGCAAGAGAAGAAATATTAGAGCAGTATCTAACTTACTATAATTCATCTTTAGCACCTTATGTTAAAAAAATTATTGAAGAAGCAGACAAAAATGAATTGGATTTTAGACTTATTGTTGCCATAGCTCAAAAAGAATCTAACCTTTGTAAAATTATTCCACCTGGAACATACAACTGTTGGGGATGGGGAATTCATAGTAAAGGAACCTTAGGTTTTAACTCTTTTGAAGAAGGGATTGAAACTGTTTCAAAAGGTTTAAAAGAAAATTATATTAACAAGGGATATAGGACAATTGAAGACATTATGAGTAAATATACTCCTTTATCCAATGGTTCATGGGCCGAAGGGGTTAATCAATTTATGCAAGAAATGGAATAGTTTTGACTCTTCCAATTAAAGCTTGTATGCTTTTATGTGCACCAGAAAATGGTGCTTATTAATTTAATGTCAGCTTATTACGATACATACAATTATCCATCCTACTGGGATAAAAGAGAATATGAACATGAATCTGAAATAATTGCTCTTAAATCTCTTCTTTTAAATATAAAAAAAATTGATTCAATTCTTGATATTGGAGCAGGATACGGAAGACTTACCCAAACATATCTATATAGAGGGAAAAAAGTAATTCTTATAGATCCTTCACTTAAACTTCTCTCAATTGCCAAAAATACATTCAAAGACAATAAAAAAATAAAATACATTCAGTCACAAGCAGAAACACTAAAAGGAAAAATTAGACCAAAATCAGTTGATCTTGCTATCATGATTAGGGTAATTCATCATTTGGCTAACCCCGAAAAAGTATTTAAAATCGTAAATAAACTAATAAAACCTGGAGGCTATCTTATTTTAGAATTTGCTAATAAAAGTCATGGTAAAGCAGTTTTTAAGGAAATGTGTAAAGGTAATTTAACTTTTCTTCTGGATATCTTTCCAAAGGACATGAGAAGCAGTAAATCAAAAAGGAAAAAGACTATTCCTTTCAAAAACTATCATCCAGATAGCATTACAAAAATGCTTACAGATAATGGTTTTAAAATAATAGATAAAAGATCTGTATCAAATATTAGAAGTACTAAGATTAAAAACTCAATAGCTTTAAGAAACTTATTAAAAATAGAACAGCTACTGCAAAAACCGCTTTCTTACCTGAATTTTGGTCCTTCAATCTTTATTCTTGCTAGAAAAAAGGGTAATTAATATTTTCTTTTTTAGACTTAGAATATCACTATATTAGGTCATTTTAAGATTAATATATAAAAACTTGACAACCCTGTAGTATGTTGCTATAGTATTTGTAGATTCTGAGGCTAGGCACGGAAACGTGACTCTGGCGTTAGGATTTCATTTCTTGGCCCCGCTTTAATTAGCGGGGTCTTGTTTTTACAAAGAATTTAAATATTTACTACTTTTAAGATAAAATATATGTTATATGCCCTCGTGGCGGAACTGGCAGACGCGCAGGATTTAGGATCCTGTTTCCATTAGGAAGTAGAGGTTCAAATCCTCTCGAGGGCACATACCCATAGAAAGTGCCGCAATATAGGGATAATATAAGTTCTTGAAATAGTTTACTAGCCCCTGCTTTTTAGTCACGAATTGACAACTAAAATCTTTACAAATATACTTCAATATAATGAAACAGGAAACATTAAATCAGCAAGAAAGGTTTGCAAAAATAAATGAAGCGAATAGACAAGAAGAGCGTTTAACTGCAGCTTTTCTTGAAGGAAAAATATCTCTTGAAGAATTTCATCAAAGTATGGAAAAAACTCATCCATTAACAAAAGTTGACCTCAGAAAACTTGCTTCTTAACTAACCCAAATCTGAAGTAGTTCCTGACATTGTTTACTAACTCCTGGAAACAAATTGCACTTCAAACCTAGGATATGCTTGTAATAATTTACTAAAACAGGCTAAAATTGGTTCAACCCTAGTAAACTTGAGGGCACATTTAGTCTGTAAAACAACTTCAGATGATATAATTTCTTTGTGGATATAAAAGCATTCTTTGAAGAATATACAAATAATGAAAAGGTAACTTTTAGAAGTGTTATTGATGAAGGTAATGAACTTTTATTGGAAATCTTAAAATTTAATAAAAAAGGAGTTTTTGAAGAATATCAGGACGTTTTTCTTTTTATCCAACTTTGGCTATATTGTAAGTTTGGAATTAATCAAAAACTATGGTCATTATCTAAAGACTCTACTAATAAGTTTATTAAAAGAAAAGCAGTTTGGAAACAAATATATAAATATGTTGGGTTAAAAGAAGATATTTCTAATTACTGTGGAAATTATAATAAAATAGAAAAAGTAATCAAACAACTATCAATCTTCGGTATTTCAAAACAAAAAGCTCAAAAAGCATACGAGAAAGTAGTATCCGAGCCACAGTAGAAGTTCCTGACAGGGTTTATTAGCAACTGTAAACAAACTGCGCTTCAAACTCAGGATATGCTTGTAACAACGTACTAAAACAAGCTAAAATTGGTTCAATCCTAGTCAACTTGAGGGTACCAAATGGAAAATTTTATTCACATACATACAAAAAAAGAAAGATCTGTCTTTAGTTTGCTTTTGTTTCTTATTCCAATTATTATTTTTGTAGGTTTTGTTGTTTTAATAAACTTACAAACCGATAGATCAAAACAAAAGGCAGCTATAATAGAAACAGAAAGTGTTGTCTTAGGAGATCAAACTGAAACCATTAAATGAAACAAATAATACTTCCACTTATAGGTACAATGATTTTTCTTATCCTCGTTGGTTTTTTTGTAACTAATCCTGAAAAATACATTAAAAACCAAACTTCAGAAAACAAGCAAAAAATAGTTAAAATTAACGATTTAGAAATTTCAGTTGATATTTCTGATACTCCTGAAAAAAGAAGTAAAGGATTATCAGGTAGAGAGTCACTTAATGAAAAGAAAGGAATGCTTTTTATATTTGATGAAAAAGATCAAACACCAATTTTTTGGATGAAGGATATGCTTATTCCAATTGATATTATCTGGATTAATAACGGAGAGATTGTTCAGATTGATAAAGCTATTCAAGTTCCAGAAAAAGATACACCTGATACTAAACTCACTCAATACTCACCTGAAGTTTCTGTCGATTATGTTTTGGAAGTAAATTCAGATTTTTCCGATAAATATGAATTAAAAGCAGGAGACAATGTTGATCTTTCTCAAATTTAATTAGATACTTTTATTCTAAAGTAAATTCTTCTAATTCTTTTACTCCTCCAAAGGCAATTCTATCTGGGACATAATCTTTAGTGTTTACCATCTTTGCTAAATAAACCACAAATTCGCCCCAACGATTATTAATCTCATCGATAGACTCTGTCAGTTTCTCTTTTTTTAAAACATCATCAAAAAATTCAAGTTGAGAACTTTTAGCCTTAACTAGATTAAAACAAGAAACAGATATTTCCCTTACCGGTTTTCCTAAATAAGAAAGCCCCAAGAGTCTTAACATTTCTTTATATATATCTCTGGTATCAAATAAAACTCTTGAGGTTTTTACTCCCTGGTGCCAAAAGCTTCCATCTCTATAATAGAGAGCCAAATGTATACCTTGAGTTTTTAAGTTAGCCTTTCTTAATCTAAAAGACATTTTTTCTACCAATTTCATTAAAATGGGGGACAGCTTATTTAAATCCTTAAAAGGTTTGGGCAGGGCATATGAATTACCATAACTCTTTCTACTCGTTTCAAAATCGTCTATCTCCCAACCTCTGAGCCTCAAAAACCAGTAATAACTATTTATTGATTTAAATGAGGCTTTAAGTTTCCACAGGGGAGAGTTGTAAAAATCCAATACACTAAAAATATTCATCATATTAAGCCTAAAAGCATTTCTTGATTTAATTCCAGATAAATCAGTTAGTTTAAGACCTGAATAAACTTTTTGATAATTGTTTATATTAATCTCGTCTAATCCATCAGGTTTATGAAAAGAAGATGCAAGTTTTGCTAAAAACCTATTAGTAGAAATACCTACAGAAACACTCATCCATTCACCAATCTCTTCTCTTATTCTTAATTTAATCTCCCTGGAGACATCTTTAATACTCTTTTTTCTCAAACACGGATATCCCTCTAGATTAAGAGTAAATTCATCAATAGATTTTGGTACTAAGTTATCGGTATAACTTAAAAGAATTTTTCTTAAAGCTAAGTGAACACTTCTATATTTCCAAGGATCAGGTGTTAAAACAAAAACATCGGG
>JAHKAL010000040.1 GCA_018826545.1 Patescibacteria group bacterium | reverse complement strand
CCTTTTTTTAGTGTTAGTTTTTGTAATTCGACTGATTATATTTTCAAACAATTTGAAAAACTTCAATGGACATATAATAAGAATTTCAGCAAAAGTCTTACAAGAACCTTCCAAGTTTTCTAATTCTCAAAAATTTTATCTGGAGGGATTTAATTTTTATTTACCAAAATATCCGCAAATTAATTATGGAGATAGGGTTACTGTAGAGGGAACTGTCCAGAGTGGTAAAGTAATTAACGCTAAACTAATTAATTTAGAAAATAATGAAAACGTTTTGTTGGGATTTCGTAAAAAGATTATAAGCTTTTATAAAAAGAGTTTACCGGAGCCACATTCCTCTTTGATTTCTGGGATTATTCTGGGATATAAGTCTGAACAGACCGGTATATTTTGGAGTCAGCTGAGAAAAACTGGGACAATGCATGTAGTTGTAGCCTCAGGTATGAATGTTGCCTTTGTTGCAGGATTTTTGATGTCTATTTTACTGATGTTTATGCCTAGAAAAAAGGCAATATTAGTTAGCTTAGTTGGTATATGGATTTATTCTTTTATATCAGGTTTTGAGGCTCCGATAGTTAGATCAACTATTATGTTTTCAATAGCTTTAGTGGCACAACTTTTTGGAAGGCTTTCTTTTTCAATTAACGCTCTCTTTCTTTCAGCTCTTTTAATGCTTATTATTAAACCATCCTGGATTTATGACTTGGGTTTCATTCTTTCATTTACTGCAACAGCTTCACTGATGCTTTTTACAAAGAGAGTAGAAAAGCTTTTAAAGTGGTTTCCAAAATATATCAAAACAGATCTTACTACAACTCTTGCTGCCCAAATTGGTGTTGCCCCAATATTATTTGTTACTTTTGGTGGGTTTAATCTTTTGTCTCCCTTAGTTAATACACTTATTCTTTGGACTGTTCCTTTAATTATGATAATAGGTTCAGTTGGTGGAATTGTGGGACTTATTATTCCAGGCTTTGGAAGGCTAATTTTATATTTAACTTATCCTTTAACTTGGTATTTTATTTCGATTGTAGGTATTTTTAGTTGATATGAAAATTTGGAAAATTGTTTTTTTATTGGAGTTTTTGGTTATTACTTCATTGCTACTGGCTATTTTGTCTTTTAATAATAAAAAGTTTCAGATTATTGCCTGTGATGTAGGACAAGGCGATGCAATACTGGCAATCTATGGAGATATACAGATCCTAACTGATGGGGGACCTGATTCAAAGGTATTAGATTGTTTGGGAGCCTACATTCCTTTTTGGGATAATACTATTGAGCTTGTTATTTTAACTCATCCTGATAAAGATCACTTTGGAGGGCTAATAGATGTATTTGAAAGATATGAAGTACTAAGTTTCCTTAAGACTAAGGCTACAAGCAGCAATCAAAGTTATCAAGTGCTAGAAAGCATAGTGGGGGGTAAGGAGGTAGATACTATATATGCTAGTGATAGCCTAAGTATTAGGTTGGGTAAGATATATTTAGATATACTCAACCCAATAGACTCAAATGAAGTTTCTATTGAAGATAAAAATCTTAATAACTCTTCAATAGTCTCCGTGCTTAAATTTGGAAATTTTGAGGCTCTTCTAACTGGGGATATTGAGATTGAAGGAATAAATAGATTAATAATGGAAGGAAAAATTCATGATGTTGACTATCTCAAAGTACCTCACCATGGTTCTAAGAACAATATTACAAGCGGACTGTTGAGATTTAGTAGCCCTGAAGTAGCAGTTATTTCGGTTGGTAAAAATTCATATGGTCATCCGAATAAGGAGGTACTTGATTTACTTAATAAATTAAATATAAGGGTATTAAGAACTGATGAATTGGGAAGTATTTTAATAGAAGTTAATAAAGAAGGTCAATTTTATTTAGATTGATCTTTTTTAACTGCTTTTGCAAAATCTGTTCCTTTCAGCTCATATTTACTTCCATCAGGTAATTGAACTGACATCAGATTTTCTTCTTCCAATACACTTTCTACCCTTACACAGGATAGCGGACCTTTAGCAGTTCTTCCGTCTGTGGCTTCAATAGACTCTCCCTCGAATAATTCCCACATATTTGTTGAGGCTATCTGTTCAGGTGACATAGGAAGGGATTATATCATTTATTATTCAAAAAATGTAAAATCTATTAAAGATGATCAAAGATTTAATAGTTCAAGCCTTAAAGAAGGTTTCTGGTTCAGAAAAAGTTGAAGTATCTATTCCTGAAAATGACTCTTTTGGTGACTATTCCACCAATCTTGCAATGATTCTTTCCAAAAAAGAAGGAAAAAAACTTATTGATATATCTAATAATCTGATAGATAAGCTACAGAAAGACGATTCTCTAAAAGAATATATAGAAAAAATTGAATTTAAGTCCGGTTTTATTAACTTTTGGCTTAAAAAGGATTATTTAGTTCACGAACTTAAAAAAATAGATTTAAGAAAGGATGAATATGGCAAACAGAATTTAGGAGATGGAAAGGTTGTTGTTATTGATTACTCAGCTCCAAATATAGCAAAACGTTTCTCAATAGGTCATTTAAGGTCAACTATCATTGGTCAGGCAATCTATAATTTATATGAATTTTTAGGTTACAAAGTAGTTGGAGATAATCATTGGGGGGATTGGGGAACTCAATTTGGAACACTTTTGGCTGAAATTGAGATTAAAAAGGCTAGTGTAGATAAACTTTCTATTGATGATTTAGAAAAAATGTATGTTGAGTTTAATAAAAAACAAGAAAATGATCCTAAATTGCATGATAAAGCCAAAGATTGGTTCAAAAAACTTGAAAATGGAGACAGTAAGGCCAGAGAAATTTGGAAAAAAATAGTTGTTATCTCTATTGAAGAATTTAATAAAGTTTATGATCTTTTGGGGGTAAAGATTGATTATGCCTATGGGGAAAGTTTTTACCAAGATCAAATGCCTGAAATAATTGAGGAGCTTAAAAGAAAAAAGATTTCAAAGTTGAGTCAAGGAGCTCAAATTGTTGAATTTAAAGATATGCCTCCAGCAATGATATTAAAGTCGGATAAAACTACAACTTATTTTACTAGAGATTTGGCAACTGTTAAGTATAGAATTCAGAACTGGAATCCGGATATTTTTGTTTATGAGGTAGGAAGCGATCAGACGCTTCATTTTAGACAATTGTTTGAGACAGTAAGAAAACTAGGTTGGATCAAAAACCAAGAGCTAAAGCATGTTGGACATGGTCTTTACAGGTTTAAAGAAGGGAAGATGTCTACAAGAAAAGGGAAAACCATAAAACTAGAAGAAATATTAGATTTGTCTATTAAAAAAGCCAAAGAAATAATTGGAAAGTCAGAGACTTCAAGGGGATTAAAGGAAAATGAGATTAATGATGTTTCAGTTAAGGTTGGAATTGGGGCAATAAAGTATTTTGATCTAATGCACCAGCCTGCAAGTGATATTATTTTTGATTGGGAGAAAATATTTGTACTG
>JAHKAL010000039.1 GCA_018826545.1 Patescibacteria group bacterium | reverse complement strand
ATAAGTTATTCTAACCTTTTTTTAAATAAAAATGGTAGTATTTAAAATAATAGAAAGTATATAATTTGCTTCAGATATGAAATTACTAAACAAAGTTAAAGCTAAGATTAAAAATATAAGAAAAAATGAAAAAAAAGCAAGGCAAATTGTTTTTTTTGTACCATTAATAATAATTTCTCTTTGGCTTTTTTGGGGAATTCCACTCCCCACTAAACTCTCAAGTGAAAAAATTCCAGTTTCTACAAAACTTTTTGATAGATCAGGAAAACTTATTTATGAAATCTATTCTGATCAAAGAAGATCTCCAGTCGAGCTTAATGAACTGCCTCAATATGTAATTGATGCAACTATATCTATAGAAGATAAGGATTTTTATAAACACTACGGTTTTTCTTTAACTGGAATGCTAAGGGCAGCATATAAAATAGCATTCAAAGGTAAACTTGAAGGAGGCTCCACCTTAACCCAACAGTTAGTCAAAAATTCACTTCTTAATCCAGAAAGAACCATAAGAAGGAAAATAAGAGAATTCGTTTTATCAATGGTTGTTGAATCCATATACTCAAAAGATCAAATTTTGGAAATGTATTTAAATCAAATTCCATACGGCTCAACTGCTTATGGAATTGAATCTGCAAGCGAACTTTATTTTAATAAGGCAGCTAAAGATCTAAGTCTTGCTGAGGCAACACTTCTAGCAGGCCTTCCCCAAGCCCCAACAAGATTTTCTCCTTTTGGTGCACATCCTGAATATGCTAAGGAAAGACAATCAACAGTCTTAAGAAGAATGGTCGAGGATAATAAAATCTCAAAAGAAGAAGCTGATGAGGCTAAAGAAAAAGAACTTGATTACGCAAAAATTACTCCAATAAAAGCTCCTCATTTTGCTCTTTGGGTAAAAGAACAATTGGTTGAAAAATATGGAGAAAAAATTGTTGAACAGGGTGGACTAAGAGTTACAACTACACTTGATTTGGATCTTCAGGAATTTGCTCAGGATGCTGTAGCAACAGAGGTAGCAAAACTTAAAAACCAAAATGTTGGAAATGGGGCCTTAATTGCAACACGTCCCAAAACCGGAGAAATTATCGCCATGGTTGGATCAAAAGACTATTTTGCTGAAGACGAGGATGGAAAAGTAAATGTAACTTTAGCTAAAAGACAACCAGGTTCTTCAATTAAACCTATTAATTATGCTTTGGCTTTAAAGGATGGAAAAATCACTGCTGCAACTGCTTTAGCAGACGTTCCTACTTGTTTTATAGTAGCAGGACAACCACTATATTGTCCTGTAAATTATGATGGTAGTTTCCATGGACTTACCCAAGTAAGATTTGCACTAGGAAATTCATATAATATCCCCGCTGTCAGAGTTTTGGCGCTAAATTCAGTTGAAAACTTAGTATATTTTGCAAAATCAATGGGACTTTCAACTCTTGAAGATCCAAAAAATTACGGACTTTCACTCACCCTGGGTGGTGGAGAAGTTAGACAATATGATATGGCAATTGCTTTCGGGGTTTTTGCTAACCAAGGAATTAAACAACCTTTAATATCCATTCTTAAAGTTGAAGACTGGAAAGGAAAAATTTATCAAGAAATAAAAACAAATGAAATTGAACTTTCGGGTGAGCGAGTGCTTTCTCCTGAAGTATCTTTTTTAGTCTCCCATATTCTTCATGATAATAATGCCAGAAGCCAAGCGTTTGGAACCAATTCATTTTTAGTTGTAAGGGGTCATCCCGAAGTCTCAGTTAAAACAGGAACTACAAACGATAGACGCGATAACTGGACAGTTGGTTTTACTCCCTTGGCAACTATTGTTACTTGGGTTGGCAATAACGACAACTCTCCAATGACAGGTGCAGTTTCGGGTATGTCTGGAGCTTCCCCTATTTGGAATAAAGTAATGCAGTTCCTTCTAGATGAAGCAGAAAAAGGAAAATATGATGAAAATGAAGAAGGCCATGCATGGCCCCTTCAACCCGAAGGAATCATTGGAAGAACAATATGTGCAGTAACTGGACTTCTTCCCTTCGGTGACGAAGGAAATCCGGGATGCCTGACAAGGTTTGAATATTTCTTAAAAGATTATTTACCACAAAAAACAGAAGGAGAAAGAGCTGATGTTGCGATCTTTAGAGATACTGGCCAACTTGCAAATCAGGATGCCCTACCAGAACAAATCGAAATGCAAAACCATGCAGTCTATTATGATCCTTTGGGAACTCTGTATTGTTTGGACTGTGCAGTTGCAACAGTATCTGCAACCGTAAGATATCCCCTTTAAAATCCTTTTTTTGTGCTAGAATACGGCTGTGGCCAAGAGGCATAATCTTTTTAATGAAAAAACTGCTCAAAATAATAAAATAACAGGTCTTCAAATTTTTCAAAGACTACTTACTTTAATTGGAAAACCTTTTTATTTATTTATTAGTTATTCCTTACTTTTCATTTTCTTTGGAATTTATTCGATAGGAAATCTAATTCTTAAAACATTTGAATACTTTTTTAAGAATGTAAAAAAAATAAAGATTAAAAAGTTTAAATTAAAGCTTCCTTTAATTAAAATCAAAAAACCTAAAATTAAAATTCCGAAGTTAAAAATAAAGCCTCGAAAAAAGAAAATTTCAGTAAAACTCAATCTCAAAATTCTAGGTTTCATTGCTTTTATACTTTTAATCTTATTTACTTTTTGGTTTCTAATCTTAAGAACACTTCCCTCTCCTTATGATCTGACAAAAAGAGATCAAGAAATTTCTACTAAAATTTACGATAGAAATGGAACATTGCTTTATAAAATATATAAAGATAAAAATAGAACTCCAGTTAGTTTGTCTCAAATTCCAAATCATGCAGTTTTAGCAACTTTAGCAGCGGAAGATGCTGAATTTTATATTCATCCTGGTTTCTCAATAAAAGGCATGACCAGGGCAATTATTAAAAATATTAAAGAGGGAAAACTCTCTGGCGGATCAACAATAACTCAACAACTAGTAAAAAACGCATTATTAACACCAGAAAAAACAATTGTCAGAAAAATAAAAGAACTGATACTCTCCATTGCAGTTGAAATTGTTTATTCAAAAGACCAGATTTTGGAAATGTACTTGAACGAAGTAAGTTATGGAGGTACTGCATATGGAATTCAAGAAGCCTCCCAACTTTATTTTGGAAAAGATATTAAAAACACTAATCTATCTGAAGCTGCACTTTTAGCCTCACTTCCTAAAAGTCCAAGTAAATATACTCCTTTTGGCAATAATCCCGAACTGGTATTTGATAGACAAAAAGATGTTTTAAACTTAATGGTTATTAATAAATTTATAACTCCAGAAGAAGCACAAAAGGCTCTGGAAAAAAAGATTACCTTTATTCCCAATAAAATAGATATTAAAGCTCCACATTTTGTGATGTATCTTAAACAAATCTTAGCCGAAGAGTATGGTGAGGAAATGGTTGAAAAAGGGGGCCTGGAAGTAACTACAACTTTGGATTATGAGATTCAGCAAATGGCTGAAGAAGTAGTTAATAACGAAATTTCGAAATTAGGAAATTATCATGTTACAAATGGTGCTTCTTTAGTAATCAATCCAAAAACAGGTGAAATTTTAGCCATGGTTGGCAGCAAAGACTATTTCGATATTCAAAATGGAGGAAATTTTAATGTCACAACAGCTTTAAGACAACCTGGTTCTTCTATTAAAATAGTTAATTATGCATATGCTCTAGAACATGGTTATACTCTTGCAACAATACTTGATGATTCTCCCGTTTCTTTTTCCGTTCCAGGTTCCCCCATTTATACACCAAAAAATTATGATGGAAAGTTTAGGGGTAAAATTTCTTTAAGAAATGCTTTAGCTGAATCAAGAAATGTTCCTGCAGTAAAGGTATTGGCAAGCTTGGGAGTAACAAAAATGATTGAGCAGGCAACTAAAATGGGCATTACCACCTGGTCTGATCCTTCAAACTACGGTCTTTCCTTAACCCTAGGGGGAGGAGAAGTTAAGTTAATTGATTTAGCACAAGCTTATGCAACAGTTGCAAATTACGGACAAAAATCAGAAATATTTCCGATTTTAGAAGTTAAAAACTCAAAAGGAAAAATATTGGAAAAAAATATGAATTTTAAACTTTTCGAAAAAGTAATTGATTCAAGAGTAGCATTTCTTCTTATTGATGTACTAAAAGATAATAAAGCTAGAAGCCCGGCATTTGGACCAAATTCTCAGCTTGTAATTAAAAATCATCCGGAAGTAGCTGTTAAAACAGGAACCAGCAATAACTTAAAAGATAATTTAACTGTTGGATTTAACCAAGATTTTTTAGTTGCTGTTTGGGTTGGAAACAATGATTCTTCTTCTATGAGCTATATTGCATCAGGAGTAACAGGAGCGGCTCCAATTTTCAACAAAATAATGACAAATCTTTTAAAAGATAAAGAATCAGTTCCTTGGAATGAACCAGATGGTTTAGTTAAAATATCCATTTGTTCATTAACAGGTACTCTACCTTGTACGGGCTGTCCCTCTAAACTTGAATACTTTTTGGAAGAAACGAAACCTACGAAAGCATGTATTTTTAAAAAACCAGAAGAAGATCAAAGTAAAATTCTTGAAAGTGGAGCAACAACTGAAATTTAGTAAAAAACTTCACTTCATCTTTTCAAAGACAAATTTTGAAAATTCAGGTATAAATATATCTGCTTCTTTAGAAATAATTCCTTCTGAAAGAATCGTCAAGACAAAAGGTTTGGAAGAAAAGATAATACCAGCATCGTTGGTTACATTTGCTTCTCTTCCAAATTTATGAGCAACTTTTGCTTCCAAAATGCCTTTGGGAATATAATCTTCATAAAATGTATCTGTTAAATATCCTAATATCTCATCTTTGTGTTTTTTATCCACAAGCTGGCCATTAAAAAGTTTTTGAAAAAACAATGAAATATCATATGCAGAAGTTTCATTTTCCACCAAAGAAGTTGAAATCATTCCAATATCATTTATTGTCTTTTCAATTTTTTGATCCCCCAAAAGATTCTTAAAAACATTAAAAGAGGTATTGTCTGACTCTTTACCCATCAGCTCTGCCATCTTTCTATATGAAATTCGAGTTCCTGTTTTTTTATACTGAAGACTCCCCGATCCTTCCCTTATATCAGAACTTTTTAGAGTATAAATGTCATCTAAATCTATTTTTCTTGATTCTGCTTCTTGATATAAACTTGCAAAGACTGGAAGTTTAATCAAAGAAGCTGCCTGCATTACATTTCTTCCTCTAAAACCAAATTCGTATCCAGTAGTTAAATCAATAATGTAAAAAGAATATGTTCCAGTTAATTTATCAGTACTTTCTTTAAAATATTTAACAATTTCGTCTTCTTTTTCTTTTTGAATATTTGTTCCACTTCCAATGGTAACTGTTTCAGATTTTAGAATCTGAAAATCTGGCATTTCAATTCTTGGAAAATTAGGAAGTTTCCAACTTCTAGAAGAGAGAAATAAAAATCCAGTAATTACTACAGTTATAAAAAAGGTCAAAAAAATAGTTAGCCTTTCTTTTTTGCCCCAAGGTTTTACCTCTTCTTTCTTCGGTCTTTTATTTTTGAAATTTAAATCTCTTTTTCTAGAAAAAGTTTTTAAGTCTTTTTTTTCTTCTTCTGGTTCTTCTTGTTTAAAAATCGACATATTTAATTTTACAATTTATTAACACATTTAAAAATAAGCTAAAGAAAATATATTTGTATTCTGTTCGTATTAATAAATAAATATCATTTAACCTAATCTGAAGTATATTTTATTACTCAAAAAGTATTATTTTCTCCTAGTTTTCCAAACATTATCATTAACAATATTATCTGGTTTTTTACCTTCTAAGACCTCAGTTATTGCATTAAAAGCCAAATCGCGCATTTTATTTCTAACCTCCAAAGTTGCCGATCCAATGTGGGGAGTTAGAATTACATTTTCCATTCCAATAAGTTCTGAGTGAACTTTTGGTTCATTCTCAAATACATCTAATGCTGCTCCTTTTATTTGCCCCTCCTTTAAAGCTTCAACTAAATCATCTTCTCTTATTACCTCTCCCCTTGCAGTATTTATTATGTAAGATCCTTTTTTCATTTTAGATAAAGTTTCTTTATTTATCATTCCTCTTGTTTCATTGGTCAAAGGAACATGAAGAGTAAGAAAATCGCTCTGAGAAAGAAGATTCTCTAAAGTCTCATATTTAATATTTAACTCTTTTTCTAACTTCTCATCTCTTTCTCTTTTTGTATACAAAAGATTCATTTCATAACCCTTGGCACGTCTTGCAACCATTGATCCAATTCTTCCCAAACCCACAATTCCCAAAGTCTTTCCTTTTAAGGAAGTTCCCAAGAAAGTTCCTGGATCCCAACCAGAATATGATCCTCTTCTCACTGATTCATCTGCTTCTACAATTCTTCTAGCTAAAGAAAGTATTAAGGCCCAAGTATGTTCTGCCACTGCTTCATTTACTTCATCACAAGGAGTATTAGTAACTACTATTCCCCTTTTGGTTGCATCATCAATATTTATATTGTCAAAACCTACTGCGTAATTGGAAATTACTTTTAATCCAGGCCCTGCTAAATCCATTAAATCTCCATCTATTTTTTCTGTTAATAAAGAAAGAATTGCATCTACACCTTTAACATTAGCTATTAATTCCTCTTCAGTTACTGGTCTATCAGATTCATTTGAAATTACTTCATATCCTTTTTGTTTAAAAATCTCTAAGGATTCACCTGGAACTTTTCTTGTTATATATATTTTCATTTTAAAATTCTCCCACCTTTACCTCACTAGATCTTGCTCTTTCAAGCCATACATCCATTTCGTTTTCTTTAATAAGTCCTCTTTGAGGCCCAGTGTAGCCTATTACTGAGGCTGAATTAGAGGTTCCCCAAAGAAGTGCCTCTTCTAAAGGTTTGCCTTTAATAATTGCTGCCAGAGTTCCTGAACCAAAAGCATCTCCTGCACCAGTTCTTTCGTATGCATCAACGGGTAGAACTCCTGCTTTAACAAACCTTGATCCGTCAAAGGCATAAGATCCTTTTACTCCATCTGTGACAACTGGAATCTTAATTCCTAAATTTGAAAGTGCTTGTAATAACTCTTTCTCCTTCCCTAACGATTGACCAAAATCAGTTAGTTTCTCAGCCTCTTCTCTATTAACAAATAAAACTTCTGTAAGTTTTAAAATGTCTATAATTTCATTAACTCCAGCTCTTATTTGTCTACTGCCTGGATTAAAAGCCAATTTAACTGTTGTATTGGTTCTCAAAAAATCTGCAATGTGGTTATAAAAAGGCTTAAAAGTATCTCCCATTGAAGTTAGATACATCCAAGGAGTTATTGGAAGGTTAACTGGATATTCATAACTTTTAGGAACATTGTAAGTAAAAATTGTTCGCTCTCCGGAGTAATTAACAATTACTGAAAAATTAGAAGAAACTCCCGGTTGCTTTATCACATAAGTTGTATCTATTCCTTCAGTATTTAATTTTTCTTGGATCTGATTACCAAATGTATCATCACCTAAAGTTAATACCAAACCTGTCTTTACACCTAATCTTGTCACGCCCACTGCATTATTGGCAGCATTTCCACCAACAGAAAGTTCAGATGATTTAACTGGAATTTTATCTCCATAGGCAAAACAAATAAAAGACTCTTTATCATCCATTTGGGATAAAGATTCTGATTCAGATGGAGTTATATAAATATCTATTGAGGCATCCCCAACGGATAAAAGATCAAATTTATTCATTTTCCATTTCCTTTCTATATTTCCCCTGTCTTGCTAAAGAAACTAATTTAGATCTTTTAAGTAATGCTTTTTGGGCAAGTTCTTTATTATTAGGATTTCCCGCCCAAACTTTCAAAGCTTCGTCTTGCAAAGCTCTTCCGAAAGAAAAAGACAAAGGCCAGGGACTATCTTTAATTTGGTTTATTGCATTTAAATTTTCAGTGGCTTGAACTGATGTTTGACCACCTGATAGAAATACAATTCCAGGAACTTCTTTTGGAACAAATTTTTTAAAGAGTTCTACTGTTTCTGTGGCAATTACATCAGGAGTTACCTGACTTGGACAATCCTTTCCTGGAAGAACCATATTTATCTTTAAAATTATTTTTGAAAAATCAACTGCATGCTCTTTTAATTTAAGAAAAAGGTTCTGAAGAACTGAAGCAGTTACCTCTCTTGCTCTATCAATATCATGATTTCCTTTCATCATTGTTTCTGGTTCAACCATTGGCACTAAACCTGCTTCTTGGGAAAGGGCGGCAAAGCGGGCTAAAGCTTCTGAATTGGTAGATATACAATTTAAACTTGGAATTTTATCTCCAATGTTTATCTCAGCTCTCCATTTGGTAAATACAGCACCTAAAGAACTATATTCCTTTAAGCGACTAGAAAGACCATCCAGACCTTCAGTAATAACCTCTCCTGGAAAATTTGGTAAATCAATCTTCCCCATGTCTACTTTAATTCCTGGCATTATCCCTTTTTCAGAAAGAAGTTGGGGAAAGCTTTTTCCATTTGAATCTTTTTGTTTTATGGTTTCGTCAAAGAAAATTACTCCACTTATATATTCTTCTAAGCCAGGAGTGGAAAATAGAAGTTCTCTATAACTTCTTCTATTCTCTTTGTTATTTTCTATAGAAACAGAATCAAACCTTTTTTGAATTGTTCCTAAGCTCTCATCTGCAGCAAGTATTCCTTTTGATGGAGGAACTAAAAGTCTTGCTACATTGTTTAAATCTTGGACAGGCATTTCTATCTCTAAATTTAGCATTTACTCTTGCAAACGACAACACTATAACTGATAATTAAAGCTATGGAAGAATCTCAAACAGTAAATAATCCACAAGAAGTAAACCAACCAATCCAAACTCCAATTGAAAATCCTGTACCTACAAAATTAGAAGTAAAACCAAAAAAGAATTCTGGATTAGCCGTTATTCTTTCTTTTACAACAATAATAGCTACATTAATTGCAGGTTTTTTCTACTTTCAAAACATACAATTAAGAGATGAACTTGCAAAAAAAATTGAAATTGCATCTACCCCCATTCCGACTGCAACTCCAAATGAAATTGAAGATTTAATAACTTACAAAAATGATGATTATAATTTTAGTTTTAAGTATCCTAAAGAAGCTAATTTAGTAGAAGACGATTGTGTTTCACTTCAAATTGTTGGACCAACACAAACCGAAGCAACTGAAGCTTTTGATGGTTTATATTTAAATTTTTGCCCAGAAACTTTGGTAGATCAAACAATAGATGAGTGGATTGAGACTGATATATCGGGCGATATTGAAGTAATAAAAGCCAAATCAGAATTTTCCCTAAAAACATATATTGCTTATACATATGAAACTTTAGGATTAATGCAACAAAAAAACATTGCCATCCAATCTCCTGACTCAGAATCAATAATCGTTGTAATTACAGATATAACTCAAGATCCTACAAATCAAGGCTACAAAGAAATTGTAGACGAGATTATCTCTACTTTTGAATATTTTAACTAAGAAGACTTTCTTGCAATAACATTCTTGGTAGCTTCAATTATTCCCTCTTTGGTAAGCCCATGTTTTTTAAATAACTGATCTTTTGTTCCTGATTCTCCAAAAGTGTCTTTTACTCCTACAAATTCTATTGGAAATGGAAAGTTTTTGGAGAGAGTTTCTGATACGGCTGAACCTAATCCACCAATTATTTGATGCTCTTCTACTGTAACTAGTGCTCCTGTAATCTTTGCTGCATTTAGAATTAATCTAATATCTAATGGTTTTATTGTATGACAGTTAACTACTAAGGTTTCTATTCCTTTTTTATCAAGTTCCTTGGCAGCCTTCAGAGCTTCATAAACCATTGGACCTGTTGCAATAATTGCAACCTGTGGACTTTTAGAATGCCATAATGTTTCAGCTCTTCCTATCTTAAATGGAGTTTTCTGGGTTGTAATAACCGGAAACTTTGCTCTGGTAAACCTTATATAGGTTGGTTCTTTTGTTTTGGCAGCTTCAATTGTTGCTTTTCTTGCTTCCTCACTATCGCAAGGTGAAATAACTACCATATTAGGAAGAACCCTCATAAGAGAAATATCTTCTAATGATTGATGGGTTGCACCATCTGCACCGACATTAAGTCCAGCATGGGTCCCAACAATTTTTACTGGAACATTATTTAAGCAAATTGAAGTTCTAATTTGTTCCCAATTTCTCCCAGGAGAAAATACTGCAAAACTTGTTACGAAAGGAATCTTTCCATAATTAGCAATTCCCGAGGCAATAGTAACAAGAGCTTGTTCTGCTACTCCTACATCAAAAAATCTTTCAGGAAACTTATTGGCAAATTCAGTTAGTCTTGTTGAATCTTTCAGGTCAGCAGTTAAAGCGACTATATCTTTATTTTTTTCAGCAGCTTCTACTATTCCCCCTCCAAAACCATCTCTTGTAGGTTTTTCTTCTAAATCTTTAGAAAATATTTTTGTTGTTAGTTTTTCTTCTTTTACAATCATTTAAGTTCTTTTAAAGCTAAATCTAATTCTTCCTTTGAAATTTTTTTGGCATGCCATTTGTAGTTATCTTCCATAAAAGAAACTCCTTTTCCTGCTATTACATTACAGATTATTACTGTAGGTTTTTGATACTTACTTCTTGCATTATTTACTGCATTTATAATCTCTTCAAAATCATGTCCGTCAATTTCAAGAGCATTCCAACCAAAAGCCTGGTATTTTTCTTTTAAGGGATTTAAGGGCATGATCTCTTCAGTTGGTCCATCACTTTGAATTTGATTTCTATCTACAAATAAAGTTAAGTTAGAAAGCTTGTATTTATTTGCGAACATCACAGCCTCCCAATGGTTTCCTTCATCATGTTCTCCATCTGAACAGACTACATAGACTCTAAAATGTTTTTCATCCATTCTTGCAGAAAGCGCATATCCTGCAGCCTGGGCAAGTCCTTCGCCTAAAGGACCTGAAGTTGATTCAATTCCTGCAAGTTTAGTGCGTTCCGGATGTCCCTGAAGAGAAGATCCTAATTTTCTTAATTTTTTTAGTTCACTTGAGGGAAAATAACCCGCTCTTTGCATTGCAGAATAGACAACAGGACAGATATGTCCATTTGAAAGAAATAATCTATCTCTCTCGTCCCAGTTTGGATTTTTGGGATCATGATTTAGAATTGCAAAATAAAGAGCAGTAACAAGGTCAGCCATTCCTAAAGAACCTGCGGGGTGGCCTGAACCTGCATCATAGATCATTTTTACAATGTCTTTTCTTACTTCCCTTGCTATCTTTTGAAGTTCTTCTTTTGTCATTTTTTATTAAGTTACTGTTGAAATGCCTGTTCTTCTTTATTTTTATTGATGTTTTCCTTTAAGGCAGACTCAAAACCTAAAATGGCCTCATAAGCTTCTTCTGGAGAATTTACAATTTTAAAAGTCTGCATCTCTTCCAACCTTATCCTCATATTATCAACAAATGCTTTAATTATATTTTCCCAAAAACTACCATATAAGATTAAGGGTTTATGTCTTCCAAAATATAGTCTAGCAAGCCCCCAAGCCATAGCAAACTCTGAAATTGTCCCAGTTCCACCTCTAAAAATAATATATGCATCTCCTAATTCCAGAAGTTTTAATGTTCTTTCTAGATAATTGGATTTTTTAATTTCTTTGTCTAAAATATTTCCCTTATCTCTTCCTTCAAAATTAGTTATATTTTTGGGATAAAAAGTAACACCTGTTACCTTTCCCCCACCGGCTCTGGCTCCATCAGTTGAAGCCCTCATTACACCAGGTCCTCCACCATTAACTGTCGAGAAACCTTTTTGAGCTAGAAATTTTGAAACTTCAAAAACTTCTTTGAATAGAAGATCTCCTTCTTTTGTGTCAGCAAAACCAAAATAGGAAATTTTCTGAATCTTGTTGTTATTTTTCTTAAATTTATCAAAAATCATTTTATTTAAAATCCCCAAGACATACTAATTGGGTCAGTTGGAGCCTTTTTTAAATCGATTACTCTTCCTGCTCTTATTACTTGTTCTAATAATCTATTTGAATAACCCCATTCATTATCATACCAAGCAAATATTTTAACCAAGTTTCCTCCAATAACCTGGGTTAAACCCAAATCAACAATTGCAGATTCGCTTCTTCCAATAATGTCCGATGAGACTATTTGATCTTCCGTAACAGCTAATATTCCTTTATAAAGAGGATTTTTGGAAGCTTTTTTAAACGCTTCATTAACTTCCATTACTGAAGTATCTTTTTTAGTTAAAACTGAAAAATCAGTAATTGAACCTGTTGCAACAGGAACTCTTAGAGCTCTTCCATCAAATTTACCTTTTAAAGAAGGAATTGTTTCAGTTGTTGAAATGGCAGCCCCAGTTGAGGTTGGAATAATATTCTGGGCAGCGTTTCTTGCTCGTCTTAAGTCTTTGTGAGAATTATCCTGCACATTTTGATCATCCGTATATGCATGAATTGTTGTCATTGCAGCTTTTTCTATGCCAAAATTTGATTCCATAATAGCCATTACTGGAGCAACACAGTTTGTTGTACAAGAGGAATTGCTTATTACATCAACTCCTTTTGATTCTTTTTTAAACTCATTTACAGAAAGAACATATGTTCCGATGTTTCCCTCTTTTGCTGGAGCTGAGATTATTACTCCTTTTGCTCCTCCCATCCCGTGTTTTTTTGCATCTTCTTCTTTATTAAATTTTCCTGTTGATTCAATAATAAGATCGGCCCCAAACCTTGCCCATGGAATTTTTGCAGGATCTCTTTGAACTAAAACTGGTACTTTTACATTCTTTTTAGAAATTAGTAAGTAACCAATTAAAGGATCATCATCAGTAACTTTTTCAGGTTTTTTAGTTTCTTGAAATTTAACTTCATATTCAAATTTCCTATACATGGTGTCGTAATTAACCAAATGTGCCCAACCTTCTACACCCATACTCCCTGAAGTATTTATTGCAGCAAAGGAAATTTCATCCAAATGTTTTAAAACTCCAATTCTAAAAGCAATTCTTCCAATTCTTCCAAAACCATTTATTCCTACTTTAATCATATTAAATCAGTGTAACAACGCATCAATCCCTGGTAAAGATCCTTTAGTCAGATATTCAAGCATTGCTCCACCACCAACTGAAACCCAGTTAAATTTTTTGGTTAAATTATACATTTCTATTGCAACTAAACTATCTCCTCCTCCAACAATTTTGAAAGAATCTGAATTTGCAACAGCTTCAAAAATCTCTTTTGTAGATTGTCTATGTCCCTCATCTTCATATTTCCCCAAAACGCCTGCTAAAACTATTGTTTTTGCTTTTTTAATTTCTTCTTTAAACCTCTCAACAGAATGAAGAGTGATGTCCTCTTTATCATAAATTAAATTAGCAATGATTAATTTATCATTATCCCTAAACTCTCTAACACTTTTCTCATTTTCCAAATATTCTGGAAGTCTTCCGCCTACTAAAACTTTATCAACTATTTTAGTTAAGGCCTTTGCATATAAAACTTTATCTTTTTTAACACCACTGATAACTGCAACAACTGGTCTATCTGGGTTTTCAAATACTTTAGAAAGATTCTCAGTTTCTTTTTCAAATCTTAGTCCTAAAAATCCTTTTAGATATTTTGGAATCTCAACGATTGATGCATGATTTCTGTGTGAAGTTGCAAATGCCTCATTTACAAAAACTTCCCCGTAGCTACTTAAGCTTCTAACAAAACTCTCATCATCATTTTCTTCTCTCTCATCAAACCTCAAGTTTTCAAGCATCAGAAACTCTCCTTCTTGCAAAGTCTCTATTTCTCTTTTTACTGAATCAGAAAAAATTTCAGGAATAAATTTAATTTCTTTTTCTAAAAGATTGGAAAGTTTTAAACAAATGTCTTTCAAGCTATTCTTCTCATTTTTCCCCTCAGGTCTTCCTCTATGACCAATTATTATCGTTCTACATTTTCTCTCATTTAAAAAATTTAAGGTTGGAATTAAAGCTTCAAGCCTGAAAATGTCGGATGTACTTTTTTCCAAAGAAACGTCTAAATCAGCTCTCAGAAGTACTTTTTTACTATTTATATCAGTCTTGGACAGGTATGGAAGATTCATTATCTAATTATTAGCTTCAATTTTTTCTATCTCTTCAAGTCTTTTTTTATGTCTTTTGACATTTCCAAATTTTGTCTCAAGGAACATTCTTAACATTTCCCTTGCTTCTTTTTCTTTGGTAAAATCCGCTGCAATCACTAAAATATTCATATCATCATCAGCCCTTCCTGCTTTTATTTGTTCAGGATTTTTTCCTATTGAAGACCTCACTCCATCAAATTTATTAGCAACTACATCTACCCCTACTCCACTTCCACAAAGAAGAATTCCTTTTGATCCTTTATTATTTGAAACCAATGAGGCAACTTCTGCAGCATGCTTTGTATAATCATCAGTCGGATCTAGACTTAATGCACCAAGATCTAGAAAATCATATTTCATTTCAAAAAGCCATTTAGCAACTTTTTCTTTTAGAAAAAAACCTCTGTGATCTGATCCAATATATATTTTGTTACTCATAATTTATATTTTT
>JAHKAL010000002.1 GCA_018826545.1 Patescibacteria group bacterium | reverse complement strand
TACTTCTTCTTACTAGTATTATATTCACAATCTGCTTTAGAACATAAAGCTCCAACAATGATGGTCGGGCTTTCGTACAGATTTGGGTTGAAACCATTTGTACTTGGATAATAAAGAATTTCGACCTTTCCTTGATGAGAGCATGTCCCTGTAATAGAAAGTGCTTCTTGGTTAGAAAATTGATCCGACACTGGAATTGATTTTACTTTAGTAATTTGATCCGATGTTAATTTTCCATGCAAACGGTTTTCATGCATCCCCACACTACAATTGTCTATGGAGGGGAAAAAATCTCCAAATCTTTCTCTTGCAGTTTCTACTTTAGCCATTGTATGGGTGATTCTATGTTAAGAATATAAAAATGTCAATTATACATAGCTGTATGTTATTAGGTGACTTACTGAACGATGTTAGAACTTATTATATGGGCTCAGGAAATAAAGAAAATGTGTTGCTGACAAAACTACTTCTCGAAAACAATTACGCTGATAAATGAAACTAAAACCTATCGTGTATAATAAATATTATGAAAGGGAGATTTCAAAAAAAATATTCTATCCTCATCATCTCTAGTGTAACATTGTTATTTGGAACTTTAGCTTTTCTCTATTTAACAAACCCAATATTATTCTGGAACAAATTTTCGAGCGGGAGAGCAGGTTTCTTTTTCAAACACCCCTCTAACTGGCCAGTATCTCAGTGTTCAAAAAGTGAGGTTTATCAATTTGAAGGTCGTATTGAGCAAATCGACTTTGCAGATGACTGTTGCCCAAATGCAAGAAACGACAGTTTTGGTTACATAATCGTTGAAAGAATTAATCCTGCAACTACCCATGATATATATCTTAAAGAGAATTATTCTAATTGGGATTACAAAATGACACAGATTGGTAAAAAAACTGCATATATTTTGACACCAAAACCAAAAGATCTAAAAGAAGCAGGGGCATTTACAACAACCACTAATATATATTTAATTATCAAACCCCCTCTTATTTATACAATTGGAGTTACAAATCCTAACTACGGTTTTAAAAACGACAAAAATGAAAATTTATTCACCTTCGAAAAAATTCTTTCTACTTTCGAAATAACAAATTAATACAATTTATCTCACCATCTTCTTCTACAATCAACAAAATATCATCTCCATTTTTTACCCAGTTCGTTAGATTATTTTTGCTGTAAAATCTAGATTCCTCACTTACTGCAAAACCCTCATTCTTTATATCTGACTTATAGACGACATCTATGTCTACCATCTCCATCTGTTTTATCTTCATAGACCATTTTTAGCATTTATTAAAAAAGGAGATGTGAGAGTAAAGGTGCAATAGGTCCTAGCAAACTTTATTTGAGAATATCCCAATAATACGGGTATAATTGGGTGACTTAGTAAGCGATGTTCGAACTCATTTTGTGGCTAATTCTACTGATTATCAGGTATTAAGAAGCCTTTTGGTTTTAGATAATTGAGAGTCATTTACCGAACGCTGTTAGAACTTATTATATAGCTTCTAAAGATATCTCTTTGCATTATTTGATACCTTAAAGTAAAATTGCAGGCATGAAAGAAAAAGGACAGGATGCTTCTGAAAATTATCAATCTTGGGACAAAATATTTCCTTCAGATGAAGAAAGGATAAAGCAATTTAATGATTTAATAGATGAATTTAAAAATGAATATGTATTAAACAACACCTTTATAGGCATGGAAAGAAAGGAAGAGGATGGGATACAAAAAACTATCATAAATAAAACTCATGGAGAAAGTGTTGAAATTGCTACATTAGAAAATGGAAATCTAGAATTGACATTTTTAGATCAAGGCAATAAGCATACAACCACCATTGTACCTGATGTGGGTATTAGAGATTTTAGATGGACATATGGAAGTATAAAGTATTTAAGAAAAGGACTTGATATTTATAAATTTAATGCTAAAGAGTTTTCATTCAAAGCAGGGCATTTATCATATTACGCAAGAGGTAAACCGGCAACAAAAGATTCGGAAAACATAATGAAATTTAACGGCCATACTCCAAGTAGAATTGGATTTAAAATCTACCCTGCTGAAATTCTAAAAGATGCAAGTATTTTTCTTTCACAAAAGGGTATATAATCCCAATCTTTCGGAATAATCTGGGGTCGGTTAGTAGACTTATTCAGAACCAGAAAGGTTCAAATTGAAGTATCCATAGAAGGTATTGAGAAATTCTTAGGTCAATCCTTTTTCAACCTATATACAGTATGACCCCTTCTTTTTCTTATTTCATTTACTTTTATTTTATTCAGAGCACAAACTTTAGGTATTAGGCGATTTAGTGCACTAACGACCACAACCCAATATTCACCATTAGGATTAAGAAGTTTATATGGTTCAAGGATAAATTCTTTACTGATTGCTTCATCACCAATTTTTGCAGGAATGTTTGACACTATCAAATCAAATTTTTTATCTTTTACTGCTTCTACACCCAAACCACCTATCGCCACTGCATTTGCAACATTATTTTTTAGAATATTGTTTCTAGTGTAAGCGACAGCAAGAAGGTCTTTATCAACCATTATTACTTCTGCTTGGGGGTTGCTCTTGGCTAAAATTATTCCAAGTGGTCCATATCCACATCCAATATCTAAAACACTTTTAGGATTATTAAAAGTAATGGTACGAATTAATATGTCTGTTCCGTGGTCTATATCAAAAGTTGAAAATAGTGTTTCAGCAACATCAAATTTGAAATTCTCTTTGCCAAATTTATAATTAATTTCCTTTTTAAAATACATATCCATAAAAAGATTATATCAGAAGGGGATAATAACAATACTATAGGAGTTGGGGTGACTTAATAAGCGATGTTCGAACTCATTTTATGGCTAATTCAACTGATTATCAGGTGTTAAGAAGCCTTTTAGTTATAAATGCTAGAATTATTATATGAATGAAGGAGATTTTGAAGTTTACTCATATGGTGGCAAGGGAGATAATAAATTTAAAGCCCTTTCAAACGAATGGGCAGGCGTTGATTATTTTTTTGATGATAAAAACAATGAGTGGGTAATTCAGGAAATTGAATCAAAAAAACAAGGTGAAGGAAAAAAGGTCATAAAAGAGTTTACAAATAGAATAGGTAAAGACCAGAAAGTAAAAGTAATAGCTATAATTGAACCTGATTCAAGACAAAGGCTGGAAGATTTAGGTATTCTTGATTTTGTTGAAAAGAATAAACAAGCAGTTGAAATAACTACTCCAGGTGTATTTAAATCATTTAAAATGACAAGATTGCTTTCTGGAGGTGGTTTAAACGTTGATAAAATAGTTGTTTCACCTGCTGGTCCAGAAATAAAAGAGGATCTGGAAATAGATCTAAAATATCAAAAAGTGTCAATTGAAATTAATTGTCACACCTAGACAAGGACTAATTTTCAACTTCAATAACCTTTATATTAAAAATATAGGGTGACTTACCGAACGCTGTTAGAACTCATTACATAGGCTCAGGGTGTGAGGAAAAAGTATTGTTTTAACCAAAAGGTAATTTATCTAAAAAGTTTCATCGAGCTCAAAAAAGCAGAATCTAATGAATTTTGCTAGAAACTTCTTTATCAATAAATTTACTCTGCAATATCCACTAATTTGAAACTATTAAGGGGCTCTGCTGGGTAGTAAACTAGTATTAAATCTTCAGCAATTATTGTTACTTCGCCTGAGCTTCCTTCACCACCTAAGAGTTGTTCTGCGTACTCTTGATTAAAAAATATAATGGATAAACCATCTTTCTTGTAACTTTCGATACTTGGAAGAACATTATTATAATCTTCTCTTGATGGATCGAAATATATTTTTCCTGCCATAGGTCCTCCTTTAATATCGTTTGTATATTTACCGCTAATTTTGATACTGCCACTAAAAGAAATTTTTAAATTATTCTCAGCAAGTTGGCCATAATCCAAGTTATATGGTTCAATTGCGGTTACTTCTAGTTCACCAAATTTATCACCTACATTTAATGAATCTAAAGTGAAATTATATTTTCTTTGACTAACATAATCTGTGGTGGTAGGCATTGTATTGTTTATGATAGTTTTTATTGTTTCTAACGGAGACTTTGTTTTTTTGTTTAGTTGTTTATATTTTCTTGAAATGACTATCGAAAAGGCGATGGAGAAAACTAGAGCAATTAGAATTGCGACAGGAAAAAATCTTTTATTCTTTGAAATGAAAGTATTAAATTTCTTTTCTCGAGTGTTATCGGGTAAATTGCCCTTCATTTTACTAATAATATCACAGTTTTGTAAATTTAATATTATTTTATTGAAGCTTAATACACTTACGCTCGAACCAATAACACACTCTAAACATGGGATAATCACAACCTCGTCTTCACGGTGACTTACTGAATGCTGTTAGAACTTGTTATGTAAGCTCAGGAAGTTAACAAGCCAAAAGATAGGTTCCTATACCCATAACAATAATGGATAATATTTTTTGAATAAGATGTTCTTTTGCGAGACTTTCCTTACCCAGTTTTGGAAGGAATAGGGTTATTAAAATGCCGTAGAAGAAAACAAAAAAAGGTTGTGTTCCATTAACAACCCAAATAAGAGTTATGGGGGCAAGTAGTGAGGCAAAATTAAATGAAACTTTAGCGACGATATTTATTAGTTCGTTAAGTCCATTTAAAGCAATTACGGGAATTCTATTTTTTTTCATCACATCAACGAACTGTATTCTGTAGGGCCTCACAAAAACCATAAGTATCAAGGCAAAAACCGCGAAACCCACATATTCCCAAAAAGCAGTTGTCCAAAAGTCAGTTTTTTGCGCAAAAAACTTAAAGAAAAGAAAATTGAGGGTAAATAAAAGGGAGCTTAAAAACATAAGCCCTAGGACATCTTTTTTAATACGAATGACCTTGCCCTTAACTGTTTCAAGAGAGATTCCCACTGCCCCTGCAATTACTAGTATTCCAGCAATAATTTGAAGGGTTGTTAGAGTTTCTCCCAAGACAAAATATGCAAGTAGGTAAGAGAGAGGTGTCATTAGTTGGAACAAAGGAACAATAATTGAAGCTTCATCTCTTTCCAAAGCATAAAAATAAGGAAGTACTGCTAAAACATAGAAGAAGCCGTTTATACTTATTAAAACAGCGTTCAGGAGCGAAATGTTAAAAATGTTAGGGTTTAAAAAATAAATAAAGGGTAATAAAAACAATCCGATGAGTGAAGAAAAAACCATTAAAGCTCCAACTCCTTCTCCTTTAAAATATTTACTAAGCAGATATTTATCCAAGTGATTAGTTATACTCCACAAAGCTGGTGGAATAAGCCCAACTAAGAACCAATTCATAAATAGAAGTATAGCATTTTAAGGCTATTTAAATATGTTATACAAATAACAAGGGTGACTGACGAGATTCGAACTCGCGACCTTCCCCTCCACAGGGGGACGCTCTGACCAACTGAGCTACAGCCACCTTGGAGCGGGATACGGGAGTCGAACCCGTTTTCTCAGCTTGGAAAGCTGATGTTGAGCCGTTCAACTAATCCCGCTAATAAAGAATCTTGTGACCCAGAGTGGAATCGAACCACTAACCTATTCCTTAGAAGGGAATTGCTCTATCCAATTGAGCTACTGGGCCTTGGAGCGGGCGAGCGGACTCGAACCGCCGATCTTCTCCTTGGCAAGGAGACATTCTACCACTGAACTACGCCCGCATATATCTTGTGCTGAGGAGAGGAATCGAACCTCTATCTGATCTTCTTCAGAGACCCGCCGTGACCGACTTGGCTACCTCAGCATTTCTATATTATATTACATTAATAATGTGGTCGCTGAGGGGCTCGAACCCCCGACCTCCCGGATGTAAACCGGACGCTCTAACCAACTGAGCTAAGCGACCATTCCCAGTAAAAGAAAGCTGCTCTATTAAATCAATTTTTTCTTTCTTCCAGCCTCTTATTTTAGCATATTCTAATTTTTAGAGGTATTTTATAGTTTCATTTAAGTATGTTATGAGTGCATATCCTGATTTTGAAGTTCAGTTTATTAATAAATTGACTTTATATATTTCATGAAGTTAAATAATGCTATGTCATTAACACAAAGGGATCTCAATGCAATAAAAGACTTAATAGGAATAACTATTGATGAAGCAATGGGGAAAAAACTAGATGAAAAATTAAGTAAATTTCTTACAAAGGAAGAATTCTTCAACAGAATGGATGAAGTTATGAGTGAACTGAAAATTATTAGAGAAGAAACAACAGTTTTAACTCATCAAGTTTCAAATCATGAGGATAGAATAACTAAAGCTGAAGATAAGTTATCAATTCAAACCTCATAATATCTTCCATTTCGTTTTTACCCAGATTGAACCAATATTAGCTTCATTTAAAGCTGTTATTGGAGCGTATCCAGAATTTGAGGAACAATTTATGTATAAGAAGATTCGCTTGACTAATATTAATAACTAATATATTTTTATTTATCAATGACTAAAGAATCTAATACTCGTTCACAAAATCATGTTCCAAAAAAAACTAATATTCAAACATCTAAAAAGTCTGTTCCCGTTATAAGAGAAAGGAAACCAGAGAATCATAAAAAGCACATAACTAGAGATGGAAGAAAACAAAATGGTAGGGGTTAGCAAATTCTTTTAAGAACTTCCTATCGTTAATAATTCTAATTTAATGCATATTTTTACCCTACGTGTGCGGAGAAGTTTACCCAGATTGAACCAATTCTAGTCTCGTTTAAGCTTATTATGAGGGCGTATCCTGAATATGGGTTTTAGTTTATTAGAAATAATTAGAAACAATCAAGAATTACTTTGAAGAAAATCTAAAATTAGATTTTTTCTTATTTTATATTCTTTGGGATTGAGCTCCTTTAAATTAGAACCTAGAAGGTCTGAATAAAAAAGTAGGAGAAGGTCATAATAAATATCGCCAACTGCTTTTTTATAACTATTTAAATAATAATTTTTGTTTTCCTTACTCATAATTTGATTTAATACTTCAACAATAAATCCGTGATAAAAAACCATCCTTTTTACATATTCTTCATCCTTTTTACTAAGTCCTAATCTCGAAGAAAAAGATTCTACCATTACACTTCCAAAAAACTCATGACCAGGACAACGAACTATCCCAGTTTTGTCTTTCATTGCAGTTATTGGTTTTGCAATATCGTGGAGCAAAGTAGAAACAATTAATAAATCCTTCCTTGTGTAGTTTCCTATTTTTTCTTTTAAATGTTTTTTAAGAAAATCTTTCTTTTGTGAACTAAAGGTCTTTAGGTCAAGAATAATTTCAAGTTGTTTAAGAGCAGCTAAAGTATGAGTAAAAACATCCTGCTTTTTATGCCAACCATTATCTTCAACAACTTCTTTTAAATCATAAATTTCAGGTAAATCATTTTTAAACTGTCCTGCCTTTATATTTTTTGAAGTAAGGGATTCAATATTAATTTTCATATATAAATTATATCATCTGAAGTTATATTAAGGCTCGTGTGCGGGGAAGTTTACCAGGATTGAACCAATTCTAGCTTCATTTAAGGCTGTTATGAGAGCGTATCCAGATTATGAAGTGCAGTTTGTATAAAAATACGAAAAATTAACAGATAAAAGTAGCTTGAGAAAGTATTACAAGAATGTCAAAATAGATCTGTAACAAATCTATCAAACAATAAGATTAATCATGCTTATTTTTTTTGCTCTTATTAGTGAATTGGTCTATATTTTTTTTGCTGTTAAACGAGGACTATTTGGTTTACTAGACCTACACGATAATTCAACTGCTTTATTGATAGTTGTTTTATTATCCCTATTATTTATTTGTTATTTTTGTACTTACTATTTTACTGACTGGATTAGGGTAAATATTAAAACAATATATTTTTTCGCTTTAGTTTTTAATATAACCTTTTTGTTTATCCCTTTTCTTACTTCAAATGATTTGTTTTCATATATATTTCAAAGTAGGGTATTCTCTCATTTCGGAAAAAATCCCTATTTAATTCCATATGATTCTTTCCCTAACGATCAACTCTATGAAAGCATCAAAACTATATGGTCATCTAACACCTTGCGTACTGGCCCTTTGTTTTTATTTATTGGAGCGTTTATCAATTTAATAGGACAAAATAGTTTAACTTTAACCATCTTACTTTTTAAGATTCTTCTTGTTGGAGCAAATATACTAAATGTCTTTTTGATATTTAAGATTTCAAAAAGTACGAAAGCAACATTTTTATATGCATTAAATCCCCTTGTGATTTTTGAACTTGCTGGAAATGCACACAATGAATCTTTATTAATTTTATTTTTACTGATCTCCTTATTATTTCTACTGAAACGACCAATATTAAGTTTCAGTACACTTATAGCTTCTACTCTAGTAAAATACTCTACTTTTATATTGTTACCTCTCTATTTAGTCTTCATTAAGAGGAAAGGCTGGAAAATCCTCTGTATTGCTTTATCTTTGGGAACTTTAATAGTTGTTACATTTTACTTACCATTTTGGAGTGGACTTCATATTTTTAATGGTCTGATTGCTTTTTATAACGGCAAGTACATTAGTCCTTCACTTGGGATACTAATTGGACAAAAGATTTTTGGATCATATGAACTATCCTTTAAAATTAATACACTGGTTTTCTTGGTAGTAATTACCACTATTATAATTAAATCTTTCCTTTCAAAATTGACGTTTAAACAGTTTGTATTTTATTCTTTTCTAATTTATTGGGTTTATTTAAGTACTAAACTTAGCTTAGTACTTACTTGGTATCTAACACCTCTGATTGCTTTAGCAAGTTTATGTGCATCATGGAAAAAGCAAGAAAAATATGCAATGTCGGGTCTTATTTTTATAGGTTTTTATTGTTTACTACTCTTTTATTTTGTACGTTAACTTATAGCTAAATTCTTACACCTTGTACTTTTTGATCTTATGGCAATTTACATTTCATCTTGAAATATTTTCAGGCTCGTGTGCGGGAAAGAGGACTTGAACCTCCACGCCTTTTGGGCACACGCACCTCAAGCGTGCCTGTCTACCAATTCCAGCATTCCCGCAAAAATTTAGTTGGTGTGTCGGAGACAGGATTTGAACCTGCAATTCCTAAAGGAAACACGCTTCTGAAGCGTGCGCGTCTGCCAGTTCCGCCACTCCGACTAATAATATTAACGAACAATCGTTATTATACCAAAGAAGAGTTACTATATAAATCTTACTTGCAATCCATCACTTAAATTTGCTGTTAAGGGAACTTCCTGCCCAGGAAACTTTGCTGATTTTCCCCAAATCTTTGCCATCTTATACTTTTCTTCAAATGTAGATCCTAGTTTTGGAAGTATATTTAAAAGCTTCTCATTCTCTCTCATAATAATAGGGGAATTGAAATGTAACTTCTCATCATCTTTAATCAAATAAACTGTAATTAAATTAAGTTTTTTCCAAATTGTTTCAACCAAATTATCAATTCCTATTCTTTCTTCAGCACTTATATAGACTGTATCTAAAGGCAATTTATCTTTTGAGAACTTTTTATTTAAATCAACTTTATTAACTACAAACAAAGCTTTTATATAGGCCCTATTAGGGGAAAACGAATCAATTAGTTCATCTAAGGTTACCCTTTCTCTAAAAGTAATTTCTGCATTTTTAATACCAAATTCTTTGGCCACAAGTTTAATTGATTCATTATCAATGTCCTGTTTAATATTAGATTTAATCTCGACTCCTCCTTCAAGAGTTTTAATAATATTTATATTCGGTTTTTCTTGATTTATTCTAATTCCTGCTTGATATAATTCTTTCTTGATCATATCTAAAAGGTGAATTCTTTCTACATCAGTCATAACTAAAAGAAGATCTGCACCTCTTGCAATTGAAATTACTTCTTTTCCTCTCCCTTTACCCCTCTGTGCTCCCTCAATAAGCCCCGGTATATCAAAGATTTGAATATAAGCTTCTCTATATACCATCATTCCGGGAACAACATTTAAAGTTGTAAAGTCATATGCAGCAACTTTCGAATCAGCATTGGTAAGATCATTTAATAGAGTTGATTTACCAGCAGATGGGGGACCTACAAGTACAACTGTTGCATCTCCTTGTTTTTTTACTCCATATCCACCACCACCTCCGCCACCTTTTGACTTAACAACTGATTCATATTGCCTGTCTTTCAGTCTTGCAATTTTTGCTCGCATTTTAGCGAAGAAGTGGTCAGTTCCTTTGTGATGAGGAGTTTTTCTTAGTTCCTCTTCAATTTCTTCAATTTGCTGACTGTAATCTGCCATATAAGGTATAATTATACCTGATTTGTAAGCGTCTGTAGCTCAATTGGATAGAGCACTGGTCTTCGGAACCAGG
>JAHKAL010000038.1 GCA_018826545.1 Patescibacteria group bacterium | reverse complement strand
TTTGGAATTATCCTTTGTTCTTTGCTTAAAATGGATTGGAACTTCTACCACATTCTTCGTTAATTTTGTTGTTTGATAAAAAAGGTCTATTTTATGCGCAAACCTATGAAGTTCTCTTATTGATTCCAAGTTAATTTTCTCCAAAACTCCTTTTACTCTGGTCAACCTGAAACCTGTAGTCATGTCATGAAGATTAAATTTAAAAAGCATTACTCTAGCAAATAAATTACCAAAATAACTCATCGCTTTTCTATACCAAGCCCAGGACTTTGGAATTGAACCACCTTTTATGTATCTTGACCCAATTACATAATCAGCTCCATTTAAATATGCATCAACTAATCTCTTTACATATTTGGGATCATGTTGAAAATCTGCATCCATTTCGATTACTGCATCAGCTCCAAGCATCTTCATTGCATATCTCATTCCTCTAACATATGCTATTCCCAATCCTTTTTTATCCCCAACTAAAAGATATACATCTCTGTATTTTTTCATATAGTCTTTAACAATATCCCCAGTCCCATCAGGAGACTTATCATCAACAACTAAAAGAAGCATTTTAGCTTTTGTAATTTTCGGAAATTCTACTCCTACTAATTCTTCAATCATGAGACTTATATTGGTAGCCTCATTATACGAAGGCATTATTACAACTATTTTATCCATATTTTTAATATCTTCCATAATTTTAATTCTTTTTCTATATTCAAGCTAGAATTAAAAAAGTTAACTTCTTAAACCCACTATACAAGCAAATCTTCCCTGTCTTTTAAAATTCTTTTTGTCTTGATAAAAAGAATAATAATTTTTAGATTTTGCTGTATCAATAACGCTTACAAAAATATTATTAGTTGATATACCCGAATCAATTAATTGTTTTTTTACAAAACCAACCAAATCTACTGAATAACTATTGGGAGAAAATTTTTTAATAAAAGGTTTCCATCTTAAACTTCCTTCCTGATTTACACTCTTAAATATATAACTTTTTCTACGAATTGATGGACCAATAAATATTAAAATATCTTCTGGATTAGAAGAGTATATATTTTTCATTTTTTTAACAGCTAAAGATGTTATATTTTTGTCAATATTTTTCCAACCTGCATGGACTAAAGAAATAACTTTTCTTTTTTTATCATAGAGAATTATCGGTAAACAATCTGCAATTAGTAAGAACAAAAAAACATTATTTTTATTAGTAATGAGTCCATCTGCCTTTATCGAACTATCAAAATTATAAAATCCGCAGGGTATATCTTTTGATAAAACATTTTTTATTTTCTTTCCGTGTAAAACCGTTAAAACGACACAATTATTTGAATCTATTTTTAGTGTTTCTAAAAACTTTAACCTATTTTGTAAAACAGTTTTCTTAGATCCATATAAAAAAGACATATTTCCATCAGCTTTTGTTGAAAAACCATGAACAATTTCTTTAAATTCTTTAAACTTTCCTATTTGATACATCTTAGAAATTATATAACAATAAAGTTATAATACACTAGAGATGCTAAAAATTGACATAATCACACTTTTTCCCAGTATGTTTAAAGGCCCTTTTGACGAATCAATTGTTAAAAGAGCCCAAGATAAAAAACTTGTAGAAATTAATATTCATGATTTAAGAGAATATGGTTTCGGAGAAAGAAGAACAGTTGACGATAGACCTTATGGTGGTGGTATTGGAATGATTTTAATGGTTGAACCAATTTATAAAGTACTAAAAAGGGTTAAAACCAAAGATTCAAGAGTAATACTTCTTACACCAAGAGGAAAAACTTTCAATCAAGAGAATGCTCTAAAATTAAGCCAATCCAAACACTTAATATTTATCGCAGGACATTACGAAGGGTACGATGAAAGGATAACCGAGTTTGTTGATGAAGAGATTTCAATTGGAAATTTTATTCTTACAGGTGGAGAAATTCCAACCATGATAATAGTTGATAGTATCGTAAGACTAATTCCAAAAGTATTAGAAAAAGAAGATGCTACAAAATTTGAATCTTTTTCTGAAGAAAATAAACTAGAATATCCACAATACACAAGACCAGAAGAATTTAAAGGCTTAAAAGTACCTAAAGTGCTACTTTCCGGAAATCACAAAGAAATTAGCGATTGGAGAGAACAAAAATCAAAAGAAAAAACAATAAAAATAAATTCAGAAAATTAAGAAATTCCCTGTTTAACTAATTTATCAACAATTTCCCTTGAGCTACTAAATTTAATCCCTAAGGTTTCTTGAGTTTTTTCAGTCTTAAGACCTCCGAATTTTGGATACCTAACCTTAGAACTATTCGTATTTTTAATAAATTCATCTAAAGTCGTAGGTTTTACAGCATTTTTAACTCCTCTGGCCTTTTCGATTAAATAAGTAATTAAATCAAATGGAGTTGATGTATCACTGCTACAACAATGATAATTCCCATATAGTTTATTCCTAAATATTTTTTCTAATGCATAGGTAACTTCATCGATAAAACTAATATTGACTTGTTGATCTGTAAACATTGGATAAAGCTTCCCTTGATCAAACAGAAAAAGAGGTTTTCTTAAATAATCTAGCTTTAGATCATATTTAGCCCTGACAGGATAAATTATTCTTAAAATTGTTCTATCTTCTCCCAATACTTTATTTACTTCCCTTTCAGCCTCTGCCTTTGAAAATCCATACCAACTAACTTTGTTAGAATCACTTTCAGGTATAGTATCCTCAGAATAAGGACCTGGATTTTCTTTTGATCCTGGAAAAACATAATCTGTTGATATATGAATTAAATGAGTTTTTTTTGGATTAATAAAAGAAACTAAGTTTCTTGTTCCTTCAACATTAATCTTCCAACAATCCTCATCTTTTTTATCTCTTTGATTTTCTGCCTGACTAACATTAGTGTAAGCAGCTAAATGAACCACTACATCTGGTGTATAAGTACTAAACACTTTCTCTACACTTTCTTTATTTGTTAAATCAAATTCAGGATATGAAGGAGTAATAAATTCGTACTTACTAGACAAAAGTTCAACAAACCTTGAACCGACTAAACCGGTTGCACCTGTAACAAGAATTCTCATTATTTAAATTTTTCAGGGAAAGCTTCTTTTAAAGTAGGATTATTTTTATCTCTTTCTGATATTATTGGAGTCTTTACCGGCCAATTAATATTTAAATTAGGATCATTCCAAGCGATTGCTTCGGTATCACTTCCATCATAATAAGAATCAACATAATAAATATAATCAACTGAATCTTCTCCATTAACACAAATTGAATTTGCAAGTCCTTTGGGAATAAATAAAGCCTTTCTAAAATTACTATCAAAATTAAATGTTTCAACCTTTGCAAAAGTCTCTGATTCAGGCCTTATATCAACTACTGCAGCAAACATCTTTCCATTTATTGGATAAACCAATTTATTCCAGTTTTCTGCATGAAGAGCTCTAATTACATTGGGCTTAGAGTTGGCATGATTACTTTGGACTATATTAAATT
>JAHKAL010000037.1 GCA_018826545.1 Patescibacteria group bacterium | reverse complement strand
TGAATCAGGAAAAGATTGCAGGAATTGGAAACATTTATGCCAATGACGCTTTATGGCTTTCAAAAATAGATCCAAGGAAAGTTTCAAACAGTATTCCTGAGAGTAAGGTAAAAGATTTATATGAAGCAATCTTAAAAGTTTTAAAAGAAGGAATAAAAAGAAGGGGAGCAAGTGAACTTACTTTTGTAACTCCAGATGGTACTGAAGGAACTTATCAGAAACATTTTTTAGTTTATGGACAGGATAAAAAATTGTGCAATAGGTGTAAGAAAGAAAGAATAGTAAAAATAAAACTTGGAGGAAGAGGAACATATTTTTGTCCAAACTGTCAAAAATAAGTTTATTTTAAAACTACATTTTTTTTAATTTAGCATGTTATACTGGCTGGGAAATGGAAATACAGAAATTAAAGCTTTCAAATTTTAGAAATCAAAAAACTAAACTATTTATTTTTTCTTCTAACATAACTGTGATATTAGGACCTAATACTTCAGGAAAAACAAATATTCTGGAAGCTATTTATTTCCTCTCTTTAGGAAAAAGTTTTAGAGCTAGGGTTGAGGAAGAAATGATTAATTACAACAGCGATCTTTTAAAGATTAAAGGAAGAATAAAATTAGATGCAGAAAGAGTAGATTTGGAAGCGGTTTTAACAAGAGGAACGATTGATATAGGTGCCAAAAGACTAGAAAAAGTACAAAGAAAAAAGCTTTTAGTAAATGGAATTTCAAAAAGACTTATAGATTTTGCTGGTAGATTTAAAATTGTTTTTTTTGGGCCAGAGGATTTGGAACTTGTTACTGGAACACCAACTTTAAGAAGAAGATTTTTAGATTCAGTTTTATCCCAAGTTGATCGAGAATACAGGCGTGCTCTTTTGTCTTACGAAAAAGGATTAAGGCAGAGAAATAAGCTCCTTTCAAGAATAAGAGAAGAAGGATTGTCTCGTAGTCAGCTTCTTTTTTGGGACAGACTTTTAATTAAAAACGGAGATTATATTTCGACAAAAAGAACAGAATTTATTGAATATGCAAATAAATCTTCTTCTATAAATGAAATGGAATTTAAACTCCTTTATGATAAAAGTGCAATAAGTGAAGCAAGGTTAGAGCAATATTCTGAAGAAGAGATATCAGCTGCAACTACATTAGTGGGACCCCATAGAGATGATTTTATTTTTAAAGTTATCTCAGATGGAAACAAAATTGATAGAGATTTATCTAGGTTTGGCTCTCGTGGAGAGCAGAGAATGGGAATTTTATGGCTTAAAATGGTTGAACTTTCCTTTATCGAGGCAAAAACAAACGAAAAACCAGTTCTTTTACTTGATGATATTTTTTCAGAGTTAGATCGTAAACATAGGAAAATTGTAATGGACGTATCTAAAAAACAACAAACTATAATAACAACAGCTGATAAGCATTTTATAGAAGGACTAAAAAAGATAGAAAAAATAAATTTATTAAGTTAAAATCTTTTTATATGGGAGAAACAGAAAAAACAGTTAAAACAAAGGTTCATAAGACTCGTTATAAAAAAAAGACTGTTTTTGATGGTTGCAATCAAGAAGGAAAACCTTATTTTAAAAAGATAAAAGTTCCAATAATTACTCAAGAAAATTCAGTTGATTTTCAACCGACTATTGATGAATTTCCCCCAACTGATGAATCACTTTTTGAAACTCGTGAGGAAGCCCAAAAATGTTCAAATGAAAAACTAGTTAAAAAAATGGATCATGATTGGGAAGCAGCACACTCTAAAGATGGAAGGCCCCCCATTGGTGGAGCCCAAGATGATTAACGGTTATTAACTACCTTTATAATAAAGTTTTATACTATTTAAATCTAAGACTTTTTAATATGGAAGAATTTAATCCAAATTTATTAAAAGATTTATATAAACCTGTTGATAGCATTTCTAAAAGAGAAAATGGACAGGTAACTATTATTGGAGGATCATCTCTTTTCCATGGAGCCCCACTTCTTTCTTTAAAGGTTGCTTCAAGGATAGTGGGAATGGTATATTTTTCTTCCCCCGAAAAATCAGTAGGAGAAGTTGCAAATAAATTAAAATCAAAACTTTTTTCTTTTATTTGGGTTCCTTGGGAGGAAATAGGGGAATATATTAAAAAATCAGATTCAGTTCTAATAGGTCCCGGTTTTATGAGATATAGAAGCGAAAAAGATGGGGAAAGTAATCCAAATGACTCTTCCTTTACCGAGACAGAACAAATTACAAAAAATTTACTAACAAAATATAAAGATAAAAAATGGGTTATAGATGCAGGAAGTCTGCAACTATTAAAAAAGCAGTGGATTCCTAAAAATGCAATTCTTACTCCCAATACTAAAGAATATAAAATGCTTTTTGGTGATAAAAAAGTAAGCGACGCTGCAAAAGAAAATAATTGTGTTATTGTATACAAAACTGCCAAAGCTGTAGTTTGCTCCCCTCAAAAATGTATTGAAATTGGAAATGGAAATAAAGGACTAATTAAAGGTGGAACAGGAGATACACAAGCTGGGCTAACTGTAGCACTTTTAGCTAAAAATGATCCTTTTCTGGCAGCTTCAGTTGCTACATATGTAATTAAAAAGACAGCTGATAAGCTGTTTGAGGCAAGAGGAACTTTTTATAATGCTGATGATTTGGCTGATAGTATTCCTGAAGTATTTAACTCTCTTCTCTAGTAGATTGTATTTTCCGCAAAATTTGCGATAATTAGGTTAAGATGTATTCTCCAAAATATACTATTTCAAATATGATATTAAAAAATATCGGAGCAATTGAGGCTTCCAAAGAAGTTATTGAAAATGCACCCTTAGTTCCTTCTTTTGAAAAACAGTTTCAGTCGGATGCAATAGTAAGAACTGTTTATCATGGTACCCATATTGAGGGAAATGATTTAACCATGATTCAAACCAAGAAAATTCTTGAAGGAGGAGATGTATATGGAAGACCAAGAGATATTCAAGAAGTTATAAATTATAGAAATGTAATGCAACTTTTGGATGAGCTATCTGTAAAAAGAGGAGAATATGAACCAGAGATGCTTCTTGAGATTCATAAAGCTACAGTTTTCAAAATTATTGCAGAAGAAAAGATTGGGGTATTAAGAACTACTCAGGTTGTAGTAAAAGATGAAGTAAGTGGAAATATAATTTTTTCACCGCCATCTTTTGTTGAGGTTCCATTTTTAATTAAAGATTTTTTTTCATGGCTTAATAGTGATTCTTCTAAAGATATTCATCCTATTCTTAAGGCTGGAATTGCTCACTATATTTTAGTTGCAATTCATCCTTTTGTTGAAGGAAACGGAAGAGCTGCAAGGGCTTTTACAACCTTAGTTTTAATTAAAGAAGGATATGATATAAAAAGATTATTTTCTTTGGAAGAACATTTTGATGATGATCCAAGCGCTTATTATGAAGCATTTTCAAAGGTAGATAAACAATCTAAAAATATAGCCCAAAGAGATTTAACTGCCTGGCTTGAATATTTTACTGAAGTTGTTGGAGTTGAACTTAATAAGATTAAAGGAAAGGTAAGAAAACTCTCACTAGATACAAGATTAAAGACCAAATTTGGAGAACAAATATCTCTAACAGAAAGACAAATTAGGTTGGTTGAGTATGTTTCAGATCAAGGTGGTGCAACTGTTCCTAATTTAAGAAGTGTTGTCCCGATGGTTTCTGATGACACAATCTTAAGAGATTTAATGGATATGATTGAAAAAGGAGTAATTAGAAAAGAAGGAAGAACAAAAGCATCAAGATATGTGATGTTGGGAAGGTAATATTATGAGTATAAATGACCCACAGTTTTACTATATATTTTTAGTACTACCTTCTATATTTGGGATAACTTTAATTGGAGAAGGGATATATAAAGTATCAAAAGAAAAGTGGAATGGACTTGTTAACATTGTACTAGGATTAATTTTTATTGCTTTTGTTATTGTTTCCTATTTTATGTTTACTACAATTTTTCCAAGCTAAAACCTAAAAAAATTTATTTGCAAAATGAGACTAGTTATGGTCTACTTCTAATTGATTTATGAAATTTATTGTACTAGCTAATTACTTAAATAGATTAGAAAAAGAAGCTTCAAGAAACAAAATTACAGAGATTCTGTCAGATCTTTTTAAAGAATCTTCAGCTGATGAAATAGATAAAATTGTTTATCTGGTTTTAGGTCAGATTGCTCCAAATTATCAAGGACTTGTGTTAAATATGGCTGAAAAAATGATGATTAGAGTAATTGCAAATGCATCAAAGGTTTCAGAAGAAAAAGTAATGGAATTATATAAAAAGGAGGGAGACTTAGGAAACGTTTCTTTTAAACTTATTAAAGGTAAATCAGATGGTTTAACAGTAAATGATGTTTATAAAAAATTGGTTGAAATTGCCAATGACAGTGGTTTGGGGAGTCAGGAAAGAAAAGTTGTAAAACTTTCAAAACTTCTTTCAAACCTTGATCCTTTAAGTGCGAAATATGTTTGTCGAATTCCTGTTGGAAAGTTAAGACTGGGCTTTTCCGATATGACAATTCTTGATGCACTTTCTTTTATGCTTAAAGGAGATAAATCAGCTAGAAAAGAAATTGAAGCTGCTTTTAATGTAAGTGTTGATACCGGAAAGATTGCTAAAGTTGTCAAAGAAAAAGGTTTATCAAGAATTAACGAGATAGAAGCTCAAGCAGGAATTCCCATAAGACCTGCTCTTGCAGAAAGACTTCCTTCAGCTGAAAAAATGTTAGAAAAAGTTGGTAAAAAGGTAATTGTTGAACCTAAATACGATGGATTTAGAACTCAGGTTCATATTTTCAAAAAAGATGGACAAAAGAAAGTACTAACTTTTTCAAGGAATCTAGAAACTACCACTCATATGTTTCCAGATTTAGTTGAAGCTGCTTTGAAAGTAGATGTGGAATCTGCAATTTTTGATGGGGAAGCAATTGCCTATGATGAAAAAAATGATAGATTTCTGCCCTTTCAGGAAACTGTTCAGCGAAAAAGAAAACATGGAATTACCCAAGCAGTAAAAGATGTGCCTTTGAAACTTTTTATTTTTGATATTCTTTTTAAAGACGGAAAAAGTCTTCTAAATCTTCCATTTAGTGAAAGGAGAAAAGAATTAGAGAAAATAAACTTTTCTGACAGACGAATTGAAATTGCCAGACAAAATATAGTAGATAATGCCAGCAAGATTAGAGATTTAATCAAAAAATACTTGGCCGAAGGATTAGAAGGGGGAATGATTAAAAAAATAGATGCTCCATATAAGCCAGGAGCTAGGGGATATCACTGGGTTAAGTATAAAAAAACAACTGAAGAAGGAGTTGCAGATACAATTGATTGCTTGGTTATGGGTACTTATAAAGGAAAAGGAAGAAGATCTGGATTTGGAGTAGGGGCATTTTTGGTTGGAATAAAAGATAAGGAGAAGTTTAAAACTGTTTCAAAAATTGGAACTGGTTTAACTGATGAACAGTGGAAGGAACTTAATAGAAGAACTAGAAAAATTGCTACAGGAGAAAAACCAAATAGCTATGTTTTAGATAAAAACTTAAATCCCGATACTTGGGTAAAACCTTCTTTAGTTGTAGAGATCTTAGCTGATGAGATTACAAAAAGTCCTATTCATACAGCTGGCCTTGCCTTAAGGTTTCCAAGATTAGTTAGATTTAGAGATGACAAGAAAGCTAAAGACTCAAACAACTTACAGGAATTAAAAAAACTTTTTGAGATGCAAAAAGTGTAGTTTGGATATTAGACTTCTTTTTATTTCTTTTTTCTCTTTGTAGAAGGAAAACTATTTAAAAAAATATTGACTAACCAATATTCCTTCAAAATCCTTTGTTTCTATTAAGGTTCCTTCTTTCCCTGCCCATTTTTCTGCCTCTAGTATATGAACTAAAGGAATTCTACCTGAATTATCGACAATCAAAAAAAACATTTTTTCATTTCCTTTTGGTTTTTCTAAAGTATTATATGGATATTCTTGATCTCCACCGAGCCAAGTCGGAAGATAGCCATAGTTTTTTGAATACCAAGAATAGTTATATGCCCAGACAGCGTTTATATATAAAGGATTGGTAACTGTGTTTATTGAGAAAGGCTTGTCTTCAGATTTTTGGTAGGTATATTCAATTACTTCTAATTGTTTAGATAGAAGTGCCGATGAATCAGGTTCTAAAAGAACCTGCCCTTTCCCATAACCTTGTTTAATATAAGAAAGGTTAAAGAAAGTAATAAGAATAAGAAGTGGAATAAGCAGGACATTTTTTAGTTTTGAAAGAAAATATCCAGAAAGAAGTATAACTGCAGGGGGAAGTCCTATTAAAAACCAAGGGGCTTTGTGATATCCAACAAGAAACATAATTAAAGGAGACAGCATATAAATCATTACAAAAAGAAGAGCGTTCTTTTTTTGTTTGTCTATTCTTTTATTAATAAGTTCAAAGATAATAAATCCCAGAAGTAAAAGTCCAATAAAAATTCCAAAGTTTAGACTATTTGGAAAAACTGTTTCAGAAAATGTTTTAAAAAATCTTTCAATAAATTCTTTTAGAAATTGGTTTTTTACTTCTTGTTGGCTGCCAGTTGAGGAGATTAAAGATTTTATTCCAGAAAAATTGAATTTTATTTCTGTTGCAATCATTGTTGATGTTGCAAAACAAAAAGAAAGAATTGAAAAAATAACGGTTTTAATATTGGGGAGTTTAAGTTTGAATAATACCCATATGAGTATAAAGATAGGTATCAAATATATAAAAAATATCTCAAACTGTATAGATAATCCTAAGAAAAATAATGCTAAAGGGAGACCCCAGTTAAACTTTTCTTTATAAATCCACAACCCAAAAAAGAAAACAGGAACTGTAAAAAGAGTAACCGTAGGGTTTGATAGCCAACCTGAATATTGAATTAAATAAAAAGAGATTGATGTTAGAAATGCACTAATAAAACCTGCCTTTTTGCTTTTGAATAAAGATTTTGCAAAAAAGTATAAAACAATGGCAATTAAACTACTGAATATACTATTCCAGAATACTATCCAAAAAGGATTAAATTTACCTAAAACCATTGGGGGGATAATGTAATACAAAAAGGCAACACCATGGTGAAGATTGGCATTATTTCCGGCCGTGGGTCCAACAATTCTTATGTCCCCTGAGATTATTTTTTTAGCATCGAATAAATCTCTTGCTTGGTCAAAACCGATAATTGTATTTGCAGGATATGTAGATAAGAATCTGATAGTTAAACCAAGAATAAAAATTAAAACTATTGGAAAAAACTTTTTCATTTTCATTTTCATTTATATTTTATTGTATATTAACAGAAATTTTTAGTATTTTTCAAAAATTTAATTAGTCTGTTTGTTGTGATACAATCTTTTGCACTATGAAAATAATTAGTGATCTTCATTTTCATTCCAGATTTTCGCGTGCAGTTTCTCCACAAATGAATATTCCAACAATTTCTTTATGGGCGCAAAAGAAGGGAATAGAACTTGTAACTACTTCTGATTTTACTCATCCTTTGTGGTTTAGAGAACTTCAAATTAATCTTAAAGAAACAGGAGAGGGAATTTATTCATATAAAGAATCTGATTCTAATATTAAATTTCTTTTAACAACTGAGATAAGCTGTATATATTCAAAAAGCGGTAAAGGAAGAAGAGTTCATCTATTAGTTTTTGCCCCTAATCTTTCTGTAGTCGAAAAATTCAACAAAGAAATGACTCTTAGAGGAGCAAATCTTTTAAGTGACGGAAGGCCAATTACAGGTTTAACAGCCAAAAATATTTTAGAAATTGCACTTTCAGTAAGTGAGGATTGTTTAGTTATTCCTGCCCATGCTTGGACACCTCATTTTTCAGTCTTTGGTGCTAATTCTGGTTTTGATAGTTTGGAAGAATGTTTTGAAGAGTTGACAACAAATATTAAAGCAGTTGAGACTGGTTTATCTAGTGATCCTGCCATGAATTGGAGAGTACAAGAACTAAAGACAAGAAGTTTAGTTTCTTTTTCTGATGCTCATTCTCCAGCTAAAATGGGACGAGAAGCAACCATCTTTGATATTCCTAAAATAACTTATCAAAACATTAAAAAAGCGATCTCTCAGGAAGATAAGGATTGCAGGATTGCTTCAACAATTGAGTTTTATCCAGAGGAAGGAAAATATCATTTTACAGGCCACAGGAACTGTCATATTGTTTTTTCTCCAAATGAAGCAAGAAAAAAAGGATTAATTTGTCCTGTTTGTGGAAAAAGATTAACAGTAGGGGTTATGAGTAGAGTTGAAGAATTGGCTCGTGGTGATGAAGCGCAAACTGAAATTAAGAAAGATTCAAACAGTGTTTTGTGGATTAGAAATAAAGATTTTGATAGACCTCCTTATGTAATGATTGTACCGCTAGTGGAAATTATTTCTGAATCTTTCATGAAAGGAGTTCAAAGTCAGGCTGTTCAAACGATGTATGAGAGACTTATTTCAAACTTTGATAATGAATTTAATATTCTTTTGAAAAGTGATTTAGAAAAAATAAAAGAAACTGCAGGTGAAAAAATTGCTGAGGGTATATTAAAAGTTAGAAATGGTGATATTGTAATAAAGCCCGGTTATGATGGGGTATTTGGTAAAGTAAGAATCTGGAAAGAAGAAAATCTTAAAAAACCAATAGATGAAGAAATAACTAGTCAAAAGATGTTATTTTAGTTTTTTTCACAAGAGTATTGACAGGCAAAATCGTTTTTGAAAAGATTAGATATGGGAATAGGGGGTGATTAAATTGAAAGGAACAGGATTAAAGAAAAATACAGCAGGAGCATTGGCTTATGTATTAGGTCCAATCACAGGAGTTATATTTCTAATTCTTGAGAAGGACCCATTCGTAAGATTTCATGCTATGCAATCGATAGTTGGATGGGTTTCATTTTTAGTACTGAATTGGTTTTCAACTTTATTATTGTTAACAATAATTTTGGCACCATTAGTAATAATTTTTAAAGGATTATTGTTAGTGATTGGATTTGTACTTTTGTTAATGTGTATTTACAAAGCTTGGATGGGTGAAGAATGGGAAGTACCAGTACTTGGAAAGTTTGCAAGAAAGCTTGCAAAGAAAGCATAAAGCTTTTTAAACAAAAGTAAAGAAAGGATTGTCCGGGAGAAATGGAGAGAATAAGTTAATTCTCCCGGAATGTTTTTCCATTTAAATTTATTATTTTAGTAATTTTTTGCATATAATACTCTTGAAATGAAAAAACACATTAGAATTAATAATACAGTTTTAAGTTTTCTAGAAAGACCAGCCTTGCAATTTCTAGCCAAAAGAATGCCTCCATGGGTAAATCCCGATGTATTAACTGTTTTGGGTTTTTTGGCAGCCTTATTGGTGGGAGTAAGTTATTTTCTAACTAACTTTAATAAAAACTTTTTATGGCTTGCAAGTTTTGGCCTGATTATGAATTGGTTTGGTGATAGTCTTGATGGTACTCTGGCACGCTATAGAAATATAGAAAGACCAAGGTACGGATTCTTTTTAGATCATATAGTTGATTGCATTTCAGAAATATTTATTATTTTAGGAATAGGTTTATCTCCATTTGTTGATTACAAGTTGGCAAGTTTAGTTTTAGTTGGATATTTATCTTTTTCGATACTAATATATATAACCACTTATGTTGAGGGAATTTTTAAGATTTCTTATGGGAAAATGGGTCCAACGGAAATTCGTGTTATAGCAATTTTAGCCAATACAATTGTTTATTTTCTTGGAAATTTTTATCTTAATACAATTATCGGAACTATCAATTTATATAATATAGTTGCTGGTTTTGTTGCTTTCTTTTTGTTTTCTGTTTTCTTTTATACAGCTACAAAAAATATTATTTTATTATCTAAGGAAGATGTAAAAAAATGAATTCTCGATTGGATATGATAAGGGATATAGAAAAAATCTATAACCTTCATTCTCCTAAAGTTATTGAAGTTTTAAATAAGATTCCTAGAGAAGAATTTGTTCCTGAAAAGGATAAACATTTAGCATATGAGGATACAGCCATCTCCATAGGGGAAGGTCAAACTATTTCTCAACCCTATACAGTTGCTTTTATGACTCATCTTTTGGATTTAAAAGGAAACGAGAAAGTATTAGAAATTGGAACAGGTTCAGGTTATCAGGCAGCTGTTCTTTCCTTTTTGGCAAAGGAAGTATTTACAATCGAGAGAATAAAAAGTTTAGCTAAAAAGGCAAGTAAAACTTTTAAGAAATTGGGATTTAAAAATATTTATACAAAAGTTGGACAAGGGGAAGAAGGTTGGGAAGAAAAATCACCGTTTGATGCCATTATTATTACTGCAAACACAAAGAAAGTGCCAAAAACACTATTTGATCAATTAAAAGTTGGAGGAAGATTAGTAGTTCCAATGGGTAAAGACAGTAAAGGGGAAATGACTAAATATATTAAAACTAAGAAAAAAATAACTAAAAAAGAATATGGAATTTATTATTTTGTACCTTTAATTACTTCTTAAGTGATAAAATACTTCTGAATGACCAAACTTATTATTGGACTAGGTAATCCAGAACTCAAATATTTTAATAATAGGCATAACACTGGTTATATTTTTATTGATAAATTTCTAAAAAGAAACATTCCAAAAAGTATTATTGTTAAAAAAACTAATACTTTTATGAATAATTCAGGTTCAATTGTTAAAAATCTTTTTGATAAATACAAAATCAGCCTTAATGATTTATATATAGTACATGATGATTTGGATATTCCACTTGGGGAATTTAAAATTCAAAAGGCAGTTGGACCAAGACTACACAATGGTATTTCTTCAGTAGATGAAAAGCTAAAGAATACAGAATATTGGAGAGTAAGGATTGGTGTAGATGCAAGAGCAAAAAATGATAGAGAACCAGGCGAAAAATATGTTTTAGAAGATTTTGAACCTGAGGAAGAGAAAATATTAATTGAAGTTATTGATAAGGCAATTAATAAATTATTATTTTTAGTTAAAAATGAATAATAAGAAAGTCACTCCAAAAGTAAAAAGCTTTTCTACAATTGCTGATGTATTAAAAGGTTTTAAGGGGGATAAGGATAAATACATTTCTCAAGAATTCCAAAAGTATGGATATGATTTGGCTATGGAATTGGGAGATCCTAAAAACATTTCTTTTTATATAAAACTTGCAAAAGAAAATAATAGAGGGCTAATTGAAAAAGCGAGAAATTTTGTTAAAGATGCCAATAAAGTAAGAAGCAGGCCGGCCTTATTTGTTTGGAAGCTAACTCAGCTTAAAAAAGAATCTAAAGAAAAAAAGATGAAGCCAAATAAAAATATTTAATAATGTATATAAGGTAGTTGAAAAACAAAAGTTTGTAAATGGAGGAGTAAGGTTTAATAAAGAGTCTGTTGATTTAAAGAAGTGTAAAGTCTGTTTATAATAAAAGGTGTTGACATGAAAAAAGAATTATTACTTCAGTTTCCGTTTTTTCTTTCTCTTTTTATTTTAGTTAGTGTATTTAAAGGTTGGTTTTCGTTTTCTTACTGGCCTTTTTGGCTTGGTGGAATAATCGGAATGTTTTTTCCTTATTTGGATCATTTTTTATATGTTTTTTTATTAAAGCCGTATGAACTAACTTCTCAAAGAGTTAAATTCTTATTTAATTCTAAAAAATATAAAGAATGTCTAAGGCTTTTAATTGATACAAAATTTGAAAGAGTTGATTTAGTAATCCATTCTGTTTATTTCCAAATTATTTTTACAGTTTTAACTTTTTGGGTTTTGACTTCTTCTGGTAGTCTTTTGGGTAGGGGAATAGTTATAGCATTTTATCTTCATCTTCTAGTTGATCAGTTTAAAGATTATCAATACCAAGGTTCAGTTGATAGATGGTTTAAAAACTTCCAGGAAATTTTTGACCAAACAGGGAAGATTTATTATTTGATTATTGCGACACTTTTGCTTTTAGTTTTTGCTTTTTTTATGTAAATAGTTATTGACTTAAAGCTAGAGCGGCTTGTATAGTAAAAACATTGAAAATGGCTGTAATTAACGTAACAGATTTAGATTTTGAAGAAAAAGTAGTTAAAAGTACTCTACCTGTCTTTGTAGATTTTTTTGCTCCATGGTGTGGTCCTTGCAAGATGGCTGAACCAGTTATTGAAGAGCTGGCAAAGGATTATGAAGGAAAAGCTATTATTGTAAAAATTAATGTAGATGAAAACCCCCAAACCTCATCAAAATTTGATGTTATGAGTATTCCCACAACCCTTATGTTTAAAGGTGGTCAAGAAGTGGGAAGGCAAACAGGATTTTCAGGAAGACAAACATTCGAAGAGCTAATTAAAAAGGCAGTTTAAAGGAGGTGATTAATTTGGATCCAAATAATACAAACCCAACAGACCCAACGCAACCAGTTGTAGTACCTACAACTAATGATCAACCAGTATCTACACCAGAACCAGTATCTACACCAGAGCCTGAGGTTCCAGTTACACCAGAACCTCAACCAGTTGTACCAACAACTGGTGAAACAGTACAACCTGTACAGGAACCAGTAGTACCAGTATCTACACCAGAACCAGGTGTTCAGACTCCTAGTAGTGTTCCTGAGGAAGGAGATAATGGTGTGGGAGGAGGAGTACCTCCAACCTCAACCATATAAAATAGGTGTCAGAATTTTTTACAAATAAACCAAAAGAAGGTGAATCTTGGGACATAGTTATTATTGGTTCCGGGCCTTCTGCTTTTACTGCAGCTATATATACAACTCGTGGAGCTTTGTCTACTTTAGTTATTGCAGGAGAAAAATGGGGAGGACAGCTAATGAATACTTCAATAGTGGATAATTTCCCTGGATTTCCTGAAGGAATCTTAGGGCCTGATTTAATGATAAATATGAAAAAACAGGCTGAAAGATTTGGTGCAGAAGTTTTAACTAAATATGTTACAAAAGTAGATTTCTCCAAGAAAGTTTTTGAAATTTTTTCAGGAAATGATAAATATCTAACCAAAAGTGTAATTATTGCAACAGGGGCCTTGATTAAATGGCTTGGTGTAAAAGGAGAAAAAGAATTAATTGGTAAAGGAGTATCAACCTGTGCTCCTTGTGATGCCCCATTTTTTAAGAATAAAAAAGTTGCAGTTGTAGGGGGAGGAGATTCTGCGATGGAAGAGGCCCATATACTTACTAAATATGCAAGTGAAGTAATTTTAATTCATAGAAAAGATTTATTTAGAGCAACTGAAGCTATGCAGGAAAGAATAAAAAATAATCCTAAGATTAAAATTTTTTGGAATACTGAAGTAACAGAAGTACTTGGAGATAAAAGATTAGAAGCAGTAAAAATTCTTAATAATAAAGATAATAAGAGTTCAGAGTTAAAGTTAGATGGTTTATTTGTGGCGATTGGCCATAAACCCGACAGTGATATCTTTAAAGGTCAACTTGAAATGGATGACAAAGGATTTATTTTAGCTAAAGATTTTCATTGTGGTACATCTACAAGAGGAGTATTTGTTGCAGGGGATGTGTTGGACAAAGATTATAAACAAGCCATAGTTGCTGCAGGGTCGGGATGTATTGCAGCGATGGAAGCAATTAAGTTTTTAGATCAAAATCAATCTTGACTTTTTCCTCTAATTAATTAACAATGACTGCATGTCTAAAAAGGCTTCTATATCCTCAATTTTTGAAAAAGCACTTCCAGTTATATTAGTTTTAATAATTGCTTTAGCTTTTGGTGTTGGTTTTTTGTGGCAAAAAGTTGCAAATTTGGAAAAAACAGTTAGCCCAAAAGTTGCTGATGGGCAACCGGCAGAGGCACCAACTGATCCTACAGGAAAGCTAAGTAAAGAGGATGCTAAAAAAGTTCCGGGAGTTAAAGATTCAGACCATATATTGGGAAATAAAGACGCTGATGTAGCAATTATTGTCTACGACGACTGGGAATGTCCCTACTGTAAAATATTTCATGAAACTGCCAAACAGGCAGTAGAGGAATATGGTGGAAAGGTTTCTTTAGTTTATAGACAATTTCCTTTAGATATGCTTCACCAAAAAGCAAGAACTGAGGCAGAAGCAAGCGAGTGTGTAGCAAAACTCGGGGGCAATGATGCATTTTGGAAATTTATAGATTTGGTTCTTGAGACAACTACATCAAATGATGGATTGGATTTAACTCTCCTTCCTAAGTTTGCAACACAGGCAGGTGTTAATTTAACGGATTATAACGCTTGTGTAAAAGACGGTGATACTAAAGAAATTGTTGAGAAACAAATACAAGAAGGACAGGATGCTGGAGTTGCAGGAACACCAGGTTCTTATGCAGTCAATAAAAAAGGTGAGGTTTGGCAAATTCCAGGTGCAGTTCCTCTTGAAATGCTTAAAGCCACAATCGACGAAGCATTAAAGTAATTCTTCGATAACTTTATAAGCAACTATTGCTCCAGATCCCCAAACATTAAATGATTTATTAATTCCATACATGGGGAGCTCTACTATAATATCTGCTTCATCCAATACTTCCTGCTCCATTCCTCCAGTTTCATTACCAACCACTATCGCACAGGGAAAATTAGGCTTTAATTCTTTGTATGAAATTGACCTAGAATTCTGCTCAACTGCAATTATTTGGATACCTTTTTTCTTCAATTCTTTTACTGTTTCAAGTGTTGAATCTTTCTTTTCCCAGGGAGTCCATTGTTCTGTACCAACTGCTGCTTTATGGATTCTTGAAGATGGAGGATATTCCATTTCTCCACAGAGGAAAACTTTTTCAATTGCAATAGCGTCAGCAAGGCGGAAAAGGGAACCAATATTGTAGGTATCAATAATTCTATCTAAAACAAAATAAATAGGGTTTCTTTTTATCTTTTTTAGTTCTTTTTCTGTGGGGTTAGATTTTCTGAGCTGCTTTGCGTTTAATTTAACCATTTTTTTCTTGGGAGAATTTAATTTTAAGGTTTTCAATCATATCAGAGACCATTTTATCTAGAGTATACGAGTGACTCCAGCCCCAATCAGCTCTAGCATCAGAATCGTTAAAGCTTTTTGGCCAGGAATCAGCTATTGCCTGTCTTGCATCTGGTTTATAAGTAACTTCAACTTTAATATGCTTATTTATTTCATCAGAGAGTTCTTTTGCAGAAAAACTTAAAGCTCCCAAGTTATATGAAGTTCTTATTTTAATTTTATCAATTGGTGCCTCCATAATATCAATCGTTCCTTTGATACAATCGGGTATGTACATTAATGGGATTGTGGTTTCGGGTCCTACGAAACACTCATATTTTTCAGATTTTATTCCATCATAGAAAATTGCAACTGAATAATCAGAAGTTCCTCCTTCGGGAGGAGTTTTCCAAGAGATTATTCCGGGGTATCTGACACTTCTTACATCTACTCCATATTTTAAGAAGTAATAGTTACAAAGAAGTTCTCCTGAAACTTTAGTTACTCCATACATTGTGGTAGGTTGCATGATAGTGTGTTGTGGAGCTTCCTTTGGAGTAGAGGGACCAAAAGCTGCAATTGTTGAAGGCCAGAATACTTGTAAATGATAGTCTCTTGCTAGATCAAGAATGTTTTTTAAGCCTCCCATATTAACTTTCCAAGTTAGATCAGGATTTTTTTCTCCATTTGCAGAAAGAATGGAAACTAAGTGAAAAATTGTTTTTATTTGATATTTTTCAATTAATGCTTTTAAAGTTTCAAAGTCATTAATTTCTGCAGTCTCGACAATTCCATCGAATCCCTCTGGAATGTTTTTATGGCCCAGAGCTATTACATTTTCTTTGCCGTACTTCTTTTGAAGTTCAGGAGTAAGTTCGCTTCCAATCTGCCCAAAAGCTCCAGTTACTAGAATCTTTGTATCCATAAACATACCATTTTAGCGTAAAAAATATCTCTTGTGAATGGTTTATTAAGTTGGCATGAATAAAGCTAAAATGATAAAATACAAATCCAAGGGAGTTTAAGGCGCTATCGTCTAACGGTTAGGACGACACCCTTTCAAGGTGTAAATTTGGGTTCGACTCCCAGTAGCGTCACATTTATTTACTCTCCTTCAAAGTCTGGAAAAATTAGGCTATAATATCGTTTAATTAGGGCCCATAGCTCAACGGTAGAGCAATTCCCTTTTAAGGAAGCGGTTGAAGGTTCGAATCCTTCTGGGCTCACAAAAATTATCTTCTTTCTTTACTTGTTTGTATTAGTCCCAAAGAGGCGAGTGTTTCAAAAGATACTTCATCAATGGTTTTTTCACCATCTATTGTTATTAATTTTCCAGATTTTTTTATTTGTTTAATCATTGGGAGAGTTAAACCTTTAAAATCTTCTAATCTTTTTAAGAAAGCGTTTGTTTCATCTTCTGTTCTTGTTTTTTGATTATTAAATATCGCTCCCTCTTTTCTTATTTCAGATCTTTTTATTGCGGTCTCGTCAGATATATCCAAAAAAATATGTTTTTCTTTAATTAGGTTCGAATTTAGATTAGGTAACATTTTATTAAATTCTTTAACCTGCGGGGAAGTTCTGGGGAAGCCTGTAAAGAGAAAAGTTCTTTTTCCCTCAGAAATATTATTTTCTATTACTTCACCAACAATGGGTGTAATTACTTCATCTCTAATAAGTCCTCCAGCATTTACAACTTCAATGTCTTTTTCTAAGGCCAGATAATATTTTGCAAAATCTCCTTTTTTACTTTTTGCACCTCTGAAGATTTCACCTGTAGATATTTTAATTGAGTCATTAAATGTGCTTATTAGTTTGTTAGCCTGCGTATCTTTGCCTGCACAGGGTTTGCCATGAAAGCAAATGATATTTATATCATTCATTTTTAGAACTTGAATATATAGTTATTTTAAGAAGTTTTCAATATTCTTTTTATTTTTTTCTAAATCTATGATTTTTAATCGGCTTTTTTCTTGTTGTAATTGAACCAATTAAGTATCATTAATTATGATAAATAAAAGTTCGGTAAGATTAAAAAATAAAGAAAAATTTAAGGAATGCATTAGACTGCGAAAACAAGGATTAAGTTATAGTGAAATTAGAAAAATTATCCCTGTTGCAAAATCAACTCTTCAAAATTGGCTTGTGTTGGCTGGACTTACATTAACAAAAGAACATATTGAGATTCAAATAAAAAAGAGGTTAGAAAAACGCCAAATTGCAACGGAAGCATCAAGAATTATTAGACAGAGAAATAAAGAAAGAATAATATCTCAAGCTTTAGATCTTCACAAAAAATATTTTAATGATCCTTTTTACAATTATGGTATTGCTTTATATGAATCTGAAGGTTCAAAGGGGACAAGTTGTAAATTTTCTAATTCTGATTACCGAGTGATACTAGTTTTTGTTAAATTTATGGAGAAATATTTTTCTTGTAATAGGTTACAAAACATGGGTTTTGAGATCTATGTCCATGAGACGAGAAAAAAAGATCTAAAAAGAATAATTAACTTCTGGTCAAAAAAACTTAACATACCCAATAAAATTTTGAAAATTTACTGGAAAAGAAATATAGTTGTTAGAAGACGGAATAATCTAGATTATGTGGGGCAGATGTTAGTGAAAACAAAAGGAGAAAAGCTAATGGGTAGTAAAATACAGGCTGTTTCAGATATAATACTTAAGAAATATCAAAAACGATAGACATTGGGGGGTCGTCTAATGGTAGGACAGCGGGCCTTGGACCCGCTAATCGGGGTTCGAATCCCTGCCTCCCAGCACGATTGGACACTTAACTATGAAAAAAGTTAAAAAAACACAGGAACAACTCGTAATTGATTTAAAAGAACAAATAGGGCTATTGGAAGATGCAATTCAAAAAGTGAATTCTGGAGATTTCAAATACTCGAAAACGCTGTCAGGAATTTTGAGAATCCTTGTTATAAAAACTCCTACTAATAAACCACTTTTATTTAGTCTGGCTCAGGAGTACGGCTTTATGCCTAAAGTTGTTATAGACTCTCCTTTTGGGATAAAAACCACATCACTTAAAAAACATCTAAAAGCTCTGTTTTTTGCCTCAGGAACAGAAAAAATAAGCATTAGTAATGAAGAGTTTATTAAAATAGCGTCTCAGCAAGATGGCGGTTCACATGTTGACCCCGAAATAGATTTTGGCTATCAATTTGCAAACGAAGGAATATTAATTGGAGGTTTCCCTCCTAAAGTATTAAAACTAAGAATTTTGGCAAATCATGTTTTAAAAGTGAGCAAAGAGTTGCTTTCAGCTATTGAAACAAAAAATAAGTTATAAGGACTAAACGGGTCTAGACCGGCTCGCTCAGCCAAGCAGTGTATCCACTTTAAATTTAAAATTAGTTTATGAAATACATTTTTACAGGAAAAGTTTATCCAGAAAGAGCAAATATAACATTGCCAGAAGTTAAAGGAGAGGTGGGAGCAAACGATGCTGATTTTAAAGGTACGATAAAAGTATCTATAATTGTTTCCCAAGTTAACATAGAACTAGATTCTGATAGTAAATATTCCCCAACAGACCTTAAAAATACAGTGGAAATGTTTGCCCATACTATGGTTGACACCTATGGTTATTTGAAAGGCTATTCTTATTCATTAGAAATAACCTCAGTTTATATTCCCCAGACAGGATATTTCGAAGTTTTTGGAGCAGAAGTTGTGAAGATTACTCAAGATGAAAAAAATAGGCCATTAAATTACCAAGATACGCTTCAACTCGCTTTAAAAAATCCAGAGCTTTATATGGTATTAAAAGATCTTAGAGACGCAATCAAAAAACCTTTGGATACTTTCTTTCATTGTAGGCGTGTAGCTGAAACTATTATGAATCACTTCATGAAATCTGGTAATAAAGCTAAAGGGTGGAAAGATACAATAAAAGCCCTGGCCTTTAACGAAGATGAGATTAACGAAATTAAGACGGCTGCAGGAGATCAACGTCATGGCACATACGGTTCGGTTGCAGGAGAAAAGCGAGTTGACATTATGATGAAAACATGGAAAATTGTTGATAAATTTATTGAATATCTAAAATCTCAAGAGATTGATAAATAGTTATAAGGTCTAAATAGGCCTAGATCGAGATGCTCAGCTATAGTTTTTTACTAATTATTTTGTAAGGAGAAACTCATTAATTGTGAATTAGGATTTATATATCCATTAAACCACTCTTCTGGCTATTTTAATTATTTTTGTTAAAGCTTCTTTAGAAGGAGAACGCATAAATTGTGAACTGGGATTTATATATCCATTAAGACAATTTTTTGGAATACTATCAATATCTATTTCAGCTTCTGTAGCCTCTTTATTAGTAGGTATCCTACTTAACGCTAACTCTAATCTAGCTAATGTACAAGTCGAATCACGATATTTTTTATTTGGATGTTCATTATTTTCATTCACACAATTACATCCAATACACGTCTTTTTTGGCCCTCCTCTCTTACTCTCTATCCCGATCCTTATTTCAGTTGTCATTATTCAGTATT
>JAHKAL010000036.1 GCA_018826545.1 Patescibacteria group bacterium | reverse complement strand
ACTCTCTATTGCGTCTTTAGTCTTTCTTTATGTAAAGATTAACAAAGAGGAAATTAAAACAGAGGTATCACCAGCAAAACCAAGTATTCCCAAAAACTTTCAAGGTGAAATTAAATACAAAGTTAATATTCAAAAAAAAAGATTTTGATTTTCCTGAAGAATTGCCTTTAATAGAGTTAATAAATGAAAAAATTGGAATCGCTAAAATTAAAGAAATAGCAAAAAATATTGGTTTTGCAGGAGAACCTGATGTAACACAAGATGTTTTTGATGGAGAAACTTACATCTGGAAAGATGATAAATCTATACTTTTCTGCTTCCCAGAAAGTGGATTAATCAGATTTAGTTCTGAAAATAACTTGCAAACTGATAATATTTCATTAACTGATGAAGAAATCTTTTCTATTTCAGAAAACTTTTTTTACAATAATTCATTTGTCGAAAAAGGTTCTTTTAAAATAAACAAAATAAAATATTTAAAATCAGATTCAATAACAGAAAAATTATTGGAAGTTGAACGAGAAGAAGCAGAAATTTTTGAAGTCATTTTTAATCCTATTTTTTCTGATTATGAAATAAATACCTACTGGACTGACCAACCTTTAATTTCTGTAAAATTACTCAAAAATGGATATATTTTTTCAGCGCAATACACAAATTTGACACAAGCTCAAAATACTCAATCGAAATATAAAATAAAAAATTATGATGAATTTAAAGAAACAATTGGAGAATCTACCTTAATATCTGTTAAAAACGTTAATTTAGCACTATCTGATCTTGATAAAAAGTCTATTGAGGAAATTGAAATAAATAATGTCAACCTTATTTATTTACAAGATTCCACAAGTTCTGATTACTTACAGCCTGTATTTAAATTAGAAGGAATAACTTCAATTACAGGATATGGAAGTGAAATTGGAACTGTTTTATATCTCCCAGCAATATCCCGAAATTAACCCTGAATCTTTACAGGCATTATTAAATGAAGATAATCAGAATTTTCTGGATCAGAAAAAATTCCTGGTGCATTAGAATTGGAAAACTTCATTTGGACCTCTTCTCCTTTGATTGAATGAATGAATTCTTCTAAAAATCTATAATTAAAAGCAATTTCTATGCCTTTCCCTTCTACTTTTGCATCAATTTTTGTTTTTTGACTCCCAGATGATTGGCTCTCTGCCAAAAGTGTAAGATCGCTCTTCCCAACTTCCATTTTCACTATATTTGCAGAATCTCTAGCAAATACAGATGCCAACTTTACTGCTCTTAAAAATTCTTCTTTATCTACATTTATTTTAATATTTGTAGCTTTTGGAATAATTTTTTCGTAATCCGGATATTCCCCTTCCAATACCCTAGTTGAAAAAACTGTATCATCCATTAAAACAATTACCTGGTTTTCCTCTTTCTTATATTCAAAGAGTATATTTTCTTTCTCAGTCGATGTTTTTATTAGTTCTCCCAATATCCCCTTAGGAAGAACTAAATTTTGAGTTTTAGTATTTCCGCTAACGGAGAGCTTTCTTTGTGAAAGCCTAAATCCATCTGTTCCAACCAAAGTAAGATCCTTTCCTCTAAAGATCATTAAAACACCAGTTAAAATGGGTCTAGTCTCGTCAATTGATGTTGCAAAAATTACTTGAGACAATGCTTCTGCAATTTTTTCTTTAGACAATGTAAAAGCTTTTTTTTCATCCACTTTTTGAGGTATCAAAGGAAGATCAGAAGTATTCATTCCAGAAAGTGTTGACGAAAATGAATTGGTAGAAATTTTAAGTTGTTCTTTTTCAGAATTAAGAGAAATCGTTCCAGGTTGAAGATTACTCACAATTTCTGTAATCACTTTTGCAGGAATTGCAATTTCTCCTTCTTTTTCTACCTGGGCTCCAAAGGAAATTGATGTCGACATCTCCAGATTAGTTGCAGAAACAATAAGTTTTGTTTTTTTTGTTTCAAGTTTAATATTTCCCAAAATTGGAAGCTGTGCTTTTGAAGTTGTAAACCTTGATGCATTTATTAGAGCTTTTGCTAAATTTTCTTGTAAAACTTTTAATTTCATGTCTTTTTTCGTCTCATATTATTTATCATATATATACTAGTAGTTCTAGTAGTAGTAAGTGTTGATAAGTGGATATTTGAATTTAAATAAGCACAAGATTCATTGTTTATAATGTGGTCAGTTGATTGTGGATAAAAATGTGGATAAGTTTGAAGCTGATGTTGATAAGTTGATAAGTGCTTATTTATTATAAACATTCATCCTCAAAGATTATTTTTAATCCCCAATATATCCTCACGAATCTTAACATCGGTTGATGCTAGATTTGTTATCTTATCAACAGCGTGCATAACGGTGGTGTGGTCTCTTCCTCCTATTAATCTGCCAACTTCTTGTAGGGGGAGATTGTATTGAGTTCTAAGTAAATACATTAAAACTTGTCTTGGAAGAGAAACGGGCCTTGCTCTTGAATCCCCCAGAAGTTGCCTTTTTCCTAAAGAATAAAATTCTGCGACAGCATTGATTAAATCATTTGGGTTAGTTTTTAATATGCGACTATTAGGTTCAACACCCTTTCCTAAAAGGGACTGAACAAAATCTTCTGATATTTCTACCTTTTTAAGATTTGACTCAGTCATTAATCTTGTAAGAAAACCTTCAATTTTTCTTGCTGCTTCAACATTTCCAGCAATTAGTTGAACTATTTCCATTGGAATATCTAATTCCTTTTCTTTAGCTTTTATTTGAGTTATTGCACACCTTAATTCAAAGTCTGGAGGTGCAATATCTACAATTAGGCCTGCTTCGAATCTACTTCTTAATCTTTCTTCAAGTTTTGATATTTCGTCGGGGGGCTTGTCGGAAGTGAGTATTACTTGTCCTCCAGCACCCTGGACGGCATTGAAAGTATGGAAAAATTCTTCCTGTACAGCATCCTTTCCTGCAATAAATTGAATATCATCAACAAATAAAACTTTTAATTTTCTATATTTGTTTCGGAATGCTTGTGTTGTTTTTGTTCTAATCCCCTCAACAATATCATTTGTAAATTCCTCCCCAGTACAAAAATGTATCTTTGCATCGGGATTTTTTTGTAGTATCGAAACACCAATAGCATTCATTAAATGTGTTTTTCCGACTCCGACTCCACCCCAAACAAATAAAGGGTTATAAGCACTTCCCGGATTTTTTGATACTGCCTCCGCCGCCGCCCAGGCCATTTGGTTTGAAGATGAAACTGCAAAATTTTCAAAAGTAAAACCCGGTTTAATTCTTGAATATCTAAAAGAATTATTTATTTCTTCTTTATTATCTTTATTATTTTCAAAAAGTGGACTAATTGTTTCTTGAGAACTCATTTTTTCTTTATTTGGATTTTCCTTAACTATAAACATTAAATCACATGGCATCTCTAATACTTTTGATAAGGCATCTTGAATAAGGCCATAGTATCTATTTTCTAAAGTTGTTTTAACGAAGGGGGAATTACATCCTATTTGAATAATAAATTTTTTATTCTCCTTTTTGAGTTCTGAAATGTGAGTTTGAGAAAACCAAGTAGAAAAAATGGCAGAGGACACAGATATTTTTATACTCTCAAGAGAGTCTTTCCATATTTGATTTTTATTTAATTCGTCCATTTTGTTTTAAAAAACTATTTAGTAAGAAAATATTTGGGGCAAGATGTTTTCAAAAAGTTATTTTACTTATAATGATTATTTACAAAGTTATCCACAATCCGTCAACTACCAATATTTGTATAAAACTATATTAACCTGTTAAAATTGCCCTCTAGAAAGATTTTCTGTTCGAATATATAATCTAGACTATGTCAACAAAAAGAACATACCAACCAAGTAAAATAAGGAGAAAAAGAAAATTTGGTTTTAGAGCGAGAATGAAAACGGCGAAAGGTAGATTGGTTTTAAAAAGGAGAAGGCAAAAAGGGAGAAAGAAACTTACTCCCTAAGCTTCTTTTTTAGATTCCCTCTTTAATTAATATGTTAGCTCGTCAATTTAACCTAAAAGGTAAAGATAATTTTGAGAATGTTGAGAAAAAAGGAAAGATTTATCAATCTGAATCCTTTGGTCTTGCATATATAAAAAGAGAAGACAATGAAGGTTCAAAATTCGGATTTGTTATTTCTAAGAAAATTAGTGGGGAAGCGATTCATAGAAATAGAATAAAAAGAGCAATGGCTGAATCTGTTAGGTTTTCTTTAACAGATATCAAAAACGGATATAATTTTGTTTTTTTAGCGAAACAAGCTTGTATCAGAAAATCTACAGATGAAATAATGAAGGAAGTTAGAAATTCACTTGAGAAAGCAGGGTTTATAAAAATTATAAAAAATGAAAAAAATTATTAATTTTCTAATAGACATATACAAAAACTCATTGTCAATTTTATTAAAAACATTATTTGGTGGTGGATGTAGGTATGTTCCTACATGTAGTGAGTATGCTAAAATTGCAATTTCTAAAAAAGGATTAGTTAAAGGTAGTATTATGTCAATAAATAGATTATTAAGATGCAATCGTTTCGGTGGGTGGGGAGAGGACCCAGTGAGCAATTAAAATGAACATTTTTCAAATATTATTAATTCAGCCTTTGACAAATGGTTTAATTCTTTTTTACAAACTTTTGGGTGGAAATATGGGTTTATCGATCGTATTTTTTTCAATATTTCTTCGTATTGTTACCAATCCTTTAACTAAGCCTTATATGCAATCGATGAAAAAGCTGAAAGATTTTGAACCACAACTTAGCAAATTAAAAGAAAAACACAAAAACGACAAAAAGAAACTTTTAGCAGCTCAGACAGAATTTTACAAACAGAATGGAATAAATCCAGGGGGAGGGTGTCTTCCTTATTTACTTCAGATAGCAATTCTTATTGCACTTTTTAACGTTTTTAATAAAGTTTTGGCTGGTGGAGATATTGCTTCAAAATTAAACGAACTATTGTATACACCACTTAAACTTGAAGAGGGACATGTTGTTGCAACTAGTTTTTTGTATCTGGATATAACTAAACCTGATGTTTTTAAAATTCCTGGAATTGCATTTAATTTACCCGGACCTATCTTAATTTTGGCTGCAATTTTTCAATTTATTTCAGCAAAGATTACCCAACCCCATGTTAAAAAGAAAAAAACAGGTAAACAAGAAGATGATATGCAGACTACAATGCAACAATCTATGATTTATACATTTCCTCTTTTCACTTTACTTTTTGGAATGAATTTCCCTTCAGGACTTGCTATATATTGGCTTTTGTTCTCAGTTATTCAAGCAATTCAGCAATATAAAACATCAGGTTGGGGAGGATTAACTCCTTTCATTTCTAAATTAGGTTTGTTAAAATCTCCATCCAGTAAGGATAAAAAATAATGAGTGATAAATTAATTAAAGTTCTTGAAAAAAAGGCGGTTAAGCTTATTGAACTTCTTGGTTCAAAGGCAAAAGTTGATGTTTCAGAAAAAGAAGATTACTTTTTTGTTAATTTAGAGTCAGATGAAGAAACAGGTCTATTAATAGGAAGACATGGGGAAACAATAAATTCAATACAGGCAATTCTTGCCTTATCCTTAAGAGAAGAATTAGGAGAAAAGAAGGTGTTTGTTAATGTAGGTGATTGGAGAGAAAAACAAGAAGAAAAACTTAAAGAGATGGCAGAACAAATATACCAAAGAGTAATTGATACAGGTGAACCTCAACCGGTTTATAATCTTTCTTCTTCACAAAGAAGAATAATTCATATTTCTTTAGCTGAGAAAAAAGATGTTGAAACAGAATCTACAGGTGAAGGGGAAAATAGATACATTTTAGTTAAACCTAAGAAAAAGTAGGTGAATTTTATAAAAAAAATTCTTCATAGTTTTTATCCAAAATTATTTTATTTAATTGTTTTTTTAATTCCTTCACAACTCGCTTATCATTTTTGGCCCCAGTATTCATTTGTCTATGGATTAAGAATTGATTATCTTTCTGTAGCAGTTTATCTAACAGATATCCTGATT
>JAHKAL010000035.1 GCA_018826545.1 Patescibacteria group bacterium | reverse complement strand
TAAAAAAAATAATTCCTTCTATTAGGCCTTTTAAAATAAACGGATATCCTCCTTTGACAATTACAGTTCCGTTAGGCGGTTCATTTCCTTCCTCACATACTTCTTCAGCTTTTGCATTAGCTATTTCAATAATAATTTATAATCCTGAGCTTGGATTTGCCTTTCTTTTAGGAGCATTAACTGTAGCAGCAGGAAGGATATTTGCTAATGTGCATTACTTTATTGATATTTTAGGGGGAGCTTTCTTAGGTGGTTTAGTTGCATTTTTAATTCATCGTTTTTTCCCCATAAAAAAGAAATAAAAAAATAACAAATAAAGATTGACAATTGGCAGTGGTATTGATAGACTGCTAGGATAATGAGCGAAAAAGTTATTAAATTGGCTCGCCAAGTACCAATTGTTGCAATAAGAGGATCTGTTGTTTTTCCCCATACAGATACACTTCTTTCCTTTGGAAGACAAAAATCTGTTTTGGCTGTAAATTCTGCTTTTCAGCAAGACAGGGTTATAGCTATTTTTTCTCAAAAAGATCCAAAGATGGTAGATCCAGATCAGGATGACTTATACAAAGTTGGAACAATTGCAACAATTACCCAAATGATGCAAACAGATGGTGAAATTCATGCTCTTATAAGGGGCCAAGCTAGAATTAAACTTCAGGAAATTATTTCTCACGAACCATTTCTTTTAGGTAGTGTTGTGGAATTAGATGAGGGGAAAAAAGAAACTCCAGAAGTAAAAGCTTTGGCAAATAATCTTTCTGGCCTTTTTAAAAAAGCGATTAATTTAGGGAAACAAGTTGAAGTAGTAACTGTAATGAAGATTATTTCTGGTCAGGTGGATGCTCGTGAGCTTTCAGATCAAGTAGCATCACTTTTGGAGCTTAAAGTTTCTGAAAAACAAAAACTCCTAGAAATGTTGGAATTAAAGCCCAGGCTTGAAAAAGTCCATAAGTTATTAAATCAAGAAATTAATGTTTTAGATTTAGAAAGAACTATAAATGTAAAAACTCAAAAAAGATTTGAAGATCAGATGAAAAAAGCGATGCTAAGGGAAAGAAAAAGAACAATTGAAAAAGAATTAGGAGAACTTGATGAAACTGGAATAATGTCTGAGGAAATCTCTGAATATAAGAAAAAAATAAGAGAAGCCCAAATGCCAAAAGATGTTAAAAAAACGGCAGAAAAAGAGTTAAAAAGACTTTCTCAACTGTCTCCACAAAATCCTGAGGGAGGATATTTGAGAAACTATTTGGACTGGTTAGTTGAAATGCCATGGAAAAAAATGTCTTCTAATAATGTTGCAATTTCGAAGGCTGCAAAGGTTTTGAAGAAAAGGCATTTTGGAATGAACAAGGCAAAAGAAAGAATTTTGGAATATTTAGCTGTAATGAAACTAAAAAATGAACAGACAAAAATAAAAATTAAAAATAAAGAGAGTCAACCAACGATTCTTTGTTTTATAGGGCCACCTGGTGTTGGAAAAACTTCCATAGGTAAATCAATAGCTGAAGCTATGGGTAGAAAATTTGTAAGAGTTTCTTTAGGTGGAATTAGAGATGAAGCAGAAATAAGAGGACATAGAAGAACTTATGTTGGAGCTCTACCTGGAAGAATTATTCAAGGAATAAGAAATGCAGGAACAAAAAATCCTGTTTTTATGCTTGATGAAATAGATAAAATTGGAATTGATTTTAGGGGAGATCCATCTTCAGCGCTTTTAGAAGCATTAGATCCCGAGCAGAATAGAGAGTTTTCTGATCATTATTTGGAGGTCCCATTTGATTTGTCGGAAGTAATGTTTATAACAACAGGAAATGTTTTGGATACAATTCCACTTACATTAAAGGATAGAATGGAAGTAATTTCTTTTCCAGGATACACAGAAGAAGAAAAATACCAAATTGCCAGGAAGTTTTTATGGCCAAAACAATTAAGACTTCACGCTTTAGATAAAAAGAAGATAAAAATTCCAAAAGTTACACTCTCTGAAATTATTTCTAAATATACCAGGGAAGCAGGTGTTAGAGATTTAGAAAGAAATTTAGCTTCAATTTGTAGGAAAATCGCTAAATTGGTTGCAGAGAAAAAGAAATATCCAAAAGAAATAAATTTAGATGATTTACACAAGTTCTTAGGACCAAGGAAATTTAGTTCTTTAATTGCTGAGAAAAAAGACGAAATTGGTATGTCAACGGGGCTAGCGGTAACTCCAGTAGGCGGAGAAATTTTATTTATTGAAGTAGCTTTAATGCCAGGAAAAGGAAAGCTTATTTTAACAGGACAATTGGGTGATGTTATGAAAGAATCAGCAAAAGCTGCGTTTACTTGGTCTAAGTCTCATTACAAAGAATTAGGATTAAAAAATGATTTTGCGATGAATATGGATGTTCATATTCATGTTCCGGAAGGTGCAGTTTCTAAAGACGGACCTTCTGCTGGAGTTGCGATGACAACGGCCTTAGTGTCTGCTTTGACCAAAAAGAAAGTAAGAAGAGAAGTTGGAATGACTGGAGAGATAACTTTAAGAGGAAGAGTTTTGGAAATAGGTGGAGTCAAAGAAAAAGTGATTGCAGGCCATAGAGCTGGACTTAAAACTATAATTCTTCCTAAGGAAAATAAAAAAGATTTGGAAGGTATTCCTTCATTGGTCAAAAAAGATATTAAATTTATCTTTGTTGATAAGATAGAAGATGCTTTGAAAGTGGCAATTATTAAAAATAATTAAAGATTACTTTGTGACCCCACTGGGACTCGAACCCAGGTTTTTAGGATGAGAACCTAATGTCCTAGACCGCTAGACG
>JAHKAL010000034.1 GCA_018826545.1 Patescibacteria group bacterium | reverse complement strand
TATTTAATTTTTGCCTTAGTCTTAAGTTCTTCTATCCATTTAGTATATTCTGTAGATAATTTTTGTTTAAAAAGCTCATCTTTAATCTGATCTTTTACATCGTCAATTTTTGAATTAGTACCAAAATATTCTTTATTTGTTTCAAAATATTCACTAATTTCACTTTCCTCAATATTTATATCTTTACCTAAAATTTGCTCAACTATTTTTTGTATTTTAATTTGTTCTCTCAAACTTTTCACATCTTGATGACTTAATTTTAAAGCTTGGTCTAAAGTAATATTTTGTTGTTTTAATATTTCCTCAATATTATTAATTTCGTCCTCAACTATTTGATCGGTAATTTTTATACTTTCTTTCCTTGCTTCACTAAAAATAAGTTTCTTTTCAATTAAATTATCTAAAACTGTTAAACCGTCTTGTTTTTCTGCAACTGATATAACACTTAACCTAAAAATTGGTCTTCCATTTACAAAAGCAGCAAAGATAAAAGATCTAGCCAAAAATAGAATAACTAATAAAAAAATGAAGGACAATATTACAATTCTTCTGGGAGTTAATTTTAAGTTTTCCTTTTTAAAACAAAACTTTTTAAGTTTTTTACAGAGTTTATTGGTTGGTAATTTAATTTTACTTATGATAGTTTTTTTCTTTTTTGACATTTGTTTCTTCTCCGTGTCCCGAATAGATTTTTGTTTCATTGGACAATTTTAATATTAAATGTATAGATTTCTCAAGATCCAATTTATTTGAATATGAAAAATCATATCTTCCTATAGCTCCATCAGAAAAGATTGTATCTCCTGAAAATAATATATTTTCTTTTTTTGAATATAAACAAATGCTTCCAGGAGTATGCCCAGGTGTTGAAAGAATTGTAAATGAAATATCTTTAATTTTATATTTACTTTGTAAGTTAGTATCTATTTTTGGATTTATTTCATATATTTTTCTAGAAAGCCATCTTGTAGCTCTTTTCTTCATCGACTTAACTAAAAACTTATCATTCTCATTACAGCAAAAAGGAATCGTAAAAGTCATTTTTAATTGATCAACCGCCAAGATATGATCAAAATGTCCATGCGTGGCAATTACTGCTAAAGGATTAAGTTGAAGTTTAAAAATTGTATCGATTATATATTCTGCATCATCTCCCGGATCAATAATTACACAGTTTTTGCTTTTTGAATAAAAAAGATAACAATTTGTATTTAAACTACCTACTATTAATTTTTCTACCATTAAATATATTTAAACTTAAATATATAATATCGTTTTTTAGTACAATAAACTGAAGAAATTGAAATTTACTTAGTTTTAGAAGCTTCCTTTGACTTAATTTTTGCTTTAGCCCTTGAAAAAATTTTATCTATTTCCTGAGAACTTTTATCCCTTATGTAGTAAAGCTTTGCTCTTCTTACACCCCGAGTACCTTGTTTAACAACTTCTATTTTTCCAAGTAGCGGAGAAGAAAGTGGAAAAATTCTCTCAATACCAACTGCTTGTACACCCATTTTTCTGACTGTAAAAGATTTATTTTCTCCTCTATTTTTTATCCCAATTACAATTCCCTCAAAAACCTGAGTTTTTTCTTTTTCTCCCTCAGTAATTTTCTGATGAACTTTTATTTTATCTCCAACTCCAAAATCAATTTTATTATGTACAGCTTTTAATGCCATAACGACTATTCTACACCAGAAGCAGCGTTACCTTCAAGAATAGAAGATATCTGTCTAGCAATAGATTCGTTCCATGAAATTTTATAGGGAAGCTTAATATTTTTTCCTGTTCCAGTGAAAATTAGAGTAATATCTTTTTCTCCCTGATTATTTAAAAGTAGGTTTTTTAAATCTCTTAGTTGTTCTGAAGAAACATTTTTTGAGACCTGAATAAGAACTTCCTTACCATCAAATCCTTTTTCCCCTGGTGTATAAATAGATTCAGTAAGTAAAGATAATCTATTATCTCTAGCATCAACCTTCCCCGATATTATCACTGGTTTATAGTCAACAATTAAGCTTCTTATTGATTTGAAAAGTCTAGGAAAAACAACTAAATCAAGGGTACCTGTACCATCATCGACTTTTACAAAAGCCATTTCCTGACCAGATCTCCTGGTAATTACTACTTTTATACCTGTTATTACAGCTGCAATTCTGACATCTTCTCCAATATTTTGATCAGAAGAAAGCTCAAATATTTTATGTGTTGCTTCGTGTTCAAAATCAGAAATGATTTCGTTAATTGGCTTTGCCGAAAGAGAAAAACCCAAAAGCTGTCTTTCCAAAGTTTGAATTTCTTCTTCTGAAAATTCAGTTATGTCTGTTTTTAGAAGAAGTTCTTTAGTAGTATCTTTTTTAGGAGCTTTTCCATCTTGATTAAATAAACCTTGTTGTCCTTTTAAAACTTGAGTTTTTGAAGCTTTTCCTCTTATTTCTTCTGAATAATATAAAAGCTTTGCGCGTGCTCCAAACATCGATAAAGCACCAACTTTGATAAGGCTTTCTACAACTTTTTTTATTTACTTTCCTTGCATCAACTCTTGCTAAAAAATCAAAAAGAGACATGAATGATCCTTCTTCTCTTGCTAATAAAATTGCTTCGATTGCTGCATTACCAACGTTTTTTATAGCAGACAATCCAAAAAGTATAGCCTTTCCTTCTAAAGAATCTTTATCTTTGATTATTTTAAATCCAATATTACTGTCATTTATGTCAGGAGGTAAAACTTTTATTTTCATTCTTCTACATTCGTTTACAGCTAAAGATATTTTTTCCGAATCTCCAGATTCAGCTGTTAAAAGAGCATTCATGAATTCAACCGGGTAATTTGCTTTCATGTAAGCCGTTTGATAAGCAACCATTCCGTATGAAGCAGCATGAGCTTTATTAAATCCATATGATTGAAAAGGCTCAAATAATTTCCAAAGATTCTCTGCAAATTCCTGAGTTTGCCCATTTTTTACAATTCCATCTATAAATTTCTTTTTCTGTGCAGCCATTTCCTCAGGAATCTTTTTCCCAACTGCTTTTCTAAATTTATCAGCTTCTTTCCAAGAATAACCTGCAAGCTCCAACGCACAAAACAACAAGTCATCTTGATAAACAATCAAACCATATGACATATCCAAAAACTTTTTCATTCTAGGATCCAAGTATTTAATTAATGCAGGATTTTTCTTTCTTTCTATATATTCTGGTATAACCTTCATTGGACCTGGTCTATATAAAGCAACCATTGCCATTAAGTCTTCAATTCTTGTGGGTTTGAGTTCTTTTAAAAATCTTGTCATTCCTGCACTTGAAAGTTGAAATGTTCCCATAGTCTCACCTCGAGCTAACATCTCATAAGTTTTTTTATCATCTATAGGTATTCTTCCTAAATCTACTACTATATTTCTCTCTTCTTTAACATTTTTTATGGCAGAACTTAAAATTGAAAGGTTTCTAATTCCTAAAATATCAAATTTGATTAAACCCACATCTTCACAAGCATGCATTTCATATTGAGTTATGATTTTATCTCCAGAAGGTTCTAATTGAACTGGGGTAAATTCAGTTAATTCTTTAGGGGAAATGACAAGTCCAGCTGCATGGACAGAAAGATGTCTTGCATTTCCTTCAACAGATTTTGCTAAATCAATAACTTTTTTAGCATCTTTATCTTCATCATATAAACTCCTAAAGTCTGAAGAAACAGTCATAGCTTTTTCTATTGTCATAGGGAATCCTTGAGAACCAAGTGGAATTAGTTTTGAAATTTTATCTCCGAAAGAATAAGGATGCCCTAATACTCTTGAAATATCACGAACTGAAGCTCTAGCTTTCATTCTTCCGAAGGTACAAATTTGGGCAACTTTTTCTTTTCCGTATTTTTCTGACATATATTTAATAACATCATCTCTCTTGTTGTCTGCAATATCGAAATCAATATCAGGTGGAGAAGGTCTATATGGGTTTAAAAAACGCTCAAAAGGAAGGTTGTACTTCAGAGGACCTACAGTAGTAATACCTAAGACGTAGGAGACTAAAGAACCAGCAGCAGATCCTCTTGTATTAGTAACTATACCTTCTGAATTGGCCCAATTTACCATGTCGGAAACAATTAAAAAGTAAGGTGCGTAACCTTTTTTAACAATAATACCCAATTCGTATTTGATTCTTTCTTTTATTTTTTTATTAATTACTTTAAATTTTTCCTTGACTTTCGTACTTACAGTTTTTGTTAGTATTTCTTCGGCTG
>JAHKAL010000033.1 GCA_018826545.1 Patescibacteria group bacterium | reverse complement strand
GTTGCTTTAGAATTGGGAATTGATCCTCAAAAGATTAAAAAGGGTTTAAAAGAATATAAACCATTAGAGCATAGGTTGTCTTTATTGAAAATTAAAAATACTTTTATTATTGATGACACCTACAATAACAATCCTGCTGCTGCTAAAGAAGCAATTAAATTATTTAGCGAGCTAGGAGATAAAAAAAATATGGCAATTGTTTTGGGGATATGTTGGAGTTGGGAGATTTGTCAAAAAAATACCATCAAGAAATTGGAGAAATATTAGTAAAGTTACCTTTAAAAAGAATCGTCTGTGTTGGTGAAGAGTCAAAAGTTATTTATGAAATAGTTAAAAGGAAATTTGGTAGTGAAAATTCTTTCTGGGTTTTAAAAGAAAATGAGGTTGATAAATATATATCTGATATTTTAGGAAAAGAATTTGTAATACTTTTCAAAGCTTCAAGATCAATAGGTTTAGATAAGCCTGTTGCGCGGTTGTCTAAATAGACTAATCAATTTATAATGGATTAAAATATGACATCTCCAAACTTATTATCCTTAGTTCTAGGTTTAATCATTTTTTCATTTTTAGTTACAAGCCTTTTGGTTGTTCCTTTCATTAACTTTCTTTACAAAATAAACCTTACAAGAAAAAAGGAAGCTCCCAAAAAAGGAGCAGTTCCTCTTTTTGATAAGCTGCATGATAAAAAGGCAGGAACTCCTGTAGGGGGAGGAATACTTCTTATTCTTGTTATATCTATTCTTTTTGCAGTTGTTTTTTCTTTTGCTTCAAGAGTGGGTGTTTTTATTCAATCTTCTTTTAATTTAAAATATGAACTTTTCATTGTCTTTTTTACTTTTATTTCTTTTGGTTTGATTGGTCTTTCTGATGATTTAGTTAAGATTTTTGGAAAACCTAAGACAGGCTTAAAAGGATTACTATTTGGACTTGGAAGATGGCAAAAGTTTGCTCTTCAGTGGTTTTTTGCTTTTTTAATTGGTTATGTAATATATAAATATCTCGGGATACAAATCCTACATATTCCTTTTGTTTCAAAAACATTATATTTAGGTCCTTTATATATTCCTTTTGCCGCGTTTACGATAGTTGCTTTTACAAATGCTTTCAATATTACAGATGGTTTGGATGGTCTTGCATCAGGACTTTTGCTTATTTGTTTAACTGTTTTTGGAATTATTGTTGCAGGAACTTTAGACACTCCGCTTTCTTTATTTATTGCAATTTGGATTGGCTCTTTAATTGCATTTCTATATTTTAATGTTTGGCCAGCAAGAATATTTTTGGGAGATAGTGGAGCTTTGTCTTTTGGGGCAACACTGGCAGTTATTGGTTTGTTAAGTGGAAGTATTATTGCACTTGTTGTTGTAGGTGGAATTTTTGTAATTGAAATATTGTCATCAGCAATTCAAATAATCGGTTGGAAATTTTTTAAGAAGGCAATTTTTCCTTTAGCACCAATACATCACACCTTTCTAGCAATTGGTTGGGAGGAATCTAAAATCGTTTTTAGAGCCTGGCTTGCTGGAATTATTCTTGCAATTTTCGGTCTTTGGTTGGCAACTATTTAAAGCGTGTATAAAAAACTTCTCAATAAGCAAAAAAAAAGTATTGATAAGAATTTTTTTTATATTACTGTAGTACTTACAGTACTAGGGCTTATTGCTGTAGCTGATGCATCTGCCCCTCAGGCATTAAATATATTCAATGATAAATTCTATTTTCTTAAACAACAATCTGTTTGGGCTTTAATTGGGTTTATTTCGATGCTTATTGTTTCCCAAATAAACTATAAGATTTGGGAAAAACTTGCCATACCCGCTTTCGCTACTAGCATAATTTTTCTTGTAGCTGTATTGCTTCCTAGTTTAGGTTCAAAATTTCTTGGTGCAAGAAGATGGATATATATAGGTTCAGTTTCTATTCAGCCAGCTGAGTTTGTCAAACTTTCTTTAGCTATATATTTAGCTAAAGTAGCAAAAAAAGAAAAACAACTATTAAGTTATTTTGTTCCTCTAGTAATAGTTGTATTTTTAATAATGCTACAGCCTGATTTGGGGACGACTTTAGTTTTATTGGCTATTGGCATGTCTCAAATATTTGTATCTGGAATTAATTTGTTTTCTTTTTTCGCTGCTTCAGTTGTTGGAATTTTGGGAAGTCTAGGCTTTATTCTTACATCAAGTTACAGAAGAGCAAGACTATTAACTTTTCTGCAGCGATCACAAGATCCATTGGGAAAAGATTATCATATAAGGCAAATTCTTTTGGCACTTGGTTCAGGTGGGATTTTTGGTGTAGGTTTAGGTCAATCAAGACAAAAGTTTTTATTTCTACCGGAAGCTGCAACAGATTCAGTCTTTGCTGTAATTGCTGAAGAAATTGGATTTATTGGAGCTTTAATAGTAATTATTTTACTTTTTACCTATATTGCATTTGCTTTTAGAATTGCAAAAAATGCTCCTGATAAATTTTCTAAGGTTTTAGCAATAGGAATAACTGTCTGGATTAGTACACAAGTGATTTTTAATATTGGATCTAATGTTGCTTTAGTTCCTTTGACTGGAATTCCATTACC
>JAHKAL010000032.1 GCA_018826545.1 Patescibacteria group bacterium | reverse complement strand
TCAACAATAAAAGAGATGACAAAAGTCTTAAAAAAGAAGGGAATAAAAACTGTTATTGCTTTAACAATAACTAAAAGATAATGTTTTTTATAAAAATTAATTATTCTTTTTTGTCTAATTTATCAAGATGAAGGAGTTTAACTCCACAATAGACAACAAGTGCAACTACCAAAAAATCAATTGTTGTACTTAAAAAACTTCCCCAAAGAATTTCGGTTGAACCTATTTTGAGGATTGCTTCTTTTAGTCCTCCGACTGATCCTAAGGCAACTCCTAAAATTGGGTTAATGATATTCTCTACTAGAGATGAAACTACTTTAGATACAGCTCCACCTAGAATAAAACCAATAGCTAGTCCCATTACTCCTTGCTTGCGAACAAATTCTATAAATCCTTTCATTTTTAATCACCACCTTTTAATGAAATAATAGACAAGATAATTTGATTATAACAACATCAATTAAAATATAAATATTTGTTAAAAGCTCTTTTAAGAAGAAGTTAAATTGTTATTCTTTACCTTTGGGTAAACTTTCGCAGGCTATGCCGTCCTTATCTCCATCGAGTCTATTTGTATCTTCACTTACTCCACCGGACTTATCAAAAAATTCTTGAGCTTCAATTTGAGTTTTAAAATCATCACAATTATATTCGTCAGTGTACTTTCCTCCACTTGTTACAACATTTCCTTCTTTGTCACGCATTACTTTTGCTTCCTCAAAAGAAGAACCAGACATTAATTTTCCTAAATCCCAGTCATTGTTAGTAGCCTCAAGTCCAAAAGCTCCAGCTAAAATTGCCAAAAGGATTATCAATATTGGTTTAATAACCTTTTTAGTTCCTTTCGAAGCATTTTCTAATGATTTAATTTTTGGAATTGCCATATTTTACCAAACTGAATAAAGCAAATATGAAATAACAAGGATAAGTAAAACTATAACTACTAATCTGAATCTTTTATTTCCTGTAATTTTACTCATTGTTTTCAGTTTAATTAATAAATAAGAAAAATTCAAGTAAAAGAATAATAGGGCGGTGTCTGTTTGAAAATATCCGAACCGAAATTGCGTCTGGGCTCGGCGGGCGGAATTCCCCCCAAACCCCCCTTCCGCCCGCCTCACCTTGAAGCGGAAGCGAAAAGGACGATTTCAAGTTTTTCTTTGGCGGCAAATTCTTTTCTGATTTTGATTAGTTAATTTTTTTATTCCGTCTTTAATAATCCAGATAGTGTCTCTATTTGGATTCGTCTTTGCCCATTTGGTCAAGAAGTTTGTTACTTCATCAGAATTACTTTTTGTTATCTCTCTTAAAATCCAAGAAACTGCCTTTTTTATATCTTTGTCTTTATCTTCCATGACCAGACCAAGAATCCCGAAAACCTTATCTGTTATTTGAATTTTCTTGTATCCTCGTAAACTTACCACTCCAAAACGCCTGATCCATTTATTTTTATCTTTAATCCATTTTTCGGAAAGTGGTAAAACAAGTTCGGGATTCTGACAAACTATTGTTTCTATTCCGCACATGGCGAGATTATCGCAAACAGCCCAGTTATCAAGATCAGGTAATACTGAAGATACAAAGTCCAGACAAATTTTTGGATTTTTTGAACCGAGCTTCTCCAAGCTTTTTCCTGCTATCTGTCTCGATTCAAAGGAACCTTCATTCCAGATAGCTTCTAACAAAAGTTTTGCTTCTGTTGGTTCTTTCTGAACAAATTTTCCTATCTCAGTAGCTATGACTCTCAAAATAGGAAACGGAACCCCGAAAAATTTTCCAGTATCCGGAATAATCCTCAGGTAATTTTTTGTTGCTTCTTTATCTATTAAGGACTTAAAAAGCTCTTGTAATCCTTTTATGAATTCTCTCGGTTTATCTGCCTTTTTAAGTAATCCTTTTGTTTTGTTTTGAACTAATGTTTTGTCCATATTTATTTACTCTGCCATCTCTTGAGCGTGGGAATAAAAGTTTTTGTCTGCTCAATTTGCGCTTCGGGTATTTTCATTTGTTTCATTACTCCGGCACATTTTTCAATCATTTGCTTCACTGTTATATTTGGCTCGGTGAATTTGCCATTTTGAAAACAATAATGGCAATATTCCTGATTTTGGCTACCATCGGCATTAGTACCAAAATCTTCAGGCTTTGCCATAGGCATAGCGCAACTTTGACAAAATGGTCCTTGTGGTTGTGTTGTGTTCATATTTTTCACCTCCTAACTATTAATATTTTAATAATAAATCGACCTTTTATAATTTTAACAAATCATCTAAAGAAATATTTAACGCTTTAGCGATTTTCGCCATAACAAAAACTGACGGTTTTTTGATTACTCCTGTTTCAATCTTGGTTTGTGTTGTATAGGGGACATCGGCTTTTCTCGCAAATTCATCTTGCGAAAGGTCAAGTTTCACCCGTAGAGATCTAATTTTTTGTCCTAATTTGTTCTCTTGTTTATTTTGAAAGGCAAAAAATTTGATTTTGAACCGAAAATCGGCTGGCGAGCCCGCATAGCGGGCGAGCCAAACTCTTCTTTTACCAAATGGCGGAGGAGGCGGGACTCGAACCCGCGAGGGCTTGCACCCGTACGCTTTCCAAGCGTATGCCATAGCCGCTAGGCGACTCCTCCAAATTACTTTAATTTGTTATTGCTATTTTTTAAATAAAAATTCAATCTTTCTTCGTGTTTAGGATTGTGTGTACCAATACTTTTAAAGTATTTTAATATTTCCCCCAATTTATAGATATAGACATGTTTTCCTTGGATAGAATTTTTAATATTAAGGGTGTTTAATATTGTTGAAACAGATGTTAGTAATGGTTTCGAATGGCTTGTAAAACATAATCCCATGTTTTTGTATCTGACACCTTTTATCCAGTGTTCGTGGAAATATATTCCTCCATCCGTGTCCATTAAACCTTTTACACAAAATTTCTGATATTTAATATCGTTCCAAATCCAACTAGGAACATCTATTTGCCTTTGAATTTTATTTCCCTTATAGACACCAATATCTTCAAGTTTTTGGACTAAATTTACGCCAGAAATACAAAGTAATATTACATTTCCATTATATTCATTCCACGATGGTTTCTCTCCAATAATTTTTTCTAATAAATTTGTAACAAATAGTGCATATTTATAATCAGCCTTTAATCCAAGGGTAATTTTTAGTTGATTATTTGTTATTCCTCCATCTCCCAAGATAATTCCTACTAATTCTGCCAATTCTGATGAAGGTTTAAGATCGGGAAAAGTTTTCTTTATTTTACATCCCAATTTGCGATATTTTTCTGGATCATTTTTCCTCCGAAGTTGTGAAATTTTTCCTCCTTTTATTCTCCCTTCATAATTGCCTGGCGGGCCATAGATTTGAGTTCTTTTTAAACCACCTTTTCTTGCTCCATTTATAACGTACCAAAAATCATCAACAACTTTAGCATTTTTAGGAATTTTTATTTTTGTATTATTTATCAATTTAAATATTGAAGTATGTGAAATACTATATTTTTCTCTTTTCCAATCTCTTATTGTTCTTATGCTTACTTTACAAATACTAGCTATTTTTTCAATACTGAAACCAGATTTTTTCTGAATTGATTCGATCCATTTTGTCTGTTGCCCGTTGGGAAATATTAACCTTGCCACATTTCAATTATAATATATAATATACAACTTAACCACCCCTCCTAAAATAACAATTGAATTATATCAAAGTTTCCTGAATTGAGGATTCAAGCAACTCTTTTGCCTTTTTTAAGATGTTTTTGTCATCCTTAAAAGTAAGTAGCTCATAGGCTTTATCAAATTCTTGGAAAGACACTTCATCGATTTCTTGATCATGTCCTTCTTTTGTTTTTTTGATTACTTCCACCAGATAGTAGACAACAGTTTTAAAGCACTTTGTATTTTCGAAAACATAAAAATATGAAGAAGATCCAATCTTTTTAATTATTTTTGTCTCTACTCCACCTTCTTCTTTTACTTCCCTTAATGCAGCCTCGGAAGTTTTTTCTTCCTTTTCAATTAGTCCTTTAGGAAGTTGCCATCTATCGACTCCAGCGGGTTTAACAATTAACCACTTAGTTTTTCCGTTCCTTGAAGTTTTATATGCCGAACCTCCAGCGGAGAACTGTCTAACAAACTTTTTTATTTTTTCTTTTGTTGTTTTTCCCACTCTTTTAATATTTTTTTAGCGTCTTTAAAAATATTCTTTTCTCTTTTTAGGCTAAGAGTTTTAAGAGTTTTTGAATAGTCCATCCATTTTGCATCAAAAAAGCCGATTGGATTACTACCACCATCTTTTAAAACCATTAAATAATAATAATATTTTTGGGGAAGGACCTTGCCGTTTACTGTTACTACACCTGATGATCTCCCTGCTTCCTCCAGTACTTTAACGCTCAATCCCGCCATTTCTCCACTCATTCTTATGACAGACCTTACTGAAGATTCACCTTTTCTTACTGTAATCTTTGGGATTTCCCAATTATCTTCTTCGTTTTGTTTAGTTAGAAGATATTTTCTTTTTCCTCTTGAGTCTTTAAAAATTATAGCTCCACCTACCGATACTGATGTTTTTTTATTTACCATTAATTTTTGTATTATACCTCTAAATTTTGCGGTGAGGGAGAGATTCGAACTCTCGGTAGCCATTACTGACTACGGTGGTTTTCAAAACCACTGCACTAGGCCACTATGCGACCTCACCTCAGGCGGTGGAGGCGGGATTCGAACCCGCGTGACCCTTGCGAGTCGAGGTTTAGCAAACCTCTGCCATCGACCACTAGGCGACTCCACCTTAGGCCAAATTATATCAGATGCATGCTTGGTTTAAAAACCTGCTTTAGGGTATAATAATCTTAGTATGGAACCTGCCAATAAAGATCAAACCCAAAAAAGCACATTACCAGAAGAAAAAACTGATATACCTACTGAAGTGACAGTAAAAAAGGAGCCTGAGAAGGAACTTTTTAGTTGGATAGCACCAGCAAGACCTTTTAAAAGAAGAAACAGAGAATTTTACGTAACTATAATTGCGATAACTGTAATTGTTGGATTAATTCTTCTTTTAACTGAAGGATTTATGCCAGTAATTCTTTTAATTTCTCTTATTTTTCTTTTCTATATTCTAAATACTGTAGAACCTGAGAAAATTGAATATAAAATTACCAATAAAGGAATAAAGGTAGGAAATAAAAAGACACAATGGGAAGTTTTAACTAATTTTTGGATTACTAGAAGATATGATAATTATTTATTGGTCTTTGGAACATACGTTTTACCTGGAAGAATGGAGTTGGTAATAAATGAGGCGGATAAAGAAAAACTTAAAAATATTATTTCAAGGTTTATAACAGAAGAAGAAATTCCATCCTCAGGACTTGATAAAGCTGCAAATTGGTTTGCAAAAAAACTTCCAGGGAATAATTAATAGTTATTTGATAAAATATGTGCCCATAGCTCAATTGGATTAGAGCGCAACTTTGCGGAAGTTGAGGTTGGGTGTTCGATTCACCCTGGGCACACAAAAATTTGGAGAGGTACCCAAGTGGTTATAAGGGCATCGTTTCGAAAACGGTTGGGGCTTAATAAGTCCACGTGGGTTCGAATCCCACCCTCTCCGC
>JAHKAL010000031.1 GCA_018826545.1 Patescibacteria group bacterium | reverse complement strand
ATTATTTAGTTATACCTGGTATCGATTACAAGTCGTCTTTAAAAGCGATAGAGATATCAAATTGCTATGAAAATACTTACGCTGCAGTGGGAATTCACCCCACAACACTTATAAGTGCAGAAAATATTGAAAAGGAAATATTTAAAATTGAAGAGTTAGTTTTAAAAGATAAAGTAGTCGCAGTTGGAGAAATTGGTTTAGATTATTATCACAAGGTAAATTCAGAATCAACTCAAAAAGTTCTTTTAGAAAAACAACTAAAATTAGCTATTAAATACAATAAAGCCGTAATAATTCACAGTAGACATTCCTCGGAAGATATTATTAGTTTAATAAAAAAGTCAGGACCTAAAAATTTTAATAGTAATTTAGTCTTTCACTGTTCTGAACCGGAAGATGAGATACTTAAAATTGCAATAAAGTATAAATATTTTATAGGAATAGATGGAGATATAACTTTTGATAAAAATAAACAAGATTTTATTAAAAAAGTTCCCATGGAAAACCTTGTATTAGAAACGGATTCACCACTTCTTGCACCTACAAAAGATGGAAGAAAAGACAGAAATAAAATAAATTATCCTTACTATTTGCCAGAAATTGCAAATAAAGTTTCAAAGATAAAAAACATTGAAGTAAACGAAATAATTAAGAAAACGACTTCAAATGCTCTTCTATTGTTCGGAGTTTCTTCAGGTTATAATGAAACATGTTAATTTTAGGTATTGATCCTGGTACAGCTACAACAGGATACGGCCTAATAAATGCATCAAATAAGGGATTTGAGGCTTTGGACTTTGGTCTGATCGAAACAGATAAAGATGGAGACTTCGGGAAAAGATTAATAAAAATACACAAACAACTCAATGGTGTCCTTAAAAAATTAAATCCAGATGTTGTTGCAATGGAAAAACTTTTTTTTGCAACCAATGTTAAAACAGCCACGAATGTTGGAAGAGCTATGGGAGTAATAATACTCACTTGTGCAAAGAGAAAGATTGAAGTAATTGAATATGCACCTGGCACTATTAAAAAACAAATTACTGGAAATGGTAGAGCAGATAAAAAAGATATTCAAAAATCATTGAGAAAAATTTTTGGGGCAAAAATTCGAAGTAGAGTTCATAAAAAAACTCACTTTGATAATTCTGCTGATGCATTGGCAGTTGCACTGTGTCATGCGTATAATGTATATAAGGTAGATAAAAAGGGGGTGAAATAATAATGGCTGATTTTAAAGTAGGCAAGGTTACCCACTATTATGACAAGATTGGGGTTGCAATAATTGAACTTAATGCACCCTTAGCTGTTGGTGACAAAATTAAGTTTGTAAGAGGAGGAGAAGATCTTTTTGAGCAGGAAATTACTTCTATTCAAATAGAACACGAAAAGAAAGATTCCGCAAAAAAAGGAGATGTGATAGGATTAAAAACTGATAAGGGAGTTAAAGAAGATGCGGAAGTATATAAAATCCAATAAGAAAAAATCCTCAAATTCTAACAAAATAATGTGGTTTTCTGATTTTAATGTACAAAAAAACGTTATTGAATTTCTTGAAAAGCTAAATTTTCCCAATTTCGATAACAGCAGAATATTTTGTCTTCGTTCAGAAAATGCAAACACTCGAGCAATCGCAAGAATTTATGGTTTATCAAGGATCTGGCAACAAGTATTAAAGCAAAAACCTGCTTATATTATAGAAGTTATTTCTGAAAAATTTGATAGATTGTCTGAAAATGAAAAAAATAAGGTGTTGCTTCATGAAATTGCCCACATTCCTAAAAATTTTTCTGGCAGTTTAGTTCCCCATATTAGAAAAGGTAAAAGAAGTTTTTATTTAAGATTAAAAAGGTTGATTGAAAATACCAATAAAGCGTAGTAAAAAGATTTTTAATGAAAATATATTTAATTCATGGAGAATACAGCACTAAAAGCTATGAAAAGCTTAAAGAATATATTGCTAAAGCAAAAGAAAAAAATTGGAAAGTAATTAATTGTGGGCAAGAAACCGGCTTTTCTCTGCAAGAAACTTTGTCTTCAACAGATTTATTTAATAATAAAAAAGTTTATATTTTAGATAGTCCTTCAAAACTCCCCAAAAAAGATATTGATTGGATAAATATTAATTCTAAGGGCTTAAAGGGAATTCTTCTTTTGTATTCAAACTCAAAAATAAAAGCTACAATAATTAACAAATTCAAGAGTATTGATAAAAAACAAGAATTTAGTTTACCTAAAAACATTTTTTCTTTCTTAGAGTCTTTTTATCCAAAAAACTCAGTTAGTTGCATTAATCTTTTGCATCAGCTGTTAATCAAAGAAAAAATAGAATTTATTTTTTATTTTCTTTCTAGACATGTAAGAGACTTATATTGGGTAAAAACATTTCCTTCAAATATTCCATATCCTTCATGGAGAGTGGAAAAGCTTGAAAAACAAGCATCTAGGTTTTCGTTACCTCAGTTAAAAAATGTTATAAATTCTCTTTCGGAAATTGATATAAAATCAAAAACCTCCAAATCAAAATTGATTGATCTTCTTGATTTACTTATCATAAGAAAGTTAGAATAAAATCACCTTTATGCAATTAGACGAATCAATATTTAAAGCATACGATATTAGAGGAAAATATCCTGGACAAATTAACGAAGATTTGGTATATAAAATCGGAAGAGCTTACTCAACCTTTCTTAGTAAAGAGAACCCCCAAAAGAAACTTAATATAGTAATTTCCTCTGATATGAGATTGTCCTCTCCTTGTCTAAAAGAGAGTCTTATAAAAGGAATTATTGATTCAGGTTTTAATGTTATTGATATAGGTTTAGCAACTACTCCAACATTTTATTTTGCTGTAGCTTTTTACGGATATGATGGAGGATTACAAGTTTCTGCCTCACACAATCCTAAAGAATATAACGGTTTAAAGATTGTTAGAAAAAAAAGTTTTCCTATTAGTGGCGAAGGAGGAATATATGAAATAAGAGATATTGTAAAAAATGAGTCATTTATCAACGTTTCCTCTACAAAAGGAGAAATAATTAAAAAAGAAGGGGTATTAGAGGCGGAAGTAAAAGAAGAAAGCAAAGGAATCAATTTAGAAAAAATTAAACCTTTCAGAATTGCTATTGATGCAGCAAACTCAATGGGTGCGGTTGATATAAAGGAAATATTCAAAAGTTTACCTTGTGAAGTTATTGAGATGAACTTTGAACTTGATGGAACTTTTCCTGTGCATGAAGCAGATCCTCTAAAAGAGGAAAATATGAAATTTGTTCAAGATAAAGTTTTAAAAGATAAAGCAGATTTGGGTATATCTATTGACGGAGACGGTGATAGATATTTTTTTGTTGACGAAAAAGGAGAAACAGTTCCTCAATCAATTCTACGTGGATTAATGGCCCAAATTGCAATAAAAGAAAATCCTGGTTCTACAGTTTGTTATGACATAAGACCTGGAAAAATAACTAAAGATATGATTGAAGAAGTTGGAGGAAAAGCCGTTGTTACAAAAGTTGGACACTCTTTAATAAAAGAAAAAATGATTGAACTTGATGCTGTTTTTGGAGGAGAATCATCTGGTCATTTTTTTTACAAATTTGATTTTGGAACATTTGAAGCTCCAACAACTCTTATTAGAAAGTTTTTAGTTTATATATCAGAACAAAATAAACCTTTATCTGAAATCATTAAACCTTATAAAAAATATTTTCACTCAGGGGAGATTAATACAGAAGTTGAAGATAAAGAAGGAAAAATGAAGGAAATTGCAGAAAGGTATTCTAACGGAAAAATTTCTTATCTTGATGGAGTAACAATTGAATACCCAGACTATTGGTTTATTGTAAGGCCTTCAAATACAGAATCTTTGTTAAGATTTATTATAGAATCAACATCAAAAGAAAAAATGGAGGAAAAAAGAGATGAGATTATTAATATAATAAAATCTAATTAAGATGAATGTTCTTGACTTGTTGGACGATATTAAAAAAATTGATATAGAAGGTGTATATGAATCAGTAATTGCTCTTCCCAAACAATGTCTGCACGCTTGGAATGAAGTTGAAAATCTTAGTATTATAAAAAAAGATTATTCCCAAATAGAAAACATTGTTTTTACCGGGATGGGAGGTTCGGGACTTACAGCAAGAGTAATAGAAACTGCATTTTCAGACAAATTAAAACTTCCCTTTGTAAGGGTTAATGACTATAACCTTCCAAATTTTGTTAATTCTAAATCTTTGGTTTTATGCTCCAGTTATTCAGGTTCAACTGAAGAAGTCCTAGAAAATGTAAGACAAGCTGTGCAAAAAAAAGCAAAGTGGTTAGCTATTGGTACTGGTGGACCATTAATAGAAGAAGCAAAAAAACACAATGTTCCTTATTATCAAATAGAACCTAAATTTAATCCCTGCAATCAACCTAGAATGGCAATTGGATATTCAATTGTTGGTCAACTTACTTTAGCTACTAAGTTGGGAATTATAGATATCTCAAAAGAGGAAATAAGTAATGCTATTGAAATAATGAATAGTATTATCTCAAAAAATGCACAAAAAATAGGTTTTCAAAAAAACCCAGCAAAAATTATTGCAAATAAATTAAAAGGGAAAATAATTGTTTTAATTTCAGCCCATCATTTATCTGGAGCAACACACGTATTTAATAATCAAATAAATGAAAATTCAAAAACTTTTTCTTCGGATTTTGTTATACCTGAGCTAAATCATCACTTGATGGAAGGGTTAAAAAATCCTAAAAACAATAAAGACAATCTCTTTGTAATTTTTATAAACTCAAAAATGTATCCTGAAAGAATTCAAAAAAGATTTGAGATAACTAAAGATGTGGTAAATAAAAATAATATTCCATTTGAAGAGATAAACCTTACTTCACAAGGAAGGCTAAATCAGGTTTTTGAATTAATTCAATTTGGAGCATTTGTTAATTTTTATTTATCTATTTTATATGAGCAAAATCCTGCTCCAATTGTTTGGGTTGACTATTTCAAAAACGAACTCTCCAAAATATAACAAGTCTGTGCTATCATAAATTAGCCTTATTATGTCTGCTCAACCATTAATATTATTCTTAAAAGATATCCAAAAAAACGACGTTGAGATCGTTGGAGGTAAAAGTGCCAATTTAGGAGAGATGTACAATGTGGGACTTCCAGTTCCTGATGCATTTGCTACAACAGTTTATGCATATGACCTTTTTTTTAAAGAGAATCAACTTGATAAATTTATATACCCATTATTAAAAAATTTAAATTACGAAAATACAAAAGAACTGGAAAATGTTTCAAAACAAATCTACAGCAAGATAAGAAAAGGTAGAATTCCGCATTCAATTAAAAATGATGTTTTTAAAGCATATAAGAAATTATCTGGAAGATTTAAACATTCATTTACTGCAGTTAGGTCATCCGCTACAGCTGAAGATTCTCCCGGAGCCTCTTTTGCAGGGCAACAAGTAACTTTTTTGAATATTAAAGGGGAAGCAAATATTTTAGAAAAAGTTAGAGAATGTTGGGCATCCCTTTTTACTCCAAGATCTATTTATTATCGCAATATTAATAAAATTGAACACAGTAAAGTAAAAATATCAGTTGTTGTTCAAAAAATGATTCAATCTGATGTTTCAGGGGTCATGTTTTCAATAGATCCTGTAACTAATGAAAAGGATAGAATTATAATTGAAGCAGTTTGGGGATTGGGAGAAATGATTGTTCAAGGTTCAGTTATTCCTGATAAATACGTTGTTCAAAAAGAAACCTTTTATATATTATCAAAGGAAGTCAATACACAGGAAGTTCAACTTATAAAAACTTCTTCAGGACAGACAAAAGAAGAAAAGGTTCCGAATAAAATTATCGATAGTCCTAAATTAAACGAAAAAGAGATTGTTGAGTTGGCAAAATATGCAGACTTACTACAAAAACATTACTTCTTTCCACAAGATGCAGAATGGGCAAGAGAAAAAGGAAAACTATATATAGTTCAAACAAGGCCAGTTACAACCATTGGTAATAAGTCTAAAGAAATAAACATCCAAAAAGATGGAGAATCTTTCAAGATTTCACCAACCCCTATTCTTTCTGGCAGTCCTGCCTCACCCGGTATTGGTACAGGACCTGTAAAAATTATTTTTACATCTAAGGAAATTTCAAAAATAGAACCTGGAGATATTTTAGTCTCTACCATGACTTCGCCCGACTTTGTCCCTGCAATGAAAAGGGCAAGTGCGATTGTTACAGACCAAGGTGGGCAAACTTCTCATGCTGCAATAGTTTCAAGGGAATTGGGAATTCCTTGCGTGGTTGGAACTAAGACTGCAACTGAAGTACTTAAAAATAACCAGATAGTTTCAGTCAATGGTGTAACAGGTGAAGTTTTTATGGGAATTTTGAAAAATACAAAAAGTGTAGTAAAAGAGAAAAAAACTTCTCAAACTAAAACAGCTACAAAACTATATGTAAATTTAGGTGAACCTGATTTAGCTAAAGAAATTGCTAAAAAACCTGTAGACGGAGTTGGACTCTTAAGAGCTGAATTTATGATTGCAAACTTTGGAATTCATCCAAAAGAAGCAATAAAACAAAAAAAGCAAAAAGAATTTATAAATGATTTGACAAAAGGAATAACTAAAATTTGTGACGCTTTTAATCCAAGGCCTGTTATTTATAGAGCAACTGATTTTAAAACTAATGAGTATTCTGCATTAAAAGGAGGAAAAAATTGGGAACCAATTGAATCCAATCCAATGCTTGGTTTTAGAGGTGCATTTAGATATGTTGTTTCACCTGAAGTTTTTTCTTTAGAACTTCAAGCAATAAAGAAAGTAAGGGAAAAGTATTCTAATTTATGGTTAATGGCACCATTTGTCAGATCTCCGGAAGAGTTATCTAAAGTAAGAAGAATCGTAGCTACAGAAGGGTTATTTGAAGATAAAACCTTCAAGTTTTGGATGATGGTAGAACTTCCCACCAATGTAATTCTCTTAGAAGATTTTATTAAAGTTGGAATTGACGGAATTTCCATTGGTTCAAATGATTTAACAATGCTAATTTTAGGAACAGATAGAGATAATTCTGAAGTTGCAAGTGCATTTGACGAAAGATCTCCTGCGGTTCTTTGGGCCATTAAAAAGGTGATTAAAACTTGTAATAAAAATGGAATTACTTCATCAATATGTGGGCAAGCGCCATCTATTTATGAAGAATATACAGATATGTTAGTTAATGCCGGAATAACTAGTATATCCATTAACCCCGATGCAATTTCCCGAACAAAAGATTTAATAATTAATGCAGAGAAAAAAATAATTTCTTAAATATAAAATGTCAAAAATAAAAAGAACATGGGCTAGAGAAATTTTGGATTCAAGAGCAAATCCTACAGTTGAAACAGGATGTCTTTTAGAGTCTGGTCACGTTGTTGCAGCATCAGTTCCATCTGGAAGTTCAAGAGGTTCCTATGAAGCAGTGGAATTAAGAGATAACGATCCAGATAGATTTCTCGGCAGAGGAGTTTTGAAGGCAGTAGAGAATGTTAATAGTGTTTTAGGACCAGCTATTGTTGGAATGGATCCCAGAGAACAAGTTGCAATTGATAATAAACTTATTCAAATTGATGGAACAGAAAATAAATCCAAATTAGGAGGTAATGCAATTCTTTCTATTTCACTTGCAGTAGCCAAGGCAGGTGCAATTGCTGCAAATACAAATCAGTTTTTTTGGATAAATTATTTAGCACAACAGTCTGGCAATAAATGTAAAGTAAAGATGCCTACTCCACTTTTTAATATGATAAATGGTGGTCTCCATGGTGCAGGAAATTTGGACTTTCAGGAATTCCATGTAATTCCCGTAACAACTAAAAGTTTTTATGAAGGATTGCAGGAGTGCGTAGAAATTTATTTAACAATTGGGAAAAACCTTTCAAGAAGAGGTGCCATTCATTCTGTTGGAGATGAAGGAGGATATGCACCTAATCTTTTTACTAATGCTGATGCCTTGGAAGTATTTGTAGAATCTATTAGGCAAACAAAATATCAATTGGGAAGAGATGTATTTTTAGGCCTTGATGTTGCAGCCGGGAGTTTTTACAAAAATGGTGAATACACTATAAGAGATAAATCAGCTTCAATGGATGATAATCAGCTTTTGGAGTTTTACAAAAGTCTTAATGAACAATATAAACTTGCATTAATAGAGGATCCTTTTTATGAGGATGGATGGGAAAGTTGGAAGAAAATTGTTAATGAACTTTCCAAGGATCTTATTATTGTTGGAGACGATCTTTTAGCAACGAATCCCAAAAGAGTTAAAAAGGCAATTGAGGAAAAAGCCTGCAACGCAATTTTAGTAAAACCTAATCAAATAGGGACTCTTTCAGAAACTCTAAATGTTATTAAAATGGCCAAAGATGCTAACTGGAAGATAGTAGTTTCCCATAGATCGGGGGAGACTAATGATTCTGTTATAGCTGATTTTGCTGTGGGGATAGGAGCTGATTATGTTAAATTTGGTGCTCCAGCTAGAGGAGAACGTGTTGCAAAATATAATAGGCTTTCTGCAATAGAATCTGAACTTACTTTTCAAAAATGACCTCAAATAAAAAAACAAATTTTGTTTGTGTAGCAGTTCTTGATGGATGGGGAATTTCTGCTCCTGGTCCAGGAAATGCAATTACTCAAGCAAATACTCCAAATATGAATAAATTATATGCTTCTTTTCCTAATACACAATTGGAGGCTTCAGGTGAAGCTGTAGGGCTTCCCAGAGGAGAGGCTGGTAACACTGAAACAGGACATTTAAATCTAGGTGCTGGCAAAATTGTTTATCAGGATTTGGCTAGAATAAATCTTTCAATTGCAGACGGATCTTTTTTTACAAATGAAGTAATCCTCAGCGCATTTAGTCATGCTAAAAACAATAATTCAAGTCTTCACTTAATGGGTTTAGTCGGAGCTGGAGGAGTCCATTCAAATTTGGAACACCTTTTTGCATTGATTTTTCTTGCAAGAAAAGAAAATTTTAAAAATCTATATTTACATCTTTTAACCGATGGGAGAGACTCGCCCCCAACTGCATCTAATGCCTATATAAATAGAATTCGAGAAACAATTAAAAAAGAAGGTGTAGGAACAATTGCTTCAATTATGGGTAGATATTGGACAATGGATAGAGATAGACGTTGGGATAGAACTGCAAAAGCATACTTTGCTCTAACTAAGGGGGAGGGAAACTTAGTAAAAACTCCCGAAGAAGCTATACAAATGTCTTATCAAATAGGTAAAACTGATGAATTTATAGAGCCTTCTGTAATAACTGACAATGCTGGTAAACCAATTTCTCTAATAAAAGAAAATGATGCTGTAATTTTTTTCAATTTTAGAGTTGATAGGCCAAGGCAATTATCTGCTGCGTTTTTAGTTGATAATTTTTCTGATCAGAGTATGGATTTGGAATTTGATCCATATTTGGAAAAATATGAAAAAACACATCTTCTTTCTAAAGTAGAGCATTATCAAAAAGTTTTTGATAGGGGAGAGAAAATTAAGAATTTATACTTTGCTACAATGACTCATTATTCTGATTCTTTGGTCAAAGCCGGTGCAAAAGTTATATTTTCTCCTGAGAAAATTGAAATTCCATTAGGTAGAGTTATTTCTGAATCGGGTTTAAAACAATTGAGACTTTCCGAGAGCGAAAAAGAAAGATTTGTCACCTATTACTTTAATGGATTAAGAGAGCAGGCTTTACCAGGAGAGGATAGAATAATTATTCCTTCCCCCAACGTACCAACATATGATTTAAAACCAGAAATGTCAGCCTATGAGATAACAAATAAATTTATTGAACTTATTAAATCAGATCCTAATTATTCTTTTATTTTAATTAACTTTGCAAATCCTGATATGGTGGGACACACCGGAAATATTGCTCCTGCAATTAAGGCAGTTGAAGCTGTTGACGACTGTATTGGAAAAATTGCAAATACCACACTTGCCTATAACGGGACACTTTTAATAATTGCAGATCATGGAAATGTAGAAGAAATGATTAATTCCCAATCTGGTCAAATTGATACGGAACATTCAATAAATCCAGTTCCTTTTATAGCTGTTTCTAATAACTATTTAGGTAATCCTCAAAATCTCCAAAGTGGAATACTGGCTGATGTAGCACCAACCGTATTAAAACTTTTAAATTTAGAAGCTCCTCCTGACATGACTGGAAGAAATCTTCTCGATCAGATAAAATAATTAAATATTCAAATGTCACAAATTGTACATATAATTACCGAACTAACAATTTCATCAGTAGATAAATTTGGACTTCTTGGCATATTTGTTCTAATGACTTTGGAATCTGCCTCAATTCCTTTCCCCTCTTTTATTACAATGCCTTTCGCGGGTTTTTTGGTAAGTCAAGGATATTGGCATCTTAGTATAATTGTTCTAATCGGCATTTTAGGTAATTCCTTTGGAGGAATACTTGCCTATTGGTTTGGTTATAAAAAAGGGGAAACTTGGGTAAGAGCATTCATAAAAAAATTTGGGAAATTTATACTTTTATCCGAAGAAAAATTTAATAAAGGCATAGATCTTTTTAATAAGTTTGACAAAAAAATCGTATTTATTTCAAGAGTTGTACCTGTAATCAGAGCTTTTACCTCTCTTCCCGCAGGTGTAGCTAAAATTAATTTTCCTTCTTTTGTATTATTAAGCCTTTTAGGAAATATAATTTATGTTTTCTTTTTAGGATATACGGGTTTTGTTTTAGGTGAAAATTGGTCTATTATTGCTCCAATATTTAAAAAGTTTCAATATATTATTTTAGGTTCAATAATATTTCTTATTCTTTTCTTTATTTATAAAAAAACTAAGAAGAATTAGTTTTTATAGTATCTTCGAATTAACCCTACAACTTTTCCTTGAATTGTTACATTTTTAACAAAAATTGGTTGCATTTTAGCATTTGCTGGTTCAAGTCTTATTCTAGTTGCCTCTTTAAAAAAGCGTTTTAGAGTAGCCATACCATTATCTAAAAGAGCAACAACAATTTCACCGTTTTTAGCATCTTCTGTCTGTTCAATAACTACGAAATCACCATCTCTTATTTGCTCTTCAATCATTGATTCGCCTCTGACCTGAAGTACATATGTTCTTTTCTTATTACTGACAAAAGCAGGCGGAACTGAGATAGAAGAATTTGGATCAGTATATGGTTCAATTGGTGCTCCAGCCGCAATAAAACCCAGGATAGGTACTTCCATTCCTTCGTTAGAAAAATTAAAATCAGAATCTTTAATCTCTATGGCTCTTACCTTCCCTTTTTTTCTTTTAATCAAACCCTTTTGTTCTAGAGAAGTTAAATGTTCATGAACTGTTGCTAGAGAGGAAACACCAATGGCATCTGCAATTTTTCTTAAAGTTGGTGCTGTACCATTTAATTGAATTTGCTGTTTAATAAAATCTAAGATTTGTTTTTGTCTTTTGTAAACTATTGGTGCCATATTTGTCTATATTAAAGTTACCAAAGAAAACCCGAATGTGTCAATAGGAATTTAATGTATAATAAAATATCAAACATGTATAAATTTAAAATAAAATCAGAATTTAAACCAACTGATGATCAGAAAAATGCAATTGAAAATCTCTCAAGTGGAATTAAAAATAATTTAACCAATCAAGTTTTATTGGGAGTAACTGGTTCTGGAAAAACTTTTACTGTAGCAAACGTAATTGAAAACTTGCAGAGGCCAACTTTAATTATTTCTCATAATAAAACTCTAGCAGGTCAGCTTTATCAGGAATTTAGAGATTTTTTTCCTGAAAATGCAGTAAGTTACTTTGTTTCATATTATGATTACTATCAACCTGAAGCATATATTCCTTCAACCGATACCTATATAGAAAAAGACGCTAGTATTAACGAACTTATAGATAAATTAAGGCTCGCAGCCACAACAAATCTTTTAACAAGAAAAGATACAATAGTAATAGCCTCAGTTTCTTGTATCTATAATATAGGTTCCCCCGTAGAGTATGGACATTTCATTTTTGAGTTTACCAAAGGAATGAAAGTAAAAAGAGACCAGGTAGTTAAAAGGCTGGTTGAACTTCAATATGAGAGAAATGATTATGGCTTTCATAGAGGAACTTTTAGGATAAGAGGAGATACTATTGATGTTTATCCTTCTTATATGGATTTAGGTATAAGAATAGAAGTCTTGGATAATAAAATTCAAGGTATTAAAGAAATTGATCCAATAACAGGAAACATCTTTAAAAAAGATTGTAAAAACTATGTTTTATACCCAGCTAAACATTTTATTACTGATCCAACGCAGAATAAGGAAGTTTTTAATGAAATAAAAAGCGATTGTAACAGTAGAGTTAAAGAACTTAAAAAGATTGGGAGGGGTCTGGAGGCTCAAAGACTTTTAAATAAAGTAAATTATGATTTGGAAATGATTCAGGAAGTAGGTTATGTTAAAGGAATTGAAAACTATTCAAGATATTTTGATGGAAGAGCTCCTGGTGAAGCCCCATATTCACTGCTTGATTACTTTAGCTCTCCATTTGGCAAGGATTGGTTAGTGGTTGTTGATGAGAGTCACATTACTTTCCCACAAATTAGAGGAATGTATGCAGGAGATAAATCTAGAAAAGAAACATTAATCGATTATGGTTTCAGACTTCCCGCAGCAATTGACAATAGACCTTTGAAATTTGAAGAGTTTTTAAGAAAGATCCCTAATTTTTTGGCAACATCAGCAACGCCTTCTGAGTGGGAACTTTCAATGGCTAAAGGAAATTATCAAGAACTTAAAACTGAAGCAAAAAAGAAAGTATCTATAGATGGTTTAACTGAACAGCTTTTAAGACCAACCGGAATACCTGATCCAAAAGTCTCAATAAGGCCAACTAAAAATCAAGTTTCAGATTGTATGAATGAAATTAAAAAAAGAGCTAAAAAAGGTCAGCGTACTTTGGTTACCACTCTTACAAAAAGAACAGCTGAAGATTTATCAGCCTATCTAGCTGAACAGGGAGTTAAAGTCCATTACCTCCATTCTGATGTAAAAACTTTAGAGAGAGGAGATATTTTAGATGATTTGAGGAAAGGTAACTATGACTGCTTAGTTGGAATTAACCTTCTTAGAGAGGGTTTAGACCTCCCTGAGGTATCTTTAGTTGCGATACTTGATGCAGATAAAGAAGGATTTTTAAGATCCGATGTAACTTTAATTCAGACCATGGGAAGAGCTGCAAGACATGTTGAAGGAGAAGTTATTATGTATGCAGACTCAGTAACTGGCTCAATGGATAGAGCTTTAAAAGAAGTTAAAAGAAGAAGAGAGATACAAGTAAAAGAAAATACAAAAATGGGTATAACTCCTAAATCAATCAAAAAACCTATTAGAGAAAAACTTATTGAACAAGAAGAAATTAAAAAGACTCCTTGGATGCAGGGAGAAAAAGGAAAATCATTTTTTTCTCTTGACAAATTAGATTTAGATTCTCTTACTCCTCAAGAGAAGACAAAACTAGTTAAAAACTTAAAATCTGAGATGAGGATAGCTGCAACTGACTTAAATTTTGAACTAGCAATTGAGATTAGAGATAAGATTAAATCTCTAGGTAATATATAAATATTTGTTATAATGTTTCATATCCGTCGGGAATCCGATGGGAGTTTTCTATGGATTATATAAAAGTAAGAGGCGCAAGACAGCACAATTTAAAAAATATTAATTTGGATATTCCAAAAAATAAACTGGTAGTTTTTACCGGTGTATCTGGAAGTGGAAAATCTTCTTTAGCTTTCGATACTATTTATGCAGAAGGACAAAGAAGGTATGTTGAAAGCCTGTCTACCTATGCAAGGCAATTCTTGGGAATAATGGATAAGCCTGATGTTGATACAATTGAAGGATTATCCCCCGCAATTTCAATTGACCAGAAGACTACTTCTAAAAATCCCCGCTCTACTGTAGGGACTGTAACTGAAATATACGACTATTTAAGGCTTTTATATGCAAGGATAGGCCATCCACATTGTCCTATATGTGCAAGAGAAATTAGTTTTCAGTCATTAGATCAGATTGTTGATAAAAGTATTACCCTAATTAAAGAAATTGCTGAAACTAAAGGAAAAGTATGGTTTTTAGTTCTTTCCCCAATGGTTCAAGGAAGAAAAGGAGAGTTTTCTAACCTTTTTGATAATTTAAAATCAAAAGGATATAAACAGGTAAGAGTTGATGGATACATAAAAAATGTAGATGAATACCTTGCCTTAATAAAAACAAATAAACATACAATTGAAGCTGTTGTTGATAGAATTGCCATTTCTAAAAAAGATTTAAGAAATAAAAGTTTTCTTGAAAGTTTTAGAATAAGGCTTTCCGACTCAATTCAACAGTCTATTAATCTCTCTGATGGACTGATTACAATATCTGAAGTATTGGATGAAGGTTTTTCTTTACCTGATGCTCCTAAGAAGTTTACTGACCACCTATTCTCTGAAAGGTTTTCTTGTCCAGTTGATAATATTGAAATTACAGAGATTGAACCTAGAACATTTTCTTTTAATTCTCCTTATGGGGCATGTCCAAAATGTACAGGTCTAGGAAATATTCTTAAAGTTGAAGCAGATTTAGTTTTTTCTGATGAAATATCCATCACAGAAGGTGGAGTTTTGCCTTTTAAAAATATGTTTGAACATAATACATGGTTTTCAAGACTCGTTTTAAAATTCTGTGAAGAAGTGGGGATTAACCCAAGAGTAAATATTAATACTCTTTCCCAGAAACAAAGGGAGTTGTTGTTATATGGAACAGGAGAGAAGGAATATAAAGTTGAAGGAACAAATAGATTTGGTAAAGAAACCTATATCTTTGAAAGATTTGTTGGATTTGTAAACGAACTTGAAAAAAGACATTCTCAGACTGAATCTGATTGGGTAAGAAATGAAGTTGAAAAATATATGAGAGAGAAAGTTTGTCCGGAATGTATGGGTTTAAGACTTAAAAAAGAAGCACTGGGGGTAACCATAGATAGTATAAATATTTCTGAGTTGACCTCATTTTCTATTGAGAAAGCAATTGGGTGGGTTAAAAAACTAACTAATGAAAAAATATTATCTAAAAAAGAAATAGAAATTGGACATTTAATCTTAAGAGAAATTACAGAAAGACTTAATTTCCTTCTTTCTGTGGGCCTAGAGTATTTAACACTAGACAGACAAGCAGGCTCTCTCTCTGGTGGAGAAGCCCAAAGAATAAGATTGGCTTCACAGATTGGTTCAGGACTAACAGGCGTGTTGTATGTTTTAGATGAACCCACAATTGGACTACATCCCAAGGATAACCAAAAACTTATAGATACATTAAAGAAATTAAGAGACCTTGGAAACACAGTTATTGTTGTAGAGCATGATGCTGAAATGATGAAACAATCAGATTATGTTTTTGATTTTGGTCCTTGGGCAGGGGAGAATGGGGGAAAGATAACTGCAGAAGGTACAGCAAAAGAAATATCGAAAGATGAAAAATCCCTTACAGGCAAATATCTTTCAGGCAAAAAGAAAGTAAGTATTTTGGCAAAAAAACTTCAAGAAGATATTTCAGATAAAACCTTAAAAATAATAGGTTCTAATAAATATAATTTAAAAAATATTAATGTGACTTTTCCTCTTGGAGAGTTTGTAGTAGTGACAGGTGTTTCAGGAAGTGGTAAATCTACCCTGTTGGTTGAAACATTATATCCAGCTCTATTTAAAAGTATTAATCCAATGTCAAGAATTTCCGCTGATGGTTTTAAATCTATCGAAGGATTAGAAAACATTGATAAGGTAATTCTTATCGATCAGTCCCCAATCGGAAAAACTCCAAGAAGCAACCCCGCGACTTATACAAAAGCATTTGATGAAATTAGAGATATATTTGCATCAACAAAAGAAGCCAAGTCTTTTGGGTTTAAAAAAGGGAGATTCTCTTTTAACGTTAAGGCAGGAAGATGTGAGACCTGTGAAGGACAGGGACAAATTAAAATTGAAATGCAGTTTATGAGCGATATTTGGGTAATGTGTGATATATGTAAAGGAAAACGCTACAATGCACAAACTTTAGATGTAGTTTACAGAGGGAAGAATATTTCAGAGGTCTTGGATATGTCAATTTCTGACGCAAAAAAATATTTCCATGGAAATGCAAAGTTAGTTTTAATTTTAGATACTCTTGAAGAGGTTGGTCTTGGGTATATGAAACTGGGACAGCCCGCCACAACTCTGTCAGGCGGAGAAGCCCAAAGAGTGAAACTTGCAACTGAATTATCTAAAAGATCAACTGGAAAAACTATTTATATACTTGATGAACCAACAACGGGACTACATTTTTATGATGTTGAAAAACTTTTAAGTGTACTGAGAAGTTTAGTGGAAAGAGGAAACAGTGTATTTGTAATTGAGCATAATTTAGATGTAGTTAAAAATGCTGATTGGATAATTGACTTGGGACCTGATGGTGGAGAAAAGGGAGGAGAAGTTATAGCCAAAGGAACAGTTAGTGATATAAAAAAGAATAAAAAATCATATACTGGCAATTTCCTAGCTAAACTGTAAAAATTAATTCTAATGAAAAGAATTCTTTTTACATTTCTTTTTCTTTTAATTTTTCTTTTACCAAAGGCTACCTATTCTGCAGATGAATTTGTAACTGATGTAGATGTCCAATATCAGGTATTGGATTCAGGTATCACAAAAGTAGTTCATAAAATTTCTATTGAAAATCTATTCACTAACTTATATGCAACTTCATATAAGTTAACTTTGGAAAATATTAGTCCTACCAATATTAAAGTCATTTACAATGGAAAGGAAATTTTACCTTCAGTTAAGGTAAGAGACAAAAATACAGATATTGACATTAACTTTGAAGATGCCATTGTTGGCAAAGGAAAAGTAAGAGCTTTCGAGATAATTTATGAAAATTCTGCATTTGCCCAAAGAACAGGAGAAGTTTGGGAGATTTCCATCCCAAAACTTTCAAGTAATTCAGATTTCAGGTCATACAATCTTTCACTTTCTGTTCCAGAAACATTTGGTCTAGAAGCATATATTTCTCCTAGACCCACAACTACACTTACTGAGTCTGGAAGATTTATTTATAAATTTAATAAAAATATTATCACCCAAACTGGTATAACAGCAGGTTTCGGAGCATTTCAAGTATTTTCTTTTACCTTAAATTATCATTTGGAAAATCCTCTTTCAAAAACTTCTCAAGTCGAAATTGCAATTCCACCGGATACCAATCTTCAAAGAGTCTACTATTCTGCCATTGACCCAAAGCCTAGTGAAGTAAGTATCGACCTTGATGGAAACTGGATAGCTTTGTATAGCCTAAAACCAAGAGAAAGAATAGATATTCAGGTTGATGGAAGTGTTCAGATTTTTTCAGAACCAAGAACCTTTTTAAAACCCTCTGACGAAACTTTAATTAAATATTTAAATTCAACTGAATATTGGAATAGCGAATCAGTAAAAATTAAAGAAATTGCTTTAAATTATAAGAATGCAAAGGACATTTATAATTTTGTAATTAATACTCTTTCTTATTCTTATGAGAGAGTATCTCCTGAAAATAAACGTCTTGGAGCTTTGCAAGCCTTAAGTGAAGCAAATAGTGCTACTTGTATGGAATTTACTGATTTATTTATTGCAATTGCAAGAGCAGCAGGAATACCAGCAAGAGAAATAAATGGTTATGCCTATACGGAAAACCCCAAAATTCAGCCACTTTCTTTGATAAACGATGTTTTGCATTCCTGGCCAGAATATTGGGATTTTAAAAATCAAATGTGGATACAAATTGATCCAACCTGGGCTTCAACCACTGGAGGAATTGATTATTTTAATAAATTAGATTTGAGACATTTTACTTTTGTAATTCATGGAATAGATTCAGTAAAACCTTATACACCAGGCTCTTATAAATTAGGACCTAATCCACAAAAAGATGTTTTTGTTAATTTTGGTTCATTACCCGAAAAAAGAAATTCTTCAATAAAACTGAATTTTGATTTGGTAAGAAATATTCCTTTTACGTCTTCTTTATATGAAATAGAGGTTGAAAATGAAGGACCATCAGCTCTATATAACTTTAAACCAACAATTATATTTGATGATAAAATCTATGAAGAAAAATATATAGAAGTTCTTCCACCTTTCGGTAAAAGCTACTTTAAAATTTCGATACCTTATTCTATCTTGGGTAGAAACACGCCTTCTAAAGCTGAAGTAATTGTTCTAGATTCAATTTTGGATCTTAAAACTTATAAAAACAGAGTAATAACAGATAGTTTATTTGTATTATCAATATTGGTTATCTTAATTGTTATTTTTTTGATAATTAGATTAAAACCTAAAATAATTTTTAGATTTTGGTATAAAATAATGAATCTTTTTAAAAAAGATAAAAATATAAATAAAAAGGATATAGATGATAAGGGCATAGAT
>JAHKAL010000030.1 GCA_018826545.1 Patescibacteria group bacterium | reverse complement strand
CTTCATCAATCTCACTTTCATTTAAAATCTTTTCAATAACTTCCTTATCTATACCTTTTTGAAAAAGTTCGTATTTTAAAGCCCTTTTACCTCTGGGTTTAAAAGATAATCTTTGATCAATCCACCATTTGGTAAATTTTTCATCATCTAAAAGCTCTAGACGTCTAAGTCTTTTAAAAAGTTCCTCATTTAAAGACTCATGAACTTTTTTTCTTCTTAACCAATATCTGATTTCTCTTTGGGATCTGGGCCTTAGTGTTGCAAACCTTAAAAGTTTATCTAAAGTTTTTTGGAATTGAGCTTTTTTGATAATACTTTCTATTTCTTCTTGGGAATATTCATTTCCTTCTTTAAGCCCCAAAACTACATAATTTTCTAAATCAATTCCAAATCCAAATTTATCATCTAAATATATATTTACTCTTTTACCATTTTTTTGTGGCTTTATCGAAGTTATTTCGGGCATTAAATAAAATTATTCTTTCTCACCTAGTTCTTTGGGAATTTTCTTTCCTGAAGCAACTATTTCTCTAATTTTTTTCTCCAATTCCTCTTCAAATTTATGATTTTCATTTAAATACAACTTTGCAGCTTCTCTTCCTTGAGCAATTACCTTTCCATTATAACTTAGAAATGAACCACTTTTGGCAATTAAACCTAAGTTAATAGCAACATCCAAAAGCCCACCTGCTCTTGAAACACCTTCTATCCCTACCATAATGTCGAACTCCGCAACTCTTAAAGGTGGTGCAACTTTATTTTTTACTACTCTTGCTCTATGCCTTGTTCCAATTACTATATCTCCGTCTTTTAAGACTTCTATTCTTCTTAAATCAATTCTAACTGAAGAATAAAATTTTAAAGCCAAACCTCCTGAAGTTGTTTCTGGGTTGCCAAACATAACTCCTATTTTGTGTCTTATTTGATTTGTAAAAATAAGAATTGTTTTTGATTTTGAAATTGCACCCGCTAATTTTCTTAATGCTTGGCTCATCAGTCTTGCTTGCATTCCCATTACTGAATCTCCCATTTCCCCCTCCAGCTCAGCCCTTGGAACTAAGGCTGCTACTGAATCTATAACAATTACATCTAACCCTCCTGATCTAATCAAAGTCTCTGTTATTTCTAAAGCCTGTTCTCCCGTATCGGGTTGGCTCATAAGAAGTTCATCCAAGTTTATTCCCAAATCTTCAGCTCTTTGTGGATCTACTGCGTGTTCTGCATCAATAAAAGCACACTGACCTCCTTTTTTCTGAGCTTGTGCAATAACAGATAAAGCTAAAGTAGTTTTTCCAGATGCTTCTGGTCCATATATTTCAACAATCCTTCCTCTTGGAAGACCCCCTACACCTAGTGCCAAATCCAGTGCTATTGCACCGGTAGACACTACATCAACTTTATACTTTTGACCAGCTCCCCCAAGTTTCATTATTGATCCTTTACCGTATTGTTTTTCTATTTGGTCCATTGCCAATTTAATTGCTTGAATCCTTGCTGAAGAGTCTCCCTTTTGAGATTTTACTTCTGGTAAATCTTTTTTCTTTTTGGCCATGATCGTTTTCTTTTACTATTATATCAAGTAAAATGCAAGAGTCTAAAATGAAACTTCCATACAAATTTTGTCCTTTTTGCAAAGAAAGACTGCAACATAAAAAAGAATTGTATTTTTGTCCTAAGTGTAAAAAGTCCATATACAAAAACTTTGCTTATGTTGGAGTTGGAATGGTTTTTGTAAAGGAGGGAAAAGTACTTCTTTCAAAAAGAAGAATTGAACCAAGAAAGGGAATTTACGATATTATTGGAGGATTTTTAAACGAAGATGAATATCCCAAAAAAGGAATTATAAGAGAGGTAAAAGAAGAAACCAATCTAGATGTAAAAATAGAAAAAATACTTGGAATTTATAGAGATACTTATGGAGAAAATAATGAACCAACTTTAAACATCATCTATATAGGAAAAATTATTTCAGGAGAAATAAAACCACAAGATGACATATCAGAACTTAGATGGTTTAATTTAGAAAAAACAAAAGATCTTAAACTATTTAAAAATGTAAAAGAAGCACTGTCTGATTTAAAAAAACTTCATAAACAAAATAAAATCTAGGCTCAATATATGATAAAATACAAGCTTACGGGGTATAGTTTAACGGTAGAATAGGCGTTTAGGGTACGTCTGATTCTAGGTACCTCGACAAAATGTTTAATCAAAATTTAATTAAATCATTAAAAAAGGGTGAGTTATCAGTTCTTCCAACTGATACTTTGTATGGAATCCACACTTTAGCATTAAATAAAAAATCAGTTGAAAATGTATACAAACTTAGAAATCGTGCTAGAAAAAAACCTTTTATTATCCTTATTGGTTCTATTAATCAATTAAAACTTTTTAAAATAAAAATTGATAAAAAAACTAATCAAATATTCAAAAAATATTGGCCAGGAAAAGTAAGTATTATTCTTCCCTGTCCAAACAGAGAATTTGAATATCTTCACAGAGGTACAAATTCTTTAGCTTTTAGATTTCCTAATAAAAAAGATTTAACTAAACTACTCATGAAAACCGGCCCATTAGTTTCAACAAGTGTTAATCCAGAAAGAATGCCTTATGCTAAAACCATTAAAGAAGCTAAAGAATATTTTGGAGAAAAAATAAAGTATTATTTTGATCAGGGAAAAATTGACTCCCTTCCATCAACTGTTATTAAAATTCAAAACGGAATTATTAAAATACTAAGACAGGGAGAAGTAATAATTGAGTAAATTTAAGCTACTCTTTCTTTTAATGCTGAATAAAACCTTTGAAGATAATCTTCCGCTTTATCCCAATGTTTTTCTCCTAATCCTTTTTGTGCAAGATTTCTTTCAACACTTGCCATTACCCTTAAATGAGCCAGTTTTGCAGCTTGTAAAAGTGAAATCCTATAGACTTCTGCATAAAGCTCTTGTGCAGTTTCCTCTGCCATTTTTGCTTTAGCAACATCTTCTTTTCCTTCAGTTTCTTTTAAGAGTCTTGTTTCAAGTGATGCAACAATTGAAGGCTCAAAAGCTAATTTTAATTCTTTTTTAATTAAAACATAAAACTTTTTAAGTTCCTTTTTTGCCTTTTCCCAATCTTTTCCATTTTCTTTTTCCAAAAACGCATTAACCATATATTTTGCAGCTTTTAAAGCCATTTGTTTAGATAAACCAAACTGTTCTCTTAAATGTTTAACTGCATAGTCTCTTAATCTTTCTCCTTTAGGGATCTTAGAAAGTCTCCACCAATCTATTTCAAATTTTGCTACAATTTCAGGTCTAAAACTAAGATGTTCCATTGCATCATTTCCACCAAACCTTCTTCTCCTACGATTATAATCAAGAAGAACTTCTTTTAATCTCTCTGGAGTGAAATCTGGAAAATGACAATCTAACCAATAAGTTTCTGCATAGGAAGACTGCCAAAGCAAAAATCCACTGGTTCGCTGCTCCCCTGAACTTCTAACAATTAAATCTAAATATGGGTATGGTTGACCTTTAGTATCAAGATATTTTTCAAATAGTTCTTTTGAGATTTTCTCTGGTTTTGTGCCACTTTTAATTATCTCTTTTGTAGCTCTAATAATATCGTCCTGTCCACCATAATCTATGGCAATGTTCATTATGTATTTTTTGTTTTCTTTTGTAGATTCTTCTGCAAATATAATCTTTTTAAGTAAGAATTTCGGAATTCTGTCTTTTCTACCCAAGTGAATAATTCTTACTCCATCTTTTTGAGCTTCGTTAAGATAATCGTCAATCAGTTTTTCATATAACTTCATTAAGTAATTAATTTCTCTTTTTGATCTATTCCAATTTTCAGTTGAAAATCCCCATAAAGAAACTGTATGAATACCCAAACTCCTAGCGGCCCTTGAAAGCTCTATTGCCCTCTCAAAACCTTTCCTGTGACCTTCCAGGGTATATAAACCGCGTGCTCTAGCCCAACGCCTATTGCCATCGGGAATAAGTCCCAAATGATCTGGGACTTTTGTACCTTTTGGTAATATTATTCTTTTTGTTTTAGGCATGGCAAAATTATAACACGGACGTATATCTACAGTATAAATAATTTAAAACGAAGTTATCTCTTTGGAGATTGTTTCTTTCTTCTTGCTTTTCCACCCATACCAATTTTCCTTCTTTCTCTAATTCTAGAATCCCTTGTTAAGAGTCCAACTTTTTTCAATGGAATTCTAAATTTATCAGGTTTTACTTTTGCTAAAGCTTTGGAAAGACCATGAACAACGGCATCAAGTTGTCCTTGTTTTCCTCCACCAACTACTTTTGCTGAAAAATAATATTTATCTGAAGTTTCTGTCACGCCAAAAGGCTTTGACCATTTGCTTTTATTTACAGCTCCAGGAAAATATTTTTCCAACGGCATTTCATTAACAATATTTTTCCCTTTTCCGTGAAAAAGTCTAATTCTAGCTGAAGCAGACCTTCTTCTTCCTACAGCATATGTGTAATTTATTTTTTTTGCCATGTTATTTTTCCAAGAATTTATCTTTAAATGGATTATTATCTCCAATTATTATTTTAAACCTGTTAAGTCTTTCTTTCTTTTGTCTGTTGTCTGGAAGCATTCCAAAAACTGCTTTTCTAATAATTCTTTCTGGATGTTTTTCTCTTAAGAGTTTCGCTGTTATTTCTTTAAAACCTCCGGGGTAACCTGAATGACTTCTATATAATTTTTTATCTTCTTTTCTTCCTGAAAACTCAACTTTCTCCGCATTTAATAAAACAACATAATCACCCATATCCATATGTTTTGAAAAATTTGGTTTATGCTTACCCATTAATAATCCAGAAATCTTTGTGGCCAATCTTCCCACAATTTGACCTTTAGCATCCAATAAATGCCACTCTCTTGTTATTTCTTTTTCTTTTGGTTGATAAGTTTTCATATATTAAATTATTCTTTCTTTGTCTTTTTATCTTTTTTTACAACTGTTTTTTTAACTTT
>JAHKAL010000029.1 GCA_018826545.1 Patescibacteria group bacterium | reverse complement strand
TATGGATTTAATGGATAAAGTTATAGCTCTTTCTAAAAGAAGGGGTTTTGTTTTTCAAGGTAGTGAGATTTATGGAGGACTTGCAAATACTTATGATTATGGTCCTTTAGGTATTGAACTTTTAAGAAATATTAAAGATCTTTGGTGGAAAACTTTTGTACATTCAAAAGAAAATATATATGGTCTTGATTCAAATATACTAATGAATCCTAAGGTGTGGGAATCATCAGGCCATATAACTAGTTTTAATGATGTTACTTTAGATTGTAAGAACTGTAATTTAAGAACAAGAGCAGATCATTTGATTGAGGATTTTTATGCCAGTAAAGATAAAGAAATTAAAGTAGAAGGTTTATCTTTAGAAGAAATTGAAAAAATAATAAATAAAGAAAAAATTAGATGTCCTTCTTGTAAGAAATTTAACTGGAGTAAACCAAGGAAATTTAATCTTCTTTTTGAAACTCATATTGGAATTGTTTCTGGAGAAAAATTTTCGGTTTATCTAAGAGGTGAAATTGCACAGGGAATGTTTGTTAATTTTAAGAACGTTTTAGATAGTATTTCACCTAAACTTCCTTTTGGATTAGCACAAAGTGGTGCTGCTTTTAGAAATGAAATTACTTTAGGTAAATTTATCTTTAGAACTCTCCAGTTTAACTTAGGTGAATTTGAGTATTTCTTCGATCCCAAGAAAGATAATTGGGAAAGTATATATGAAGCTTGGAAAAAAGAAATGTGGCTTTGGAGTACAAAAATTTTGGGATTGAATAAGAATAATTTAAGGTGGAGGGCTCACACTGATGAAGAAAGATCGCATTATTCACTAAAAACTGAAGATGTTGAATATAAATTCCCATTTGGTTTTAAAGAATTATACGGTTTAGCTTATAGAACAGACTTTGATTTAAAAAATCATATGGAAAAATCTGGGGTAGACCTTCGATATACCGACCCTGTTACTGGAAACAAATTTATTCCACACGTAATTGAACCAACTTTTGGAATGGATAGGAGTTTAATGGCAGTATTGGTAGATTCGTATGCCGAAGAAGATAAAAATGGTAAAGAAAGAATAGTCTTAAAACTCAAAGCCCAACTTGCCCCTTATAAAGTTGCAGTATTTCCTCTTTTGGCAAATAAAGAAGGTTTGACCAAAAAAGCAAGAGAGATTTTTAAAAAACTATCTTCTGAATTTAACTGTGTTTGGGATGATAGAGGAAATATTGGTAAAAGATATTTCGCGCAAGATGAAATTGGTACTCCTTGGTGTGTAACTGTTGATTTTGATAGTTTAGAAGATAATTCAGTTACAGTAAGAGACAGAGACACAACTAAGCAAGAACGAGTGTCTGTTGACAAACTTTCTGATTACTTTCAAAATAAATTAAGTTAAATATGAAAAAATTTCTTCCAATAATTCTTTTTGTATTAGGTTTAGTTGTTTTGGTACTTGTCTATTTTTTCGTAATTAAATCTCCAAAAAAAACTAATCTGATTGAAGATGATACAACAAGTCTTATTGAAGTTTCTCTAAATGATAGGCCAATTGTTAGTTTAACTCCTACTTCTGATGGTCATTGGTTGAATTTAAAAATTGAGAAGATAAAGATTCCAGGAGCTTATTCAATGGATTATGAGCTTTTATATGACCTTCCTGATGGTAGAACACAAGGTGTACCTGGATCAATAACTCTAAATGGTCAGACTTTAATTGAAAGAGAGCTTCTTTTGGGTTCAGAATCATCTGGTAAGTTTAGATATGACGAGGGGGTTGAGATAGGAACAATGACAGTAAGGTTTAGAAATGAAAAAGGAAAGTTAATTGCAAGGTTTACTACAAAATTTGCACTTCTTTCAAATACAAAAGAGCTAGTATCTGTTGATGAAGCTTTTACTGCAACACTTTCAAAAAGTGCAAAAGGATATTTTGTAGTTATGGAAACATTCGGAATTCCAAAGGATGCACCAAGTGATGTTAAATCAGGACCTTATGGCCTTTTCTATTCTGAAGAGACTACTTTAAGTGGAGAAGCACAACTAGGAACTTATACTACTTATATGTATAAAGGCACTGATTGGGCAAAAGACTCTTTTGATTCAGGAATCTTCATTGGATTGGAAGAATAACTTAACTTACCTTCAATAGTTTTTTCAGGCAGATATTCTACTTGACATAAGCGTGAAAACTATTCAAAATGGTTTATAGTGGTGAAAAGTGGTGAATACCACGCACTTAAACTAATAAAACTGCCCAAATGAAAAACTATTGTGTTAATAGGAAGCTATACTTCGACATTAAGTTCAAAAAGGAGAACTGCTATTCCCAAAAAGTTTCTAGAAATACTGGGCAAGGAAATTATTCTTGCCAAATGGTATGAGGAGTGTCTAGTTATTGTTAATAAAGAAGTTTGGGAAGCTCTTTTAAATAAATTATCAGGTAAGGCAGAAATTGCTACTAAGCCTGTTAGGGATACTGACAGGTTTATATTAGGATCAGCCTATGAAATTGAACCAGATAATCAAGGAAGAATAATTCTTCCTGTGAATTTAGTTGAGTATGCGGATTTAAAAGAAAATTTAATTTTTTTAGGATTAAAAGACAGAGTGGAAATTTGGAATAAAGATATTTGGGAAGAGAAAGAAAAAGAAATTTCAACAAAAGCATCTGAATATATAGAAAAAATTGCCAATGAAACAAAATAAATATCACGAACCAGTTTTAAAAAAAGAAATTCTTGATTTGGTTGAGGAAAACATATCAACAAATTCTAAAATTATTGATGCTACTTTAGCTACAGGTGGACATACAGAAGAGTTTTTGAAAAAAGGCTGGAAAGTGTTGGGGATTGAAGTAGACAATTTAATGCTAGAAATAGCAAAAGAAAGGCTGTTTAGCCAGAAAAATGTGCTTTTGCTAAAGGGAAATTTTAAAGATATAGATCAAATATCAAAAATAAATAACTTTTTAGATTCAGATGTAATACTTTTTGATTTGGGAGTTTCGAATTTACAGCTTACATCAAATAAAAGAGGATTTTCTTTTTCAAACCCTAATGCGGATTTGGATATGAGAATTGATCCTATTAGTCAGGAAGTAAAGGCAAAAGACCTTTTAAATATCTTAAGGGAAGATCAACTAAAAGAAATCTTTAGCAAGGTAATGAATTACAATTTGTCAAAAAAGATAGTCAGAGAAATAATTAGGTATAGAGAACAAAAAAAGATTGAAACAGTTGCTGATTTTAATCAAATTTGTGAAGTATTACCAAAAAAAGAAAGTTTAAATAAAGCAACACTTGCCTATCTGGCCTTAAGAATTGCAGTTAATAGTGAACTTGAAAATCTTAGCGAAGCTTTGCCTAAGGCTTTTGAAATATTAAAAGAAGGGGGAATACTATTAATAATTAGTTTTCACTCTGGAGAAGATAGAGTTGTTAAGCAGTATTTTAGGAGTCTTTCAAAGAAGGGTTTTGCTCAGATTTTTGAAGTAGTAAGACCTGAAAGTTCTGAAATAGTAAAAAACCCAAGGTCTAGAAGTGCAAAGTTAAGGTGTCTTAAAAAATTATGAAAAAAAATATCAAAAAACAAAGAAACCAAAGAGGTTCTTATACCTTTTTTGGTGTCATTTTTATAGCTCTATGTGTATTTTTAGCAATAGAGTGTGCTACTAGTGGTACAGAAATGACGAAATTAATTGATTCTCAGGATATGCTTGTCAAAGAGAAAAAAGAGCTCACCTCCAGATTAGTTGAAGTATCATCTTTGAATACAATTCAAGAAAAGGCATCTACTTTAGGCTTTAATGAACCCCAAAAGGTTGTATATATTCAAAAAAGTAATGAATTTGCCAGTTTGCTTCCTTAAAAGACTAAATGCAAAAAAGAATCCTGTTTTTACGTTTTGGGGTGATAGCAGTTTTTATTGCAATAATATCAAGACTTTTTTACTGGCAGATAATTCAAGCAAAGGTTTTATCTAAACAAGCCAAAAGTCAACATGAATTAGGCCAAGATATTCAAGCACCAAGAGGTAATATTTTGGCAAATGATGGATCATGGCTTGCAGCAAAGGAAGATGCCTATATTTTATACGCGGAAATTCCTAATTTAAAAGAATCCACAAAGACAGTTGCAAATAAAATTGCTCCTTTTTTAATAGAGGATTCAAGCGATAAAAAATTACTTTTAGAAGAGGTAGAAAGAATACAGGCTTTACTTGATAAAAAAGAAACTGTTTGGGTAGCTCTCATAAGAAGATTAACTCCTCAACTTAAATCAAACATTGAAGCTTTGCATATTGATGGCTTAGGTTTTGAAAGAATGGATATTAGAGTATATCCAGAAGCATCATCATCAGCACATTTATTGGGTTTTGTCGGTAAAGAAGAAGACGGTTCAGATATCGGATATTTTGGTTTAGAGGGATATTACAATCTATCTTTGCAAGGAAAACAAGGTTTTTTTGAGAAAGAGAAGGATGCTTTAGGTAATCCTATTAATGTTGACAATGTTAAAGAAATTTCAGCTATAGGTGGGGTAGATCTTTTAACCAATATTGATAAAACTATTCAGATGTATGTTGAAAAAGAACTGAAAAAAGGTTTAGAAAAATATTCTGCAAGTAGTGGAACTGTAATTGTTATGAATCCTAAAGATGGTGGAATTATCGCTATGAGTTCATTTCCTTCTTTTGAGCCTGATAAATATTGGAATTATTCTGATGATTTATTCAGAAATCCGGTAGTTTCATATAGTTTTGAACCTGGCTCCATATTTAAAATTTTTATTATGGCCTCTGCCCTAGATTCGAAATCAGTAAAACCAGATACGGTATGTGATGTTTGTGATGGTCCATATAAAGTAGATAAATATTCAATCGAAACATGGAATAACAAATACTTTCCTGACTCAACAATGATTGATGTTATAGTTCATTCAGATAACGTAGGCATGTCATTTGTCTCAGATAAGATGGGTTCAGATCTTTTATATGATTATTTAAGAAAGTTTGGATTTGGGGATGTTACTGGAATTGATTTACAAGGTGAATTTTCTCCAAAAATTCGAGAAAAAGGAAGCTGGAATATAGTAGATCTTGCTACAGCTTCTTTTGGACAGGGTATTGCTGTAACTCCAATTCAATTGATTAAAGCGGGAGCAATAATTGCAAATGGTGGTGTAGATATAACACCTCAAGTTGTAGATAAACTTCAAGGAGTAGGATGGGTTTATGATATTAAGCCGCAATTAGGCCAAAGAGTAATTGGTGAGAAAGCAGCTAAGGATATTACAGCCATGATGGTTGAGGCAGCCAAAAACGGTGAAGCAAAATGGACAGCCTTAAGAGGTTTTAAGGTTGCAGGAAAGACTGGTACTGCACAAATACCTATTGCAGGCCATTATGATAGTGAAAAAACAATTGCCTCGTTTATTGGTTTTGCTCCAGCTGATAATCCTAAATTTGTTATGCTTGTTACCTTACAAGAGCCTAAAAGTTCTCCTTGGGCTTCAGAAACTGCAGCTCCTTTGTGGTTTTCAATTGCAAAGGATTTATTTAGCTATTATAAGATTCAACCTAGTGAATAATATTAAATAAAGGTTAATTTTAGGTAAAAAGTTGCTATTATTAGTATAATAACCAATTGTTATGAATATAAGTGTAAAAGGGGGGCAAGTATTATCAGGAGAGATCACACCTTCTGGAAGTAAAAATTCCGCTGTTGCAGTAATTCCTGCAACTATTCTTTTTGATAAAAAGGTAATTTTAAGAAATATTCCTAATATTACAGATGTAGATAAAGTCCTAAATATTATGTCTAAATTAGGTTCCAAATATAATTGGAATAAAAATGAAGGGACATTAGAGATTGATAATTCCAAACTTACACTGCTTAATTTAGGTCCTGATGATTTAGGTAAAATTCGAGGAACATCTCTTTTTTGGGGTCCAATTTTATCAAGATTTAAAAAGATTAATTTTTCTGGAATTCCTAGTGGTTGTACATTGGGATATAGAACTTTGGAACCCCACTTCCAAGCTTTTGAGGATTTGGGAGTAAATATTAAGCAACGTGGATCAACTGTTGAAATGTTAGCTAATGGTGATGTTGCAAACGAAATTTGGCTTAAAGAAATGAGTCCAACAACTACAGAAAATGCTTTAATGTTTTTAGCCTCTAAAGAAGGAAAAACAAAAATTGTTGGAGCAGCGTCAGAACCTCAGGTACAGGATTTATGTAATTTATTAGTTGAATCTGGTGTAAAAATAACAGGAATTGGCTCCTCGGTTTTAGAAGTTGAAGGAACAAATTCTTTTTCTTCATTT
>JAHKAL010000028.1 GCA_018826545.1 Patescibacteria group bacterium | reverse complement strand
CAGAACTGTTAAAACAAATGATTATGCAAGATATTGAGGCAGGTCATGGAGTTTGTTTTATAGATCCCCATGATGCAGTAAGACAGCTTCTTAACCAAATTCCACCCGAGAGAGCTGAAGATGTGATTTATTTTAATCCTGGTGATACTCAAAGGCCGATGGGAATAAATCTATTGGATGCTAAAAATGAAGATGAACAGCATTTTGCAGCTACGGCTGTAATTAATATGATGTATAAGCTTTTTGATCCTTATAAAACAGGAATAGTGGGGCCTAGATTTGAGCACGCTATAAGAAATGCGATGCTTACAGTAATGCAGGCTGAACCTGGGGCTACTTTTGTTGAAGTTGTTCAAGCCTTGGAGCGTCCCGATTATGTTCAATATCTTCTTCCTAAAATTAAGGATCCGATTATCAAGCGTTACTGGACTGATCAGATTGCCCAAACTTCAGATTTTCATAAATCAGAGGTGTTGGATTATATTGTTTCCAAATTTGGTAGATTTGTTACCAATAAAATGATTAGAAACATAATAGGTCAATCGCAATCATCATTTGATTTCAGGAAAGTTATGGATGAAGGAAAAATTCTCTTGGTCGATTTAGCCAAAGGAGAAATAGGGGAGGAAAACTCTAATTTCTTAGGACTTATTCTAGTTCCAAGAATTCTAATGGCTGCTATGAGTAGGCAAGATACTTTAGAGGAAAATAGACGCGACTTCTATTTGTATGTTGATGAGTTTCAGAACTTTGCTACTCCAGACTTTGCCCAAATTCTATCAGAAGCTAGAAAATATAGACTTAATTTAACTGTTGCCAATCAATTTATAGGTCAGGTTGAAGAAGAAGTTAAAAATGCTGTTTTTGGAAACGTTGGAACAATTGTTTCATTTAGAGTTGGTGTTTCTGATGCAAACTACCTAGCTCATGAATTTTCTCCGGTCTTTGCAGAAGATGATCTTTTAAATGTTGAAAGATATCATGGTTATGTAAAAACTATTGTGAATAACGAGCCTGTCCAACCTTTTTCTATGGATATGACTAAGGATATGGTTAAGGAAAAACAGAAAGAAAATACAAGGGTGGCTGAGATAATAAAAGAAATGAGCAGATTAAAATATGGTAGGGATGAAAAATTAGTTCAGGCTGAGATTGCTCGAAGAGCAAAATTGTGATAATTTAACTGATATGGCCGAAATAACAAAAATTGGAATTGTAGGTTGGGGAGTAGTTGGAAGAGCAGTGGGGGAAGGCTTTGCCAAGAATAAAGAAAATGAGGTTATGTGGTACTCAAGGACTAAGGGTCCTTGGTCTCCAGAGGAAGTAATTAAAGAAAGTGAATTTTTGTTTATCTGTGTTCCAACTCCAATGTTCGATGATTATTCTGGAATTGATCTTTCAATTGTAAATGAAGTTGTTAATTTTATTGCACCTAAAATTAGTGGGTCAGATAAGATTCTTACAATAAAATCGACAATAATTCCTGGTACAACTGCTGCATTTGCTGAAAAATATCCAAAGGTTAATTTTGCTATGAATCCTGAATTTTTGACTGAAGCTAATGCTCCTTGGGATTTTTTACATCCTGATAGAACTGTAATAGGCACACTTTCTCAACCTGTAGCAGGAAGACTTACTGGATTATATAGAGATTTATTAGGAGCAGATTCAAAGATATTTCTTACAGATCCAACTACGGCTGAAATGGTTAAATATATGAGTAATGCCTGTTTGGCGAGTAAAGTTATTTTTGCAAATGAAATGTTCGATTTATGTACTGCATTGGGAGTTAAATACGAAGAAGTAAAAGAATTAGTTGCGGCGGACCCTAGAATTGGACCACACCATTTGGATGTTACAACTGTCAGAGGCTTTGGGGGAAAATGTTTTCCAAAAGATGTTGTAGCACTTCTAGCTTATGCGAAAGAAAAAAATGTAGATATGTCAGTCTTAAATGAAGTCTGGAAAAAGAATTTAAAAATAAGGAAAGTTAAAGACTGGGAAGAGATTAAAGGTGCGGTAAATGGCAAGAAAAAATAGTACTCCACTGGTATTTAAATACAAAAACTGAGAAAGAAAAAACCTCTATAAGACACATTATTCCTGAAAATATTTATTTTGGGAAAACTAAATGGTATTCAAAAGAACAATGGCTTTTGCTGGCAATGGATCTGGATAAAAAAGAAAAAAGAACATTTGCCTTAAAAGAGATAATTAAATTTTTTTAAAGTTTCGTCTTTACTTCGGTATAAAATTGTTCTATATTTAATTTAGGAGAGAGTTTATATAAAGGGTAAGAGTATGGCAAGAGTGATTGAACATAGAAAAGTTTTAATACTTCGGAAACAAGGAAAAAGTTATAGCCAGATCAATAGAGAATTGGGTATACCAAAAAGTACTTTGAGCGATTGGTTATGTAAATTACCCCTTAGTAAAAGCCAAATAAGACTTCTAAGAGATTTCAACCAACAAAGGATAGAAAAGTGCAGAAATACCAAAAGAAAGAAACTGGAAAGACGTTTACTTGAAAAATATAAAATTCAAAAGAAAAAAATAGGTGTTTTATCAAAAAGAGAATTGTTTATTGCTGGCTTGTTTCTTTATTGGGGTGAAGGGGGAAAGTCATCAAGGAATGTATTGAGCCTTTGTAATACAGACCCAAGTGTAATTAAGTTTACTTTGTTTTGGATTAATAAATGTTTACATGTTTCAAAAAAGAAAATACATATAAATCTACATCTTTATAGTGATATGGATATAACAAAAGAAACTAATTATTGGAGTAGAGTATTGGGAATCGGGAAAGATCAATTTACAAAGCCTTATATAAAAAAGAGTAAAAAGACAGATCTTGATCAAAAAAGCTTTGGTCACGGGACCTGTAGTTTGTATGTGTGCAATACTTCCTTAAAAGAAAATATATTAATGACAATTAAAGTGATTTCAGACATTTATGGTGAAATAAGCACAATTTTGGTATAATTTCGCTACAAACATAAGTTGTTTTCCGGGCCCGTAGTTTAACGGTAAAACAAGACTCTTATAAAGTCTAGTCGAAAGTTCGACTCTTTCCAGGCCCACAAATTTGTCTTTATAATATTTTTATAACTCCTGGAGTACTGGGTTTTTACCTGGTTCTTTTATTGCTGCAAGCTCCAGATAACGCTCTGTGGTTGATAATCTTTTATGTCCTGATACTTGGGACAAGAGTACTATATCAACTCCATTTTTAAGGTTTTCTACAATAAAGGTAGTTCTTAGATCATTAACTGAAAATTTACCAATTTCTGCTTTTTGCATATATCTATCAATTGAAGCTCTTATATTTCTAACGGCTAGTGCTTTTCCGTTTTTACTGACAAAGACATAAGGGGATAGAATCTTATTTGGTCTTATTTTGGCGTAAGAATTTAAAGCTTCTTTTGCAGGAGTATTTAGAGGAATTGTTCTTTCTGGTTGAGTTGCATAACTTTCAATTTTTATTTGATTTGCCTTTATATTTTCTAATTTTATGCCGGCAACTTCAGATATTCTCATACCGGTCTGGAGGATCAACTCAACTATTGCAGCTGTTCTTTGATCATTCCTAACTACATCTCTTAAGGCTCTATATTTAAGAGGGGATAAAAATTTTGGGAGTGAAGCTTCTATTTTTGGATGAGCAACATTTTGAGATACATCAGTTGTTATGTAATGCTCTGAAATCATCCATCTAAAGAAGGTTTTTACAGCATTTAATTTTCTTGAAACACTTTTTGGGGTATATTTTTCAGTTAATAGAGTGTCTCTAAAAGCTTCTAAGTCACTTTGAACAACTTGTTCTACTAAGACTTTATTTTTGGATTGCAAAAAATCTTTTAATTGTTCCAAATCTGCCCTGTAGGCAAGGATTGTTGATGGACTTCTGCTTTTTGTTTTTAGATAATCTAAAAATTTTGGAAGCAGATTCTTTAATATTTCTTGTGTCATATACTATTATTATAGAAGCAGGATACGATTAGTTTTATATGATATCACATTCTCAAATATAGTCAATATATTATAGGTACAAAAATGAAAAGGAAAAACAACCAAGAAATTACAGATTTTTTTAAAAGAAAAGTTTCTGACTATTCTAAATACTTACTTATCTTTGGAGTAATAATTGTAGCAATTTCTCTTGTAAGAAATATCATAAGAGCAATAGACATTAGAAACAGAATTAAAGACGAAGAAAAAAAGGTGGAAGTATTAAGAAAAGAAAAAGAAGAGCTTGAAAAAAAAGTAGCTGAAGTCGAAAGTGATGCTTATGTAGAAAAACAATTAAGGGACAAGTTGGGGTTAGCTAAAGAGGGAGAGATAGTACTTATTCTCCCCGAAGACGAAATACTTAAAAAAATTGCACCAATTCTTGAGGAAGAAGAGGATTTATTGCCAGATCCAACTTGGAAAAAGTGGCTTAAATTATTTATTTGAGGTTTTGAAGAAGCTGAACTTTGGGTTATAATACTGTACGTATATGCGGGGTAGTGTACGGCTGCACGCAAGGCTCATAATCTTGCAGACTAGGTTCAACTCCTAGCTCCGCAACACAATTTTCAGCCAGCGTAGCTCAGTGGTAGTAGCGATCGTTTCATAAGCGATAGGTCACTGGTCCGATTCCAGTCGCTGGCACAAAAGACGTCAAAACCGTATTGGTTGGAATACGGGAGTCTTAGTAAATTAAGCTTTTAAGTTTTTCTTAAAAGAAAGAAAGGTGGCACCACGAACTTCATTCGTCCTTTCGCTCTAGAGGTATTTTTATATTTTGTTAAACTAAAAGTATATGAAAAAACGTGTTTTATCAGGTATTAGGGCAACAGGCCGCCTACATTTAGGAAACTATCTTGGTGCGGTTAAGGGTATGTTGGAGTTACAGAATAACCCTGAGTATGAAACTTTTTATATGGTTGCTGACCTTCATACTCTGACTACACCTTTTGAAACAAAAGATTTTCAATCGAAAATAAAGGATATAGTTTTAGATTACTTGTCGGCAGGTCTGGATCCTGAGAAATGTGCATTATTTGTTCAATCTCATATTAAGGAACTTCTTGAATTGACATATCTCTTTTCAACTCAAGTTACGGTTGCAAGAATGCAACATATACCAACTTTCAAGGAAAAAATTAAACAATACCCCAAAAATGTAAATGTGGCTCTACTTAACTATCCAGTATTGATGGCTGCGGATATTTTGCTTTATAAAGCTACATTTGTGCCTGTAGGAATAGATCAAGAACCACATTTAGAAATTGCGCGTGAGGTAGCAAGAAAGATGAATGAAAAATTTGGTACAGACTTTCCAGAACCAAAAAGATTTATAACTAAGGGAGACTATGTACCATCCCTAACAGGGGAGGGAAAGATGAGTAAATCAATTTCTGGGAGTTCTATTCTTTTAACTGATAGTTTAGAAACAATTAAAGAAAGACTTGCAAAAACTCCAACAGACTTAGGAAAAGGAGACAAAGTTCCAGATAGTGGTGGAGTAAATACACTTTTAACTTTGGTTGAGTTTTTTGAGGGAAAAGATAAAAGAGAAAATTACGAAAAAGACTACCTGAAAGATGGTATTAAATACTCTTCCTTAAAAGAAGAATTGGCAGAGGCAATTTATAAAGAACTTAAACCTATTCAGGAAAGAAGAGCTAAATTAGAAAGAGATCCTGAATATATAGAAAAAATATTAAAAGAAGGGAGCCTTAAAGCTACTAAAGTTGCCTCAGAAACACTTTTAGAAGTTAAAAAGGCTATGGGTTTAGTATAAAAAATGGATAATATTTCTTTTGAGGATTTCCAAAAACTTGATATTAGAATTGCTAAAGTGCTGGAAGCTGAAGCAGTTGAGGGAGTGGATAAACTCATTAAACTCACTCTTGAAGTGGGAGAATTGGGGGAGCGGACTATTGTTTCGGGAATTAGAGATTGGTATACACCTGAAGAGCTTGTTGGAAAAAAAATAGTCTATTTATCAAATATTGAAGAAAAAGAGATAAAAGGAGTAAAAAGCCAAGGTATGCTTTTAGCTCCCGAAGATGAAAATGGTAACTGCGTTCTTCTTATTCCTGAAAAGGAGATTGATTCAGGAACAAAAGTCCATTAAAGTGTTATAATTCCAGGGAAAAGAAAAGTTAAATGAAGAAAAAACAGATTAAATTAAAAATAAAATTAGACATTAAAAAAGTTCTTTTAGCTCTTTTTATTCTTTTCTTTTTAGTTCCTTTTGTAATTTCTATGTTTGAATTCCAAAGTAATTCTTCAAAACTGGAAATCTCTCAGGCTATGAGCGATATTAAGGCTGAGAAAGTTAAAAATGTGACAATTGATGAAAATAAAGTGGTTCTTACTTATGAAGATGATTCCATAAAAAGTACAAATAAAGAATCAACAGAAAGCTTCACTGATCTTTTGGATAAATTTAAAATTGATCCGAATAAGGTTAGTTACAATATAGTTGATAAGACAATAAGTGATGCAGTAGGGCAAATATTGGGAGTAGTTTTGCCAATTGCTTTAATGGCAGTATTTTTTCTTTTTATCTTTAAATCTCAAAACAAAGGGGCTCAGGATATTTTTTCCTTTGGAAAAAGTAAGGCTAAACTTTTTGCAAAAGGCAAGCAAAGCGTAACTTTCCAGGATGTTGCAGGAGTAGATGATGCCAAGAAAGAATTGGAAGAAGTAGTAGACTTTCTTAAAAATCCAGCTAAGTATAGAAGGATTGGTGCAAGAACACCTAAAGGTGTACTTCTTTTTGGTGCGGCTGGTGTCGGAAAAACTTTATTAGCAAGAGCTGTTGCAGGAGAGGCAGGAGTTCCATTTTTCTCAATGGCAGGATCAGAATTTATGGAAATGCTTGTAGGTGTTGGAGCAAGCCGTGTAAGAGATCTTTTTGTACAGGCAAAACTTTCTGCCCCTTCAATTATTTTTATAGATGAAATTGATGCAATTGGAAGGCAAAGGGGTAGAGGAATGATTGGGGGACACGATGAAAGAGAACAAACTTTAAACCAAATCTTAGTTGAAATGGATGGATTTACCCCAAATGATAACGTAATGGTTATCGCAGCAACAAATAGAGGAGATCTTTTGGATCCTGCACTTTTAAGGCCGGGAAGATTTGACAGAAGAGTAACTTTGGATATGCCCGATAAAGAAGGTAGGCTTGCAATATTAAAAATTCACTCAAGAGGTAAAAAATTCGCTAAAGGAATTGGTTGGATAAAAATTGCTGATAGAACTGTAGGTTTTTCTGGAGCTGATCTTGAGAATATGCTTAATGAAGCTGCAATCCATGCCGCAAGAGAAGCAAAAGTTGCAATTGAAATGGGTGACGTTGAAGAGGCTGCAACTAAAGTTAAACTAGGTCCTGCCAAGAAAAGACTCCAAACAGATGAGGACAGACAAATCACTGCATATCACGAAGCAGGACACGCCCTAACTGCTCATTTCCTGCCAAAGACTGATCCGGTCCAGAGAATCTCAATTGTGGCTAGAGGAATGAGTTTGGGCCACACTGAAATTTCTTCAACGGGGGCAGACAGAACTCATGAAACTAAAACAAGGCTTTTACAAGCTGTTACAGCCATGCTTGGAGGAAGGGCAGCTGAGAGACTAATTTTTGATGAAATGACAGCTGGTGCTGCAAGTGATATTAAAAATGCAACTAAAATTGCAAGAGCAATGGTAGTGGACTTTGGAATGAGCAATCTAGGACCTGTTAACTTGGGTGCTAATTCAGAATATGGAGAATTTGGTTCACTGGACTTTTATGAAGGGCCTACAATTTCTCCTGCAACGCAAGAAAAAATAGACAACGAAGTAAATAAAATAATCGATGGTTGTTATAAAAATGCAGAAGAAATATTAAAGAAAAACAAAAAATTACTAGATAAAGTAGTAGAAAAGCTTCTCATAAAAGAAACCTTGGATAAGGACGATTTCGAGAAAATTGTAGGAAAAAAGGACTCAAAATAATTCAAGTGAAAAAGCTAGTATTAATTGATGGTTTTGCAATACTTCATAGGGCTTTTCATGCAATGCCTCCTCTGACAAATAAAAAAGGAGAACCAACGAACGCTATATATGGATTTGTTTCAATGCTTTTAAGGATTATCCAGGATTTAAACCCGACTCATATTATTGTTTGTATGGATGAGAAAGCTCCTACCTTTAGACATAAGGCTTTTAAAACATATCAAGCTCAAAGACCCAAAACAGATAAAAGTTTGGAATCCCAAATTGAAAAAACAAAAGAAGTAATTAAGGCCTTTGATATTCCTGCCATATCTAAAAAAGGATTTGAAGCAGATGATGTTATTGGAACTTTAGCCCAAAAATATAAAAATAAAATCGATGTAGTTATTGTTACTGGAGATAGAGATATTTTGCAATTGGTGGATAACAAGGTAAAAGTTTTTATGCCTATTGCAGGTCTTTCGAATGGAAAATTATTTGGTAAAAATGAGACAGTTGAAAGATTAGGAGTAGTCCCAGAACTAATTGCTGACTATAAAGCACTGGTTGGAGATCCATCTGATAATTATTTTGGAGTAGGCGGTATTGGACCAGTAACTGCGATTAAACTTTTGGATGAATATAAAAGTTTAGATAACATTTATAAAAATATAAAAAAAATTCAACCCAGGGTATCTGAAAAACTTATAAAAGATAAAAAATCAGCTTTAATGTCATATAAACTTGCAACAATTGTAAAAAATGTACCAGTAAGTTTGAGCTTAGATGATGCAGCTAAGTGGGACTTGGATAGTAATAAAGTATTAGAATTATTTGAAGAACTAGGATTTAGAACTTTAACTCAAAGAATTAGAAAAATTGGAAAACAAAAAGATCAGGAAAAACAAATGACATTACTTTAAAAATGAAAATAGCAATAGTTCATGATTATATAAAAGAATACGGGGGAGCAGAGAAAGTGTTGGAGGAGTTGCATAATCTTTTTCCAAAAGCTCCTATCTATACAACTGTCTATTTACCTAGGTTTTTAGGTCCTCATAGAAAAAGATTTGAAAAGATGGATATAAAACCATCAGTTTTGCAATACATTCCTTTTAAATCAAAACTAATTAGCCCCCTTAGGCTTCTTGCAATTCCCATATTTAAATTTTGGAATTTTTCTAAATATGATTTAGTAATAGTTTCAGCTACAGGTGCATATCAACCTAATTTAATTAATAAAGGCAAAGCTATACACATTTGTTATTGTCATACACCCCCAAGGTATCTTTACGGCTATCCAACTGCTAGAAACTGGCAGAAACTTCCTGGAATAAATATATTAGCTTCGGTTGTGAATCATTTCTTAAGAATGGTTGATTATAAATCTGCCCAAAATGTGGACCTGTTTAT
>JAHKAL010000027.1 GCA_018826545.1 Patescibacteria group bacterium | reverse complement strand
TTAAATATTAAAAAAATTAATATCAGATAGAATATATCAGAGTAATACCTTAATATATATTAGTATATAAAGAGTAGTTGTTTGTTCTAAAAGACTATTGACAAACCAGTTCTCAACGTTTAAAAATTAACTATATATAAAATGAGAATTTTAAAAACATTTGAAAAATATATTCTTCTAGCAATTGTCTTTTTTACTCCCTTATTAGTTCTTCCTTTTTTTGCCGACCCATTTAGAACTAGCAAGGTGTCAATACTTGTCTTGGGAGTATCACTTGCTCTTCTGATTAAATGCATAAGAACTTTCATCAAAGGAGAATTAACAATCTCTTCAGGCAGTTTTGATTTCCCTATTTTTTTCTTAGGAATTGCCTACTTGATTAGTGGAATACTTATAACCCCAAACAAAATTGAAGCTTTCTTTATGCCTGGAAATGCAATTATTTTTGTCAGCCTTACACTTTTTTATTTTCTCTTAAACCAATCACAAATTAAAGAAAAAAAGATAAAATCAATCCTTTTTTATTCATCTTTAATCTTTTCCCTAATATTAATCTTGGCTCTGTCCGGAATATTGTCCAAAATTCCACAACTTCCTGCTTTTATGAAACTTTCCACTTTCAACACCGAAGGGGCACTTATTCCTGCTCTGATCTTCCTGGCTTCAATTTTGCCAATTACCATTCATTCAGCTCTAGAAGAAAAAGAATTTGTAAAAAAGATTTTTACAGCAGTTACTTCCGTATTTATAGTTTCCGCAATAATACTAAGTCTCGTAAATATTTTTTCCGACAAGAAAATCAAAATTGTTTTGGATAGTTTCCAAAATTCTTGGATAATATCAATGGATTCCCTTAAACAAAATCCCCTTTTGGGAATGGGTCCGGGCAACTATCAAACAGCATTCAATCTTTTTAGACCGATCACATATAATGCAACTGAAAATTGGAATATTAAGTTTAATTCCGCCAGAAACCTTTATCTTACAATCCTAACCGAAACCGGTCTTATGGGTCTATCCGCAACCATTCTTCTTTTAATTGTTTCTTTCCAAGTTATCAAGAAAAATTTAATTAAGAAAAAGGAAACAACAGTTTCACTTGGTCTTTGCTTAATTCTTCTTGGAATATTTCCATCATCAACAACTCTTTTGCTTACTTTATACACTCTTTTTTCTCTTAATTCAGAGAAAAAGGATTTTAGTATTAACTTGACCCTTAAGGGTCAGGAAGGACAAAAGGGATCGTATTTCCTTACAAGAATTCTGGCTGGTTTAATAACAGCCCCAATTGTTATTGGACTTATTATCTTCTCACTTACCGCAGTTAAGACTCTAAGGGCTGAAACAAAGTTTAAAAAAGCAGCCAACTCTTTAACTACCAACAATGCCATAAATACTTATGATTATCTGACAGAAGCGATACAACTGAATCCATATGTTGACAAATACAGATCCTCTTATTCTCAGGTTAGTTTCGCCATTGCAAATTCTCTGGCCAGGCAGGAGAACTTAACTGATCAGGATAAAGAAACAATAACTCAGCTTATTCAACAGGCAATTCAAGAAGGAAAAGTGGCAGTTACTCTTAATCCCGCCAGAAGTGAAAATTGGAACAATTTGGCAATTATCTATAAAGCAATTATTCCATTTGCCCAAGGGTCCGATCAATTTGCAATTGAAACCTTTGGTCAAGCAGTTAATTTAGATCCTATTAATCCCCTGCCAAGAATCTCTTTAGGTGGAGTCTACTATGCATTGGGTATGTATGATGAGGCTATAAGAGTATTTGAATTGGCAGTTATAGCAAAACCAGACTATGCAAATGCTCATTACAATCTTGCAGTTGCTTTAAGAGAAAAAGGAGAAATTGAAAAAGCAATCGTCCAAATGGAAATTGTTCTTTCTTTGGTTGAGAAAGACTCACCCGATCATGATCTGGCCGTAAAAGAAATTGAAGCTTTGGAAGCAGAAAAACCTCTTCCTGTTGAAACTACAGAGAGTAAGGCTGAAAACTTAATTCCCCCACAACCCAAAGAGGAACCAATTATCAAACCTCCTTTAGAACTGCCTGAAGAAGCAACACCACCGGTTTCGCCGTAGTTATTTAGTGAAGCAAGCCAGTTACTAGGAGACTTTACATAAACATTATCTGACAAAAAGTCCAGACTTTTTGTAATATTAAATAACTAACTAAACACCTCTTAACATTGAGGATAGTTTTAGTATAAATTTATACTAAATATGTCATCTATATCTGCTATCAAAGATAGCATAAGCAAAACTACCATCCAGTCATAATAATCGACGGATAAAACTATACTTGGATATATTTGTGGACCTCTCTGGGAATTTGAACCCAGAATTTACCCATGCGAAGGGTGTGGTATACCGTTTGCCTACAGGCCCTTTTTTTGTTTTTCTGTTATTAATTAAAAATAATTGAGATCACACGAAATAATTATCTTTATTGATCACTTCCCAAGAAGCATCAGGGTAATTGTCTTTCCAAGCTTTAGGAGATTTCTTAATTGTTTTACTCCATTTAATTTCAAAACCAAAAAGTTTTCCTTCCCTTTCTTCTACCAGATTAACCTCTTGTCCATCATAAGTCCTCCAAAAATATAATTTTTTTAGGTTTCCCACAAAATTAGATTCTTTTTTCTTTTCTCCCACCACAAAATTCTCCCACATAGCTCCAACATCATTTCTTAAAGATAACGGTTTAAGACTATCTATTAGGGTATTTCTAACTCCCAAGTCATAAAAATAGATCTTTCTTAATTTTCCTACTTCTTTTCTTAAGTTTTTACTATATGGAGTTATTTTGAATATAACAAAAGCTTTTTCTAAAATTCCAACATAATTTTCTACTGTTTGCTTACTTATTCCTAAAAGGCTGGATAATTCATTGTAGGAAACTTCGTTTCCAATCTGAAGTGCGAGAGCCTCAAGTAATTTTCTGACTATTTCAGCACTTTTAAGATTCTGAAACTTCAACACATCCTTATATAAGTAATTGGAAACTATTTTCTCTATCTGAATCTTTTTTTCTTCATTTGAGGAAGCAAAATGAACCAATGGATAAG
>JAHKAL010000026.1 GCA_018826545.1 Patescibacteria group bacterium | reverse complement strand
CGAATACATTGCCGGGAGCATTCGTGCCTCTCTTCTATTGATAAAAGGCACTCCTTTCGACATTCCTAATTCCTTTCCCTTTTTGATTTCCAAATAAGTCCCCAGTGATTTTTAGAAGAACTCTTTTATATTTTAACTTTCTTTGAGTCACTTTCTGTATTATATTAGACTTTAGACAAATTCCAAGTGCAATATATATTATGAGAGTAATTGTTCAAAGAGTTAAAGAAGCTAGAGTTTTAGATATAAACCAGAAAAAAGTTGTTGGTCAAATTAATAATGGTCTTTTAATTCTTCTGGGGATTAAAAAAGGAGATTCTAAAAAGGAAGTAGATTATCTGAGTGAGAAAATATCTAAATTAAGAATAATGTCTGATAAGAAAGGGAAAATGAATTTATCTATTAAGGATGTAAAAGGAGAGGTATTAGTAGTATCACAATTTACTTTGTATGGAGAGACTAAGGGGCAAAATAGACCTTCTTTCATTAATGCAGAGGAACCTCAAAAGGCGGAAGAATTATATAACTATTTTTTAGAAAAACTTAAAAGTACTGGAATAAAGGTAGAGAAAGGTAGTTTTGGAAATTATATGGAAATTACTTCAGTTTTAGATGGACCTGTCACAATAATTATTAATTCTAATTAATCAGTATATTTCCTTTTCCTTCATTAAAAGATTTGCTTAGAAAACAAAAGGGTCCCGATGTACGGGAAAACCCTTTTGTGTTTAATGATTCAAATCGGTTTTTATCTTCCTCCGATTTTAAACATTGTTGTGCCACAAACATCACAAACTGCTTTTACGGCTTTCTTGCCGTTCTTCATTACTACGTCTTGATGTTCTTTACCTTCTCTCTTTGCGCGGCATTTTACACAGTACATCATATGTCTTCACCTCCCTTCAATTAGGGCAGAACTATTTTTTAAGTTCTTTGGCCTCTAGTTTTAGAGCCAAGCCAAGTATATCACTACTTCTAAAGCTAAGATGAGGCTAACTATTATAAGACTTTTTCTTATGTCCTTTCTGATATAGCCTTGATAGCTGTCTTTTGCCTTAGGCTCGGCGTTTTTTCGTAATCCAATACCCTTAGAAGTGCCTTTAATAGTATTTTTAATTTGCCCCTTGACAGTGGGCTCAAAATTGAAATTTTTAGCTTCATTTATTATTTTATAAGCAAATGTATATTTCGTATTTTGTTTTTGTTTTCTCGTTCTTTTTTTCGACATCCTTTTCTATTATTGATTTTATTTCCAAAATTATCAAATAATTTTCTTGACACTATTATATCTAAATGTAAAAATGACAGAGTTTAGGAAAAAATATAAATGTTTAATATTCAATTAATTATTTTAATAGTTGTTGGTGTTTGGACTTTAATATTAAGTGTTTTTGTATTTATCATATTTTCTTTTTTCAGGAAATTATCAAAAGGAATAAAAGAACCTGATATTAGAAAAACTCTAGATAAAGTTCTTGCTGCTGAAACTAAAAATCAATCTGAAATTCAAGAAATTAAAAAAGAAATTCAAAATATAAAAGATTTGGATTTAGGACATGTACAAAAAATGTCTTTAATAAGATTTAACCCTTTTAAAGAAACTGGAGGAGACCATAGTTTTTGTTTTGCGCTTCTTGATGGAAAAGAAAATGGAGCAATTATTACAACACTTCATACAAGAGATAGGACTAGGGTATATGCAAAAGCTATTAAAAATGGCAAAAGTGAGTTCGAACTATCAGGTGAAGAAAAAAAGGCATTGTTAAAAGCCCACAAAAGTTAGTATTATTATTCTATGGACAAAAAATCAAAATTTGTAAATTTCATTACTTCCAAAAAATTTATGAAAGTTATTGGGTTTGTTGGGATTTATCTTTTAGTAACAGGAATCTCTTTAGCGATTTTTAGTTTTATCAAAAAGGATGATGCTGCAACAGCAGGATCTGGTGACGGAATAAGATCAAGAATAGATCTGTCAGCCCCAAAGACTGAAGTTTGTCCTATTAATGGACTTAAATTTACAAAGGAAGAGAAGTATATATGGGAAGAGAGACGTCCGATTGCTGCAATGATTGAAAATCATGCGGATTCCAGGCCTCCATCTGGTCTTTTAAAAGCTGATGTAATTTATGAAATTGTTGCAGAAGGTGGAATTACTAGATTTTTAGGAATTTTTTATTGTGGTGTTTCAGCTGAAGAAGTTAAAATTGCTCCGGTCAGGTCAGCAAGAGTTTATTTTATTGATTATGCTTCAGAATATGGAGATAAACCAATTTTTATGCATGTGGGAGGAGCTAACGATTATTCTGGATTAGGAGATACGGCTAAGCAAGTAAGAGCATTGGAACTATTGGAAACCCTAGGTTGGAGAGTTCCTAAAGGAAATGATTTTGATACAACCTATGATTCAGGTTTTCCAGTATTTTGGAGAAATTATGAGAGATTGGGAAAAGAGGTTGCAACGGAACACACTATGGTGGCTTCACTGGATGCTGCATTTGCTCAAGCCGAAAAGCGGGGATTTGGTGCAAAGAATGAAAAAGGAAAAGCTTGGGACGCAAGCTTTGTTGAATGGAATTTTATTGATGATAAACCTGAGACTCCTGTAGCTTCTGATATTTCGTTTAAGTTTTGGGATAATAAAACTGATTATGATGTAAATTGGAAATATGACTCTGCTAATAATCAGTATCTAAGGTTTAACGGAGGAAAAGAGCATATAGATTTGGAATATAAACAACAATTTGCTGCCAAAAATGTTGTAATACTTTTTGCAAAAGAGAAAAGTTCGGTTGATAGAAATATGCATTTGTATTACACAACTATTGGTGAGGGAAATGCACTTGTATTTCAGAATGGAATTGTGGTAAAAGGAAGTTGGGAGAAAGATTCTAGGGAGGAAAGAACAAAGTTCTTTGACGCTAAGGGTAAAGAAATATCATTTGTCAGAGGACAAACTTGGATAGAAATAGTACCTGCCGGTAACGAAATAGAATATTAATTTTCCTGCCCCAATGGAATATATATGGCTAATTTAGCTGACATCATTACTTCGAAAGTGCGAATAAAAGTATTAGAACTTTTCTTGTCTAACTTAAATGAAAAATATCATGTAAGAGGAGCTGTAAGAGAAGTGGGAGAAGAAATTAATGCGGTAAGACGCGAACTTGATAGATTAGAAAAGGCGGGAATTCTCAAAAAAGAGCCAAGAGCTAATAGAGTTTATTATTGGGTTAGAGAAGATTATCCTTTTTTTGGAGATATTTTATCTTTAGTTTCAAAAACTACTGGTTTGGGTGCAGAAATTATTGCTAATAGAAATAAAATCGGAAAAGTAGGTTATGTTATGTTTTCAGGGAGATTTGCCAGAGGTAAAAATAGGAGAAAAGATGATGAGGTGGAGATTTTAGTTGTTGGAGAAGTTGTCTTACCTGAACTTTCTTCCTTAATAAGGAAAGAAGAAAGTAAACGCGGAAAAGAAATAAATTATACTGTTATGAGTAAAGACGAATTAGATTTTAGAAAAAAAAGAAGAGATCCATTTCTTTTGGGAATTTTAACTACTAGTAGAACAATGATAATTGGTGACGAGGAAGAACTTATTGGTTAGCTTATGCCTCAAATATCTACTCCTGTTAAAAAAACATTACTAATTCTTTTTTTAACAATTATTGCAACTTTTATTTCTTTACCGAACAGAATTCCTTTAAATATTAAGTTAGGGAAAATAAATATAAAAAAAGATCTAATTAGGCCTGATATTAATTTTAAAATAGGGAAGTTTGAAGTAAAAAAAAGTTTTGATTTATTTTTAGGTTTAGACTTAGCTGGAGGAAGTCATTTGGTTTTTGAGGCAGATGCATCAAATATTAATCCAGATAATGTTAAAAACGCTCTAGATTCCCTAAGGGATGTAATAGAAAGAAGAGTTAACTTGTTTGGAGTTTCCGAACCAGTTGTTCAAACATCTTCTTTTGCTGGGAAAAATAGAATCATTGTTGAACTTCCCGGTGTCAAAGATACAAAGGAAGCAGTTGATATTATTGGGAAAACTGCTCAACTAATTTTTGCAGAAGTACCTCAATCTACAGAATCTGCATCTTTCAAGTTAACCGATTTAACTGGGGCTGATTTATCAAGTGCAAGGGTAGGTTTTGATGAACAAAAAAGTGGGAAACCTGTAATTCAACTCCAGTTTTCAAAAGAAGGAGGGGATAAATTTGAGAAAATTACTTCAGAAAATATCGGGAAGCCTTTGGCAATAATTTTGGATAACGAAGTTGTTTCTGCTCCTATTGTCCAAGAAATAATTTCAGGCGGTCAAGCTGCTATATCAGGAGATTTTACATTAGATCAAGCAAAACAACTCTCTTTGCAATTAAATGCAGGTGCACTTCCCATCTCTATTAATCTGGTTGAGGAAAGAACAGTTGAGGCAATTTTGGGGACTGAATCAGTTAATAAAAGCATAAGGGCAGGAGTTGTAGGAATATTAATGGTACTTATATTTATGGTTCTTTCTTATGGTTGGTTGGGAATAATTGCGGATTTGGGACTGATTGTATTTGGTGTTTTGACTTTGTCTTTATATAAATTAATTCCCGTTGTTTTAACACTTCCTGGTATTGCAGGTTTTCTTCTTTCAGTTGGTATGGCGGTTGACAGTAACATTTTGATCTTTGAAAGATATAAAGAGGAAAAATTAAGAAGAAATACTGCAGATGCTTTAGAGATCTCGTTTGGAAGAGCTTGGGATTCAATAAGAGATGCAAATATTGCCTCCCTTGTAACTGCTTTTATTCTAGCTAACCCTTTTGATTGGAGTTTTCTTCATACATCAGGACCTGTTAGAGGTTTTGCAATAACTCTAGCTTTAGGAATTGGAATTAGTCTTTTTACAGGAATTTATGTATCAAGAAATTTACTCAGAGTTTTTGTAAAGGAGAAAAAAAATGATTAAGTGGATGAAATACAGGTTTATATATTTGGCAGTTTCTTTATTTTTTCTTATTTTTGGAGCATATGGAATAATAAAATGGGGATTTAAGTTGGGAGTAGATTTTACTGGGGGTGCAGTAGTTGAATATAAATTCGAAAATAGTGTTTCTACTGAAGAAATTAATAATAAACTTTCGCAAAAAGGTTTCCCTGTAAATTCTATACAAAAAGCGGGAATTGATAATTATCTTTTTAGGTTTCCTCCACTTGAAAGAGAAGAAAAAGAAAAAGTTACTTTAGCGCTTGAAGAAATATTAGGATCTAGTGTAAAGGAATTAAGATTTGAAAATGTTGGTCCTTCAATAGGGCCAGAACTTATTAGAAAGACTGTTATTGCAATGCTTTTATCAACTATTGTTATTTTATTGTGGGTTGCGCTTCAGTTTAAAAGTTTTAAATTTGGCACTTCAGCAATTTTAGCAATGTTTCATGATAGTTTAATTTTAATTGGTAGTTTTAGTATATTGGGTCACTTTTTTAATACTGAAGTTGACTTTTTGTTTGTAACTGCACTTTTGACAACTCTTTCGTTTTCGGTCCACGATACAATAGTTGTTTATGATAGGATCAGAGAATATCAAAAAAAAGAAGGAGGACTTTTAAAAGATTTAGCTGATAGAGCAGTAAGTGAAACAATGGTTAGATCTTTAAATAATTCTTTTACTATATTATTTATGCTTGTTGCCTTAATTCTTCTAGGTGGAACTACTGTTAGATGGTTTGCTGTAGCACTTTTGATAGGTACAATTGCAGGTACGTATTCATCTCCATTTGTTGCAGTGTCTTTACTTGTCTCATTTGATGAGTTGAATTCTTATTTAAAGAAAAATAATATTCTTCAGAAGATACTAAAAAAATAAGATTTGTTGATTATTCCAAAAGTTTTTTAGTCTAAATCTTTCTTCATTCCATGGTGCTATATTTTTATATTTATTTTGGGGAAGTATTTTTGTCCATTCACCCATATCTCCTACTTTAAATGGATTTTCTGGATTATCTGGATTTTTAATATAGAAGTTGGAGTCAAGTTCATATGCAAGTCCTCCTGTAATTATTTTAGTTCCATAATTTTTATATAATTCATGTATGGATTTTTGATGCGCAACAGCATATACAGCAGTTGAATTTATTTTTACTTTTATTTTATCTTTCTTGATTTGTTGAAGTTCAGCAATTAATAATAAACAGCTTTTAGTACTGATGTTTGTGGCAAGACAATCGTCTGCATATATTATTGAAGTATCGGCATTTATTTTAGGTAAATGATTTATATTAATTCCAAGAAACATTTTTCCATCAGGCATTTTTATTCTCTTTTCTTCAATATTTGCAATATTCTTAAGAGGAATTTCCCAACCAATTTTTTTAGCTGAGTATAAAATTGAAGCAGCAACAAACTCTCCTCCTTTTAGAGGGGGAAAAATTACATAATTTTTTTCTTTTAAATTATTGTCTTTATCAATTCTTTTTTTGAGTTTTTTTGTTATTTCAAAAAATATTGGAAATAATTCTTTTTGATATAGGAATCTATTTTCTGGCAAATCTGGAAATAGATGATTTGCTATTTCAGAGACTTTATTGATATTCTCTTTTAGATTAGGATTTTTAAAAGACAATACTTCTCCAGCTGGAAAGTTAGAAGAGTCGTATCTCTCATTTTCTGGTATGACACCAATAAGATGTTTTAAATTTCCGTAATTGTAAATTCTATCAAATGGCCCAGAAGGTCCCTCTTGAGGAATTTGGCCTTGTATTTCCCATTTTCCGTTTTCTAGTTTAACTAGTGAATATGGGAATTTGTTTACTATTTCATGAATCACTAAAAAAGCAGTCTAAATTGTTAAATGTTGTTTGTCAATTGGATTATTTATACTTTTCAAGTTCCGTTAGAAGTTGTTTTTTATTATTTGGTGTTTCTTTTTTAATAACTTTATCAAAAATCTTTTTAAGGATTTCTCCCACTTTTGGACTAGGTTTTATTTTTAATTTTTTCATAACATCATTTCCGTCAATTTTTAAGTCTTTAACAGTAAAAGGTTGTTTTTGGATCTCAATTAATCTATTTTTGAATTCTTCAAGTCTCCAAGAAGTTTCCCTGGCTCCTCCTCCTAATCTATCTGCAACTCTTAGATCTAACATATCCTTAATATTTTCTTTGCCGACATTTTTAATAAATCTTCTTATGGCAGAATCTGTTTGTCTTTCATCGACAGTAAACTGATGAAACTTTACAAGTTTAATAAATTTGTCCTTTTCTTTATTGGAAAACCTAAGTCTATCGGCAATATTTTCTGCAATTTTTGTTGAAATAACTTCATGGTTGTAAAAAGTAACTACTCCAGTATCTAACACTTTGTGTGTTTGGGGCTTGCCGATATCATGAATTAAAGTTGCAAACCTTACTACTGGATTTTCTGATTTACAGTTTTTTAAAGCCATTAAAAGATGTGTTCCAACATCATAGATATGATGTCTTCCAGGGGACTTTTGTTCAACACCGAAAGTTTTTTCAAGTTCGGGAATAATTTCGGTTATAAGTCCAGAATTTCTAAAAATTATCATACCTTCATAAGGATGAGGAGAAGAGAGAAGTTTAAAAAACTCTTCCTTAATTCTTTCTTTTGCAATTCGATTAATTAAATTGGCATTTTTCTTTATTGCCTCAAGAGTTTTATCTTCAATGGTAAATTTTAATTCTGATGCGATTCTTATAGCTCTCATCATTCTTAAGGCATCTTCAGAAAACCTTTCATTTGGGTTACCCACTGCTCTAATTTTTTTTGCTTTTAAATCTTTTTGACCTTCAAATTCATCTATTAATTGATATTCATTGGTCTTTTCTTTTATTTGCTTTAAAGCCATTGCATTTATTGTGAAGTCTCTTCTTGATAAATCATCATTTAATGTTTTTCCCCATTCGATCTTGTCTGGTCTTCTTGAGTCAGAATAACCATATTCTTTTCTGTAAGTTGTTATTTCAAATGGATTTTCGCTTGATTGGTCCTTAATTCCAACAGTTCCAAATTTATTATCATAAAATCCCTCTGGAAATATTTTTAAGATTTGCTCTGGAGTCGCATTAGTTGTAAAGTCCCAATCATCAATTATCTTTCCTAAGATGACATCTCTTACAGCTCCCCCTACAATATATATTTCATAGTTATTGGTTTCAAATTTTTCTAATATTTTTATTACAAATTTTGGTAGTTGGGCTTTTATATTCATTTCTTTATCATTATACTTCAGGTGTTATGGATAATAAAAAAGTAAAATGGGAAGTTATATTCAATAAAAAAAGTAAAGACTTAAATTCAAAAAAAATAGTTGAAATACTTTTAAAAAATAGAGGAATTAAAACTTCAGATCAGAAAAAAGAATTTCTAAATCCTGTAAGTCCAAAAAAATTAACATTGGATAGATTAGGAATAAGTAAAAAAGACATTAAAAAAAGTTTAGAGAGATTAAAAACTGCGTTAAAAAATAAAGAGAAAATAATAATTTATGGAGATTATGATGCTGACGGTATTACAGGGACTGCAGTTTTATGGGAAACACTTTTTGATTTAGGGTTTGATGTTTGGCCACATATTCCCGAAAGATTTTCAGAAGGATACGGAGTGAATTTTGAAAGTGTCAAAATCTTAAAAGATAAATTTCCAAATTTAGGTGTATTAATTACCGTTGATAATGGAATAGTTGCGGGTAAAGAAATTGAAAAGATAAAAAAAATAGGTATTGATGTTATTGTTACCGATCATCATAAGAAGGGGAAAACAACATTAAAATCTTTTTCAATAGTTCATACAACGAAAATTTCAGGTTCGGGAGTTGCTTGGATATTCTCTCGTGAAATTCAAAAATATTTTACAAAAAAAATAGATTTAGATAAAAGATTGGATTTAGTGGCAATTGGAACTATTGCTGATCAGGTTCCTTTAACTGGAGCTAATAGATCTTTTGTAAAATGGGGACTTCAAAAATTAAATGAAACCAAAAGACCTGGCCTTATATCTTTATTTAAGGAAGCAGGTTTAAAAGAAGGAGAAATTGGAACTTATGAAGTAGGTTATATTATAGCTCCTAGAATAAACGCCATGGGTAGAATTGAACACGGAATTGACTCATTAAGAATTTTATGTACAAAAAGTATAAAAAGATCCGTAAAATTGGCAAATATATTAAGAAATGTAAATATAAAAAGACAAAAAATTGTTGATGAAGTTGTAATTCATGCCAGAAAAATGATTTCGAAGACTGATTCTAGCAAAGTACTAATTTTAGCTCACGAATCTTATCATGAAGGAGTTATTGGTCTTGCAGCAAGTAGATTAGTAGAACAATTTTATAAGCCTGCAATTGTTATATTTAAAGGAAAGAAGATATCAAAAGCTTCTGCCCGATCAATTTCTGGTTTTAATATTATTGATGCTATAAAAAAACTTGATCATTTATTACAAGACGGAGGAGGACATCCAATGGCAGCTGGTTTTTCAATTTTTACATCTGATATTGAAAATTTTAAAAAAGAATTTATTAGCATTGCAAAAAAAAGTATTACGGAAGAAATGCTCGCAAAAAAAATTAAAATCGATATGAATTTAAATTTTAGTGATTTTAGTTTAGAACTTATTGATGATATAGGTAAACTAGAGCCTTTTGGGATAGGTAATCCTCACCCAATTTTTTTTACAGAAGATGTTGAGATATTAGAGTTAAAAACAGTTGGAAAAGAAAATAAACATTTAAAGTTAGTACTTAAAAAAAATGATAAGGTAATAGATGCAATAGCTTTTTATTTGGGGGATTTATATCCAAAGTTTTCTAAAGATAAAAAAATAAAAGTTGTTTACTCTTTAGAGAAAAACTTATGGGATGGAAGAGAAAAAATTCAGATGAAAATTCGTGCAATAAAGTAAATTTAGCTATTAGTTTTTCAAGGTAAACGTTTTTTCCTCCCTTTACTATTTGTGTATTTTGGTGGTAAAGCAATGTTGTGCTCTTCCATATCGCACGGGCCGTATTCTTCTAGATTCTTTAAGTCTTTGGATGATAGTCTATTGCAAGATTCAATATCGCTTTTACCACATCCATTTTCTGGTATAGTTGTATCTGAATAAGGTTTTTCTTCTAGCCACTTTGCAAAACCACATTGGTTTGTTCCTGTGCCAAAGTATTTACATTTGTTCTCTTTTCCCATATTTTTTTATAGATATTTTTTATATTTTGTTTAAGTAACTAAAAAACCTTCCTTTTTTAATGGAAGGTTTTTTTTCTTGGCCTTTAAAAATAAACCTTTCGTTTAGGATACGTAGGTTTTCATTATAATTAATTTAATTTCTTTTAAAAACATAAAGGACCCTATTATAAGGATATGTTTTTAAGCTTGTCAATATATAATCAAACCTCTAAAATACAAATCATGGAGAGAACACTTGTTTGCAAATTAAGAGAAAAGATAGGAGAAAGTGTAAAAATTGATGTTTGGATAGAAACGATTAGAAACCAAGGTAGTATTGGTTTTTTACTAGTTAGAGATATAAGTGGAAAAGTTCAAATAGTTGTTTCTAAATCAAATAAGCAAGTTTTTGATGTTATTGAAAAAGTTACACCAGAATCAGTAATTGAGGTTGAGGGTTTGGTAAAAGAAGAAAAACAAGCTCCAGGTGGATTTGAAATTGAGCCAAAGAAAATTAAAATACTTTCCTTATCAAGTCCCGAGCTCCCAATTCAAGTATTGGAAAAGAATGAAAAAGAAGCTTCAATGGAAAAAAGATTTAATTGGCGTTTTTTAGATTTAAGGAAACCGGAAAAACAATTAATTTTTAAAATTTGGACTTCTCTGGAAAAAGGAATGAGAGAATATTTTGAAAAAGAAGATTTTATGCAGATTTATACTCCATCTTTAATGAATACAGCTAGTGAATCAGGATCAGAAGTTTTTGAAGTAAAATATTTTAAAAAGAAAGCTTATCTTGCCCAGTCTCCCCAGTTTTATAAACAAGCTGCGATGGCTGCAGGAATGGAAAAAGTTTTTATTGTTGGACCTGTTTATAGAGCTGAACCATCTTTTACAACAAGACACACTACAGAATATACTTCGTGGGATTTTGAGATTTCTTTTATTGAATCTCATTTAGAAATAATGGAAGTACAAGAAAAACTTCTCGTAAGTGCTTTTAAAAAAGTAAAAGAAGAACAGGGAATCGATTTTGATATTCCAACAATTCCTTTTCCAAAAGTAACTATGAAAGAGGCCAAAGGAAAATTAAAGACAAAAGGAATTAAAAGCGAAAAAGATTATGATGTATCACCTAAAGAAGAAAGGGAACTTTCCAAAATTATCAAAGAAGAAACTGGTCATGATTTTGTATTTTTGACAGATTGGCCAAAAGAGGGAAGAGCATTTTATCATATGAGATATGAAGACAAACCTGATATAACAAAAAGTTTTGATCTTTTATATAAAGGAATAGAAATTACAACAGGTGCACAAAGAGAACATAGAGTAGAAATTTTGGAAAAACAAGCAAAAGAGAAAAAAATTCCACTTAATACAATAGAGAACTATTTAAATTTTTTTAAGTTTGGTTGTCCACCACATGGTGGTTTAGCAATGGGTCCAGCAAGACTTGTAATGAAGATGTTGGATCTTCCTACTGTTAAGGAGGCAAATTTCTTGCCTAGAGATGTAAAAAGATTAACTCCTTAAAGAATAATGCTTAATTTGATCAAAGATCTCAATAAAAACTTTCTTTATTTTTTGATGCTTTGTTTTGTATTCATTGCATCTTTTTCTTTTATCGGAATAAATAATAAAAGTAAAATTGAAACACCATTTTTTGCAAAAAATGATGAAAAAGTTTTTGCAGATTTACCTCAAATTAAAGACAATTCTCCATTTCCGATCGTTTCAGCCCAAGCAGTTCTAATAGTTGATTTGAATTCGGGAGTTACTCTTTATGAAAAAGATGCTGACAAAAAATTATTACCAGCATCTACAACAAAAATAGTTACAGCTTTAGTGGCTATGGAATATTATCCTTTAGAAAAAATCTTAACTGTAGGAAGAGTTAATGTTGAAGGACAGAAGATGAATTTAGTTTATGGGGAAAAAATTTCAGTTAATAATCTTTTATATGGACTTCTAGTCTATTCTGCCAACGATGCAGCTGAGGTATTAGCACAAAATTATTTAGGCGGAAGAAGCGGTTTTATCTTTGCTATGAACGCAAAAGCAAAAGAACTGCACCTTACAAATAGCTATTTTTTAAATCCTTCAGGGCTTGATGGAAATAAACATTATTCAACAGCAAGAGATTTAGTTCGTCTTTCTTGGATAGCTATGGAAAATACTTTATTTGCAAAAATTGTTGCCACAAAACAAAAAACAGTCAGAAGTGAAGATGGAAAAATTGTTCACAAACTTACCAATATTAATAAACTATTAAACGAAAAAGAAGGAATTTTAGGTGTAAAAACCGGTTGGACAGAAGAGGCAAGAGAGAATCTTGTTACTTATGTAGATAGAGATCAAAAAAAGATATTAATTACGCTAATGGCTAGCCGAGATCGTTTTGGGGAAACAAAAGAATTAATTAATTGGGTTTTTGAAAATTATGAATGGAAGAAGATAAATTATCCTTTTTAATTATTCCCCGTAATAATCAGCTGTAACTGCAGGAAGATAAGCAGCAAAATCTCTATCACCTTCAAAAACTATAATTGGTTGAAAGAATTCAATTGGTTTACCTGGATCATAGTAGGCAAGATATATTTTTCTAATTATTACACTGCCTCCTTCTTTATTTTGTCCATAACTTGCAATGTAAGCATTTCCCGAGGTTAGGGAACTCCAAGCTTCTTGTGCGGTTTTTAGAGGGTAAGTTGCATTTTGGGATTCATCTATCGGAAAGTAATGATATTCTGCTGCAACAATTTTTTTTGAGGGTTCTTGGGATCCTGAAAGCATAAACCAAACGTTAGCTTTTTTAGGTTCATTTGTGAGTGTGGGCAGATTTTCATAATTTTTTCTAAACAAGTGAACTTTAACAAAGTTAGAATCAGAAAGAGAAAGAGCTGGAACAATATTTTCTCCTTCAATTTTTAAAAATTCATTTTGTGTAGGTCCTGATAAATCTTCGGGCAAAAGATTTGCACTTGAAAGATATGATCTTACAAAAGCTGCCAAGATTTCAGGGGATTGTGGTTTTCTTTCAATTGGTGATGGGTCTGCTTTTAAGTTATAGCTTATTGAAAAAGTTGTGTTAACAATATTCATCTGTAAAGTTGCAAATGAGTTTCTACTTATGAATTTATAGATTGTTTCGTTTGTAGCCTCACCCGCAGGCAAGAAACCTAAAGCTTGTGCTTTTTGTTTTGCAACATCCAAAGACAAAAGATGAGATGATTGTTTTGGTATGAAGAATACTTTTGTTTGAGTTGCAAGAACTGGCAGATCTCCACTGGCAGTTTCTAAAGTCAAGCTAATATTTCCAATCTTTTCTTTTTCAGGAAAAGGTAATATTGGTAATTTTCCAAAAGTTACTGTGGGAGCTGGTTCTTCCGGAGGAAATATTTTCAAAAAAATTCCTTTACCTGTGTTAAATAGTATTCTTGCAACAATAATAAAAATTACAAAGTAGATAGAATATCTAATTATTTTTCTTGTTATTATCGAAACGTTAGTTAGTGAGGCCATAAATTTTTTGTTTAAATATTACTTTGAGTATAGCTTCAAACATAGGTATAATTCAATTAGTATGGAAAAAATAAGAACACGTTTTGCTCCGAGTCCTACTGGATTTTTACATATTGGGGGTTTAAGAACCGCTCTTTATTCATATGCCTTAGCAAAACACTACAAAGGAGATTTTCTCTTAAGAATTGAGGATACAGATAAAAAAAGAGAAGTTGTAGGTTCAAAAGAAAAGATTCAGGAGGCATTGAAACTTTTTAATTTAAATTGGGATGAGGATTTAGTAATACAATCAGAAAGAGTAAAACAAGGTTTGTATAAAAAAGCTGCAGAAAAACTTATTCGAGATGGACATGCTTTTTATTGTCAATGTAAGGCCAAAAATGCTAAAGAAGAGGGTTTTTCAAATCAGTTGAGAGATCCATGTAGAGATAAAAAATTAACTTCTGGTGCCATTAAACTTAAAGTTAATGACAATGAAATTATTTCATTTCAGGATTTTGTTGTTAATAAAAAAATATCTTGGAATACTTCAACAGTTTCAGATACAACTTTACTAAAAAGTGATGGATTTCCTACTTATCATTTAGCAGTAGTTGTAGATGATTCAGATATGCATATTTCTCATGTGTTGAGAGGTCATGACTGGATGCCTTCTACACCAATTCATTTACTTATCTATAAATACTTAAATCTAAAAGTACCAGAGATAGGACACTTAACAGATATCCTAGATCCAGATGGTGGAAAGCTTTCAAAAAGAAAAGGAAGTGTGGCGGTTGAAAAAATGCTCCAGGAAGGATATTTAGCTGATGCAATTTTAAATTTTATTATGCTTTTGGGTTGGGCACCAAAGGATAATAAAGAAATATTTAGTTTAGATGAATTTGTAAAAGTATTTGATGAAAAAGGTTTTCAGAGGTCAAATCCTGTTTTTAATAGAGAAAAATTGGATTGGTTTAATGGAATTTATTTAAGGAAGCTAGAAAATAATAAACTGTCTGAAATGGTTTTTAAGTTCTTAAAAGAAAAGTATCCAAAAGAATTAATTATTAAAACTATTCCTTTAGTAAAAGAAAGAATAAACAATCTTTCAGATTATTGGGAATTAGCTTCATTCTTCTTTGAAGAAAATAAAGAAGAAAAGAAAGTAGATGAAAGTTTATTTGGGGAAAGCAGAGAAAAACACTTAAAGGTTGCTTTTAAAGTAATTAATGAAATAGATGATTGGAATAAAGAACTGCTTAATGAAAGATTAATGGAAGAAATTACGAAGAATGAATTTAAGACAGGGGACTTTTTTATGGATTTAAGAATTGCAATTACTGGAAAGAAATTTACTCCCCCCATAAATGATTCGATTTTTATCTTGGGAAAGAATAAATCTCTTAAGAGAATAAAGAATTATCTTTAAATAAATGAAAAAGTCTCCTGCCAAAATATTTGAAGAAATTTACAAAAATAAAACTGGTTTTGATTACTTCCGGAACAAATTAAAACTTAAAGACATTGAAGCCAAAAACCTTTTTTCTAAAAAATATCCACATATAGATAAATTTATGAAAAAGAAAGGGGTTTCTTTTGAAAAGCTTAGAGAACATTCAGCAAAAATTCTTGGGGCAGGGGCTTTAACTGGAACTCTTCTTTTATCTCCTCCTAGTGGTATTAATTCACTTCCCACACCTTTGGAAGTGTTTGCTAAATTAAAAAGTCCAGGAAAGTCTCTTTCAGACCTGCCCCAAAAAACTTTGATTGATCTTTTAGCCCAGTTTTTGCCCGAAAGACCTCGTCCTTTATCTCGAAATGAAGAAAGGGTATTGGAGCAAATGTTTGAAGAAATATTGGGAATTAAAACCAGAGCGACTTTGGAAGGGGAACATTTGAATACAAGTTTTGGTTTAATTGGAGCAGAACAGCATTTAAAAAGATATCCGGGAGATAATCTTAGTGAGCATGGAGAAGGAACAGTCTTAAAAGAGGGAATTGCCCCAGGGCTTGGAGCTTGGGGGTATTTTGCACCAAGTAAGGACAAACTAACTCCTTCTTTGAAAGGAATTGAAAAGTGGTATGCGGTTGTACAAACTTTATATCTTCCTGATTGGAATAGTAGACAGCCATATTTAAGAAATTGGTATAAATATAGAAAGGTTTTAATTGTAAATACCAATAACGGAAATGCAGTTGTTGCTTCAGTTGCAGATTCAGGTCCTGCTATGTGGACGGGGAAGAATTTTGGAGGAAGTCCTGAGGTTATGCAATACCTAGGGGGACCGAGATATAAAAAAGGAGCGGTTTTAGTTTTCTTCGTTGATGATCCTGAAAATAAAGTTCCTTTGGGACCAGTTGATTACAACAAAGTAAATGTTCCGTTAATTTCTTTAGAGAAAGGATAAATATGTCAAGAATTTTTTATGATAGATTAATAGTTTTAGAAAATTTCGGAAAGGAAGTTAAAAAGAAGACTTCTTCTAAGGAAGAGGAATTTGAGATATGGAGCCTGGTTGATGATATTCTGGGACACAAGGTAATGGATATGATTTTGGAAAAACTTCCAATCAAAGATCATAGTGAATTTATTGAAAAGTTTTTGGATGCCCCATTTGATGAAATGCTTTTTGACTTCTTAAAAGAAAAAATAGAAGACAATATTGAAGAAGTTATTAAACAAGAAATTGGAGATTTGGCATATGGGCTTTTAGAAGATATAAAGACAGAAAGAATTCATACTTCCAAATAATTTAATAAAATATTTGGAATTTTTTAAAGTGGTAGGAAAAATTAAGGTTCCAGTAGGGGAACACCAACCCAAGGTAAGTTTCTGAGTTCAGTTTCATTAAGATCAAGGCCAAAACCTACGACAAACTTATTGGGGATTTTAAATCCCACATATTTTGCTTCTATTGGAAATACTCGTCCGTCAACTTTATCTAAAAGTGCAAATATTTCTAAAGATTTTGGTTTTTTGGGGAAGAAATATTTTTTTCTTGCTTTTGTCATAGTATTACCACTATCAAGAATATCTTCGACAATAATTACATCTTCTCCTTCGATATCTACAGATAAACGTGAAGTAAGTTTTACTCTACCAGAGGAATTCTTACTTTTTCCATAGCTGGAAAGACCAATGTGTCCACCATGTGCTGATACGGGTTTTCTATCGGTTTTAGGATTTTCTCTTCCCAACTCTTGGGTGAGCCAAATATATGTTGGCTCTGCACCTCTTAAGACACAAATAAATATAGGATTTTTGCCTTTTTTGTAATAGTCTTCGTATATCTGGTCAGCTATGATAACTAATCTTTCTCTTATCTTAACTTCATCAATTAAAACCTCAATTGAAAAACCACTTATTTCTCGTATTTCTTTTTGGTTAGAGCCAGTTTCTTTAGACATAATGGAATTATAGGTATAAAAATGAATTTTTCAAGATATAATTTAAAAATATGGATAGATTTTTTGGTAAGGCCATTTGGACAAATCATGCCATAGAAAGGTTAAAAGAGAGAGGAATATCCCAATCCAATGCTTGGGCTACTTTTAGAAGACCTCAAAAGTCTAGATATGCAAAGGAAAAAGGAGCTTGGATTTTCCATAGGACGTATGGAAAACAAGAAATTGAAGTAGTTACCAAGAAAAATGAAAGACAAAAATGGGTTATTCTTTCTGTTTGGTCAAAAGAGCTTAAAAAGAAGTTAAAAAATGAATCTTTCCTAAGTTTTTTGGTAAAAAAGGTTTTTGGGAAGAAGAAATAAAAAGTTGTTTACTTACCAGCTTTTTTATCTTTTAGTCTTTTTTTTCTTTCTTCCTCTCTCTTTTTCTGCGCTTTGATAATTAGGTTTCTCTTTTTTTGTTCTTGTGCTAACTGCCCATCAAGTTTTTTTTGACATACAGGATCAGGACAGATTTTTTCTGTATAAGTAATAACAGAATTGCCTATCTTTTCCTTGTAGGTTTTAACTACAATCCTTTGTTTGCCACAGAGTGGGCAAAGGTTGTTTTGAAAATTTTTTGACATTATTTGGTATTAATATCTGTCTGATCTTTGAGAATCTCTTCCTCCACCTCTTCTGTCGTTAAATCCTCCACCTCTATTGTTTCCGAATCCACCTCTTCTGTCGTTAAATCCTCCTCCACTTCGATCATCTCTTTTTTCCATAGGTTTTGCTTCAGCAACATTAATTCTTCTTCCACCGAGTTCGGTGTTATTAAGAGTTTCAATTGCTTTAGGGGCATCTTCGTCTTTTTTGTATTCAATAAAACCAAAGCCTTTACTATTTCCAGTATATTTGTCTGTAATAATAGAGACTGATTCTAATTCTCCGATCTTTGAGAACATTTCCTTTAATTCATCTTCTGTAGTTGAATAAGGGAATCCTCCTATAAATAATCTTTTAGCCATTTGTAATCACCACCTTTTTTATGCTTAATGATTTTTCGTTTATTTAATAATGGTAAAAGACGACTTTTTTGAAGTAACGATCTTTTTTCCTTCTAACAAAACTTAGAAACTTAAGCTAACAGACCTATTTTATCATCAAAAAGAATTAATAGATAGTTACAGGGTAGTTTATTTGAGTAAAGAAGTTTAAATTGTGTTAGAATTAGCCTTGGAAGAGGGATAATGCCCGATCGGCTAACGGTAGGCCAAATGGTTCTGGACCATTTAATCCTCGTTCGAATCGAGGTCGGGCAGCCAAGACGTGCACCTATGGTGCCGGTAGTCTTTAAATGAAAATTGTTACTTGGTTAATCCTAATTGCTGTCCTTGTTTTATCTCTTTTAAAAGGAATATTTATTTCCAATGGACAGCTTGCTGTTTTATTAATGCTTTTGCTTTTGTCTCTATTTTCTGATTTAAAAGAGTTTGATTTTTGGGGACTTAAGGGTAAAAAAAATGAAAATGAAATTAAGGAGTTGGAAGGTAAAAAAGCCTTTGCAGAGAAAGAAAAAAATATTAATAAGAAAAAGCTTGATGAGGCTGAAAAACAAGCCCCCCTTCAATTAATGGATACTGCCCAAGGTAACTTTTTAGCTCTAGCATTTGAAATAGAAAGACTGTTAAGAATTTTTGCGACTGTCTGGCTAGCAAAAGATATTCAGAATAATGTAAATGTTACAAATTTGACGAAAGAGCTTAGGCAAAAAGATTTATTGACGGATAACGGGGTCAAACAGTTAGAGGCTATAAGATGGATTCGTAATTTATTGGTTCACGGGCGACAGAATGAATTGAATCAGGCCACTCTGGATACTGGTATTCAAATAGCACAAACCTTGTATATGGAACTGTATAACAATTTGTACAGCTAGAACCAACAAACATCCCAAACTTGATGTTTTTTTATAAGGACAAGAAAGTTCCCAATCAGCATGTTCAGCAAAACATGAGTGAATAGATAAATACAATTCGATCCAGAGTTAATAAAAATACTGAGTTAAAACTAGTGCTTAAATTGAATAAAGTTTAATTATGCTTTCAACAATCAAAGTAGAGCTAAACAAAGGTGTAATCCTTTTAAACGAAAAAACAAGACTTGGAAATAACAAGATTAAATCCAAATTTTTTATTGTGATGGAAAAGAAAAGAAAACATCAAAAAAGGATGTTGATTTTTATGACTACATCACGATCTAAGAATAATCCTACTGATAGGATTGAAATTTATTTACCTTTTCCTACTAAATCAACGACAAATGTACTTTTAAGAATATTTAAAGATGAGCCAATTTGGAAATTAAATAAATTCTATATTAAGAAAGGGGTAATCTCAGATGAGCAAATTGAGGTTTTAGATAATGCAATAAAGTCTGCAAAGTTCATACAGGATAAAATCAAGAAAAGAGTCCTTTATCAGGAGGAAAAAAGAATTGAAAAACGTAAGAAGACTTACAATAAACTTTGGAGCAAGGAGGAAGCCTTTGATATAAAGTTAAAGCTTGGATTGAAAACAAAAAAGAAATAATTTTATACTGTCCCAAATGTTCCATTTAGCCTTGATGTGGGATACAACATATAGTACAATTGAGTACTAGAGAGGTATGCTCAGCAAAAATAAGTACTTCTTACAGTTATGTCTAGTTGAAGCTAGAAGTGTTAAAATACAGGTAAGATGTCTAAAGATCAGGCAAAACAAGTAATCCAAGATCTTGTAAAAAAATACGAAGCTGTAAAATCTTCTCATTCAATTTCAAAATATTCAGAAGAAGAAACGAAAAAAGGCTTCATAGAACCTTTGTTTGAAGCTTTAGGTTGGGATATTAGAAACAAAAACGAAGTTTCAGCAGAAGAATCGTTATCCTCTGGCCGTCCTGATTATGGTTTTTATCTTGATGGTCGGCTTAAATTTTATCTTGAAGCAAAACCTTTAAAGTCTGATCTTCATAGTCCCAGTTTGGCAGATCAAGCAGTTAGATATTCCTGGAATAAAGGAGCAACTTGGGCAATTCTTACCGATTTTGAAAGCCTAAAAGTTTTTAACGCCCAAATAATTAACAGATCTCTTGCTGACAAAATGTATTTTGAGATTTTTTATAATCAGTATTTAGACAGATTTGAACAACTTTGGTTACTTTCAAAAGAGTCATTTAGAGAAAATTTACTTGATAAAGATGCCGAAGAACATGGTAAAAAACTCCAAAAGATTTCAGTAACCACCAAACTTTACGAAGATCTAAATAAATGTAGAGAAATTCTTACACACGACTTAGCTCAATGGAATAAAGAGGTAGATGAAGATTTACTTGATGAAGGTGTTCAAAAACTTCTTGATAGATTAATTTTTCTCCGTGTCGCTGAAGATCGTGGAATTGAGCGACCGACATTAATGCCTTTAATAAGAGATTGGGAAAACAAAGGTGGAAAACTATATGAGTCAATGATTCATAAGTTTAGGGAGTTTGACGAAATATACAATTCTAATCTTTTTTCTCCACATCCTTTTGAAGGTTGGGGAGAATATAGTGGTGCAACTCAAAAAGCAATTAATATTCTTTATGGAAAACCTGGCTATTATGAATACGATTTTAAAGTGATGCCTGTAGATATTTTAGGTAGTGTTTATGAAAATTACTTAGGGTACCGCCTAGAAAAATCAAAAAAGGGGTTATCTGTAAGTAAAGATGCAAAAAAAAGGAAAGAACATGGAATCTATTACACTCCAACTTATATTGTTGATTATATCGTAAAAAACACACTAAAACCCATTTTAGATAATTGTAAGAGTACTGAAGATTTGAAAAAAATTAAAGTATTGGATCCAGCATGCGGTTCTGGTTCGTTTTTGATCAAGGCTCTTGAACTGATTTCGCAAAAATATAAAGAATTTGATCCAAGAGGAAAATATTATTCAAAGATGAGCGTTTTGATTAACAATATTTATGGAGTTGATTTAGATCCTCAAGCCGTAGAATTAACAAAACTCAATCTGTTGTTAAACGTGCTTAGCAACAGAGCTCGTCTTCCTTTGTTGGACAACAACATTAAAAATGGGAATTCTTTAATTTCTGGTACAGATAAAGAACTTACGAAATATTTTGGTAAAAATTTCAGCGATAAAAAACCTCTTAATTGGAGAGAAGAATTTCCTGAAATTTTTAGACAAGGGGGATTTGATGTGATTATTGGAAATCCACCGTGGGTATCAATGAGCGGAAAATTCAAAGGTGGAGATTTTTCCAAAAATGAAATTGATTTTTTAATTAATAAATATAAATCTAATACTTATGCCCCAAATTTATATGAGATGTTTTTGTACAGGGGAATTGATTTATTAAAGAAGGGTGGTTATTTCAGCTTTATTGTTCCAGACAGGCTTTCTTCTAATCAGCAGTTTTTTAAACTTAGAAAATCTATTTTAGAGAACTTTACACTGAGACATTTGCTTTTTGATGTTGAATTTCCAGGAATTATAGCCGACACAATGATTTTTGTTTTACAAAAGACCCCACCGAAACAAGGAGAAATAGTTGAAATAGGGAATCATAGAAATCAAGTCAGTTCAAAAATTTTACAAGAAGTATTCGGCAACCAAGAAGATAAGAGTTTTTTCTATATTGATCAAAAAATATTCCATCTGTTCGAAAAAATTTTTACAAATCCTTCCACCAAATTATTATCACAAGTTGCCAAATCTACTTCTGGCTGTGGCGCAAAGACTTCTGAAATTCATTCTAATAAACAAAGTGAAAAAGAAATTCGAATAATAAAGGGTGAGAATATCGGGAGATTTTTAGTTAGTGGTTTTTATTGGTTTAATTTCATAGATAAAAATCTAACTGGAAGAACTCGGGATGAAAGTAAGTTATCTGCTAAAAACAAAATTTTGCTCAGAAAGACTGGATCTGATATTATTGCATCTTTTGATGATTCAGGTATCTATCCAGAACAATCTTTATATTTTATTTACGGAGTTGATAAAAAGAAATTACATTTTCTTTTAGCCTTACTTAATTCAAGACTTATAAACACTTATTATAAAAATTTTGCAATTACTAATAGGAGTAGTACACCACAACTTAAAAATATTCATTTGAACAAATTTCCAGTTATTGAAGGTTCGTTCACTCAAAGAAAAATAATTACTAATCTTTCAGAAAAGATGGTGTTTTTAAATAGTCAATTAATAAAATTGGAAACAAATTCTGAAAAATGGAAATCTATAAAGTCAGAAATTGAGAAAACAGATAGAAAGATAGATAAAGAAATTTATAAACTTTATGGATTAACCCAAAAAGAAATTAAAATTTTAGAGCAATTATGAAAATTACCAAAATTACAATTGAAAATTATCGTTCTGTGAAGCATGAAGTTATTGTTCCTTCGAAGTTTAATATCTTTGTTGGTCAAAATAATCATGGAAAAACAAATATATTTGAAGCAGTAGAATGGTTTTTCAATGGTTCCAAAAAAGATGAACCTATCAATGATATTAGATATGGGCGTACTGGAAAGTCCGAAGTGTTTGTAGAGATTGAGTTTTCGGGAGCATTAGAGGGTGTTGAAGCTATGCGAAATGAGGGAAATAAAACTAAAATTAGAAAATTATTGGATAAATTTGATACAGTTGCCATTCGGAGAACTAGTAATGACCCTAAAACGAGAATAATTATTCTCGATGGAAAACAAATAGAAAAAAATCCTGCAGGTTTTGATAACACTTTAAATGATTTTCTTCCAAAATTTGAATATGTTGACACAAAAAAATTCTATGAAGAATTGGTGAAATATGGAAAAAACACTCCTATTGGTTCTATGTTATCAGGGGTTCTTGAGGTGCTTTTACAAGAGAACGATGATTATAAAGAGTTCAGAGAAAAATTTGACGAATTATTTGGGTCTGAACAGTCTCAAATAAAGGCTGAGTTAGACAATTTAAGTGGAAAGGTAAAAATTTATCTGGAGAAACAGTTTCCAGAATGTGTAAAAGTTGAGTTTACTGTTAGACAACCCGCTTTTGAGGAATTATTAAAAAACTTTACAACTACTATTGATGATGGGGTTGTTACAAATGCAGATGAAAAAGGTGATGGTATGCAAAGAGCATTGATGCTTGCGATTATTCAAACTTATGCCGATTTCCGAAAGGAAAATGAGGATGTTGGAAAATCTTTCTTATTTTTTATAGATGAAGCAGAATTACATCTTCATCCGACTGCACAAAGAAGTCTAAAGAACGCTTTATATGAATTATCTTTAAAAGGAGACCAAGTTTTTATTAATACTCATTCATCGGTTTTTGTAGCAGATGAGTTTGAATTTCAAGAAATATTCAAGGTAGAGAAGGTTAACAAGAAGACAGGTGCCAAACCAATTAAAGTTAAAGATAAGCAAACTGTTGTTTATGAATTATTGGGAGGGAGTCCTTCTGATTTATTACTTCCAAAAAATTTTTTAATAGTAGAAGGGAGAAGTGAAGAAGCTTTTTTAACAGGGATTGTAAAAAGATTTTATTCTAGTAAGCCAACTATTCAGATAATCTTTGCTAGTGGAGATATAAATAAACAAGAGAAATCAATGGATGCAATAAATACAGCTTATATACCATTGGGAGTTAGAAGTTCTATTTACAAAGAGAGATTGGTGATTTTGTGCGATAAACCTAAAAATGAAAAAAAAGAAAATGATAAAAAAAGATTTTTATCTGCAAATAAGCATTTAGAGGTGAACGGTCAATATTTTGAGTTACCACTAGATGCACTCGAGAAATATTATCCCAAACCGTGGGTTAAAACTGATACAGAAATAAAGAGATTGGACAAAGAGATGGACGGAAAGATGTTGTTAGCTAAGGATGTGGTTTCTCAAAATATTAAACAGGATCAATTTGAAAAAGAAATGCCAATTCTGTTTCAAGCCTTAATGAAGTGTTGGGAATTTGCGTATAAGTAAATTATGAAAAATACAATTAAATGTCCGTATTGCTATAAAGAATTTGAGCCGTCTGAAGCTTTGACTCATCAAATTGAGGAACAAGTTCTTGCTTCTCTTGAAGCCAAACATAAAATTGATTTGGAAGAGGTTAGAAAAAAAGCTGAAGAAGAAGTCTTTTCAAGAGTTGGAAAGGATTTAGAATCAGAGAAACGAAGGACAAAAAAATTATTAGATCAAGTTGACGAACTCATTGATGAAGTCAGGAAACTTAGAGAAAAAGACGAAGACAGAGAACTTGAGATGAAGAAGAAATTAATGGATGAGGAGGAAAAAATCAAAAGTGAGGTAAGGCAAAAAGCGGAAGATGAACACAAGCTTAAAGATTTGGAAAAAGACAAAAGGATACAGGATATCTTAAAAGCTAATGAGGAGTTAACGAAGAAATTGGAGCAAGGTTCACAACAAACTCAAGGCGAAACATTGGAATTAGAGATTGAGTCGAAACTTAAATCAGAATTTCCAACAGATAAAATTCTTGAAGTTAAAAAGGGTCAAAGGGGAGCAGATGTTTCACAAAAAGTTATTGATAAACTAGGAAGAAATTGTGGAGTAATTTTATGGGAAAGTAAAAATGCTAAATGGGCCAATGGATGGATAAATAAACTTAAAGAAGATCAAAGACAAGCTAAGGCGGATTTAGCGGTTTTAGTTTCTGTAAAGCTGCCAGAAGGAGTCGAAAGTTTTGTTTATAAAGATGGAGTGTGGATAGTGAGTTGGAAACACTTTATTCCTCTTTCTTGGGCATTGAGGTTCAATTTGGTTAGTTTGTATCATGAAAGGCAATCAAGTGAGGGAAAAGATGAAAAAATGAAAATTCTTTACCAATATTTAACTGGTACTGAATTCAGAAATAGAGTCGAGGGAATTGTTGATGCTTTTAATAACCTGCAGGAAGAATTGGAGAAAGAAAAAAGATATTTCAATATTAAATGGGCAAGGCAAGAAAAAGAGATAAGGAAAGTTATAGATCATACTCATGGAATGTATGGAGATTTACAAGGAGTTATCGGAAAATCGTTACCTGAAATTAAAAGTATGGAATTGGAAAGTGGTGAAGATTAAAGTTTTAAATATAATTTCTTAATTATGATTCAATATTACTAACTTATAGTAACACAATGTATAATTGCCTCAGATGTCACAATATTACAACCCAAATAGAAAAAGTAATTTATACGATAAAGATTCTATTCAAACTTTTCGTTTAAGTAGAAGTAGGATTGATTCGTTTATTAATTGTCCCCGTTGTTTTTATTTGGACCGTAAGCTCGGAGTTGCCCAACCTCCTGGATATCCTTTTTCTCTTAATTCCGCAGTAGATAAGCTTCTCAAAAAAGAATTTGATATTCACCGTGCAAAAGGAACAAAACATCCTTTAATGGAAAAGTATGGAATTGATGCAGTTCCATTAGTTCATGAAAAAATTGAAGAATGGAGAGATTCTTTAAGAGCAGGAATAACCTTTAAGGTAAAAGATTCAAATGTTGTAGTTACTGGTGGAGTTGATGATATGTGGGTTAATCCTAAGGGAGAATTTATTGTTGTTGATTATAAAGCAACTTCCAAAGAGGCAGAAGTAACCTTAGATGCTGATTGGCAAATAGGTTATAAACGCCAAATGGAAATATACCAATGGTTATTTAGAAAAAATGGCTTTAAAGTTTCAAAAACCGGTTACTTTGTTTACTGTAATGGAAAAACTGACAGAAAAGCTTTTGATGGAAAGCTTGAGTTTGATATTAAGATTATTCCCTATAAAGGTGATACTTCCTGGGTAGAAAAAACAATCCAAGATGCTATAGATTGTCTCAAGTCAGATAAACTTCCTGAACCCGGAGAAGATTGTGATTATTGTAAATATAGAAAAGCTGTAAAAGAGTATGAAAAGTAAAATTGTATTGATTAGTGGAGGATTACTTTTAGCTATCATTGTTGGTTGGTTAGTTGCTTCTTTTATATTATTTAATGCTCCTGATTCTAAATCCCAAAAGGAAGAAGTTTTTGTTGTTTCAATGAAACCTGCTGAAACAGAAATAATAGATAAACTAAAAAATCAGGGATTTATTCGTAACACTTGGGCCTTTAATTTTGTATTAACTTTCAAAAGTAAACATGACAAGATCGAGTCGGGTGGATATTTTCTTTCTAAAAACATGAATGTCTGGAAAGTTGCAGACAAACTTACAAGTTCCCCTGATATGAAATGGGTGGTCATTCCAGAGGGCTTACGAAAAGAGGAAATTGGTGAAATTTTGGCTAAGACTTTTAACTGGAGTAGTGATGATTTGGATAAATGGAATAGTACCTATACAGCTATGGAGTTTGATTATCTTGAAGGAGTATATTTTCCCGATACTTATCTTATTCCTGTAAAAGAAAATGGATTGGATATAGCAAAACGCATGATTAATCGTTTTAATGAAAAGTTCGGTCCGTATCTTGATCAGTTTGCAGAACAAAACATTATTTGGACAACTGGACTTAGGCTTGCTTCCATAGTTCAGAGAGAAGCCGCAGGAAAAGAAGATATGCCACTTATTGCAGGAATTCTCTGGAATAGACTCTTAAAAGAAATGAAGTTGGAAGTAGATGCAACGGTCCAATATGCACGAGGAAAAACTGATAATGGTTGGTGGACACCTATCAAGTCCAGTGATATTAAAGAAATTGATTCTCCATATAATACCTATAAATATGAGGGGTTACCTCCACATCCGATTTGTAATCCCGGGATTGATGCTATTGATGCCGTTTTAAATTCAACAGAAACAGACTGTTTATATTATCTTCATGATAATAATAGACAGATTCATTGCGCAGAATCTTATGAAGAACATTTGTCAAACATTGATAAATATTTGAGGTAATGAAAAATATTAGAATTCTTATTCTTGAAGATGATTTGGAGACAGTAGAAAAGATATATTCTCTTTTAAGACAAATTGAGGAAGAGAAAGAAGTTGCTTTTGAGGTAACTGTTATTCCTGATTACATCCAAACTGAAGAATTTATTAATAAAAATCCCCAAATTAAATTTGACATTCTTCTTTTAGATAGAGATTGTTTCCTTGGTGGCT
>JAHKAL010000025.1 GCA_018826545.1 Patescibacteria group bacterium | reverse complement strand
TCTTGCATAATCATTTGTTTTAACAGTTCTGATTTACCCACACCGGTTTTGCCGATAATATAAAGATGTCTTCTTCTATCATCTTCTGAAATAAAAACTTTTCTTTTTAAACCTCTATAATTACTATTTCCTAAAAATATTCCTTCTGTTGGAATCTCAGATGGAGCTGGAGCAGTTTTTGCATTCAACCAATAAATATGAGGAGTTGTAACCTGCTTATTGGGAAAATGAAATATAGTTGCCAACTCTTCTGAATTTAATATCGAAACATGGTTTCCAAAAAGATTAAACATTGGTTGATATCTGTATAAAAAGTCATCTACAAAAGTTCCTTTTATTCTTATTTTTCTTTTTTTGAAACCATTATTCTCTCCAGAGAATTGTTCTATCGAGGAAGAAATATTATTTAAATGTCTTTTGGCCGCATCTTTATTAGCCGCACTAACTACAATCCTTATTGAAGTTTCAAAACCAGGTTTACCAATCTTCCCCTCAACTGCTTCTAAACTTTTTGCAGATGTGGCAAATTTAGCTTTTTCAGGATCAGATTCGTCTTTTTTAGTACCCGAAATAAATTTTCTCCCCTCCTTCTGCCATTTTGAATTAGCTGGAGAAATTAATATTTGTACAGATGCTCCTTCATTAGATCCCATTTTTGCAAGTGCTGAAGTGATAGAAGCCATTGGATCAGTTGGTAAATCTTTATAAGTTTTTACTGGGTAAAAAATATTTCTAGAAAGTTGGAAAGATTTATAAGCAACTTTACCTTTCTCTTTGAAGATATTAAATTCTTCAACTTCCAATATTTCTGCATCTGGATATGCTCCATTGATTTGTTTTTCTATAAGATCTTTAAATTCCTTAGGAGTCCAAACATAAAACTTAATATCTTCTTGCCTTGCTACTATTTCAAACGATATTGCAGGTTGAACTGAAAATTTCTGTTTCCATCCTCCTTTTTTAATTGAATATAAAGAAGCGAAGAGTTGCTCCATTGCATCAATTTTTATTTCATTATTTCTGGTTACTGCAACTTGCAAAAGAACGGAATCCAAAGATTTTTCTTCTCTACCTCTAAATTTAAAAAGAGTAAAAACTAAGTAACCTAGAAAAAATAAAATTAACCCAACTAAAGGCACTAAAATTAAAAATGCAAAAATTGTGTTTAAATCTAAAATTATTGTTTGTGCAGGCATTTTTATTCTCTTTTACAGTATAGAGTAGTATCGAATAAAGGTTAATATACTTTTTTATAAACTATTTAAGTTAACCTTAACTACTTGAATTTTTTTCAAATATCTTCCAGTTAAAATGAATAGCTTTTTTAAAAATTCTTACCCAAAAAGCTGCAAACCAAGTTAATGAATCAGAAGTTGATCCTTTTGAAACTTTCTCAAGTCTATCTGGGCTTGCTGGTAGTTCAATTTTAATCTCCCTGTCTTCTGGAGTTTGAATTAAAGGTTTACCATTATCATCAGTAACTTTTTTAGTAAACTGAGTTACCTTTGGTTGAATAACTTCTTTTCTCTCAATTGTTAAGGGAGAAATCTCCTCAGTTATTTTTTCAACTGGTTTTACTTTTGGCTCTCTTTCTGGAAATAAACCCATGATTATTTAATTGTAACATTGAAGAATAAAATTAAAAGTTAAAACCCAAGAAGAATTATTTTTTCCAAACAGTCTCTTTTATCCCCTCACTGTAATTGCTCCACCTTGAAAGAATAAAAAAAAGATCAGAAAGCCTGTTAATAAACACTAATACATTTAAATTAAATTCATTTTCTTTTGAAAAACTGACAATATTCCTTTCAACTCTCCTTGTTATACTTCTTGCCAAATGATAAAAGCAAGAAACTTCCGTTCCTCCTGGCAAAACAAAATTAGTAAGTTTTGGTAACTTTTTTTCTAGAAAATCTATTTTTTCTTCCAAATATTTAACTTTGTTTTTGGAAAACTTGATATTTTTAATTCCTGCTACTAACGAATTTATTAAAAATAAGTCTTTTTGAATTTTTTCAATAAATAAAATTTCTTTTTGGTCTTTTAATAAACTTGAAATTATGCCAAGACAACTATTCAGTTCATCAATTGAACCAATAATTTGGAGTCTAATATCATCTTTCTGAACTCTAATCTTATTAAGACATTTACTGTCAAATAAATCTGTTTGACCTTTGTCTCCTTTTTTTGTATATATGGGCATTTAAAAGAAAAATTATAACTCGCAGGTTGAAAAACCACACTTTTTACACTTCAAACATTTATTTTCTCGAGTAAGTTTTATATGACAAGTCGGACATTTATACTCTTTTTTCTTTTTCCCTCCGAAATCAATTACTTGGTTCTTTTTAGTTCTATCTCTATAAACAGTTAAACCTTTACAGCCCAATTTCCAAGCTAAAATAAACGCTTCTTGTATATCATCACTTGTTACGCTTGCCGGCATATTAATTGTCTTGGTGATTGCATTATCAGTCCATTTTTGGAAAGAAGCCTGCATTTTAATATGGTCTCTCCAGTCAATATCATGTGCTACTTTAAATATTCTCTGAATACTTTTTGGTACTTCATCAATCCCCTGAACACTTCCATGATTATTGATAATCTTTTGAATTATTTTTTCAGGTGAAATACCTTTTTCTTTCAGAGTTTTAATAAAAAGAGAATTTATATTTTGAAATTTCTCTCCATCTAAAATATTTTGATCATATGCAAGAGCAAACAAAGGTTCTATCCCATATGAAGTTTGGCAAATCACAGCGTTTCCACTAGAAGGAGGAAAGGTTAAAAATGCTACATTTCTAGGTTTATTTTTTGATTTTGCCCAAATTGAATCATTAATAAGAGGGAAAGGTCCTCTTTCTTTTCCCAAGCTACAGGATGTTCTGAATGCAGATAAGTACATTGTTTTAGTAACTTTTTCTGCCAATTCAAAAGCTTCTTTACTATCATAGGCAATTCCTAGCATTATCAATGTTTCAGCCCAACCTACTGCCCCAATCCCAAGCCTTCTGTGATTTCTAACTGCTTTTTCGACTTCCCTTACAGGAAACCAAGAAGCATCAATTACATTATCCATAAGTCTAACCGCAGTTTTCATCATTTTGGAAAGCTTTACAAAATTAAATCCTTCTTTAGTTATAAAATGAGTCAAATTAAAATAACCTAAATTACAAGATTCATTAGAATAAAGAGGAATTTCTCCACAAACATTGGTTGCCCAAATTGGACCTTTTGTCTTAAAAAGTGGGTTTGCAAGCTTTGTACCTCTATTAATCGCTGAAAGATTAATAATTCCCGGATCCCCCGTACTCCAAGCCATTTGTGCCATTAAATTTAAAATTGATTTGGCATCCACAGTATTTATTACTTCTCCAGTTCTGGAACTAACTAAATCCCAATTTTTACCTTTTAAGGCTGCATTCATAAATTCATCAGTAATTCCAACTGATAGGTTTGTTTTTGACAAATACCCATCTGTTTGTTTTGCAGAAATAAAATTAAAAATATCAGGGTGATTAGCATTTACTATTGCCATATTCCCACTTTCGTATTTTCCTTGTTGCTTAAAAAGTGAAGTCATCAAATCAAACATTTCCATCATTTTTACTGGTCCAGCAGCAAGATTTGGAATTCCTCCAACATTATCCCCTTCTGGCCTGATTTTGGAAAAATTATATCCACAACCACCACCATGTTTCTTAATTAAGGTAGATTTATAAAGAGTATTAAAAATCTGATCTATATCATCTTCGATATCAAAAACAAAACAGTTAGCCAGTTGTGGATTCCTTAAACCTGCATTAGCTAAAGTTCTTGTTCCAGGCAAAAAATCAAAATTAATCATTATCTCAAAAAACTTTTTAAACCATTTATCTCTTTCCTCTGGAGTCTTTTCAACGTTTGACAGAAAACTTGCTACTCTTTCTATCATTCCTTTTGGAGTTTCT
>JAHKAL010000024.1 GCA_018826545.1 Patescibacteria group bacterium | reverse complement strand
ATAACCAACAAAATAATGAAACTGCTAACAGCACTGAACAGATAAATCCTGTTAGTGAACCTGTTGTAAATAGTCAACAGCCTTCAATAGAGGTTCCAGTTCCTAATCAGACTGTTAATGAAGAGAAAAAGAAGAATAAGTATGTAACTTTAGCTGCCAACTTATGGATGAAATTAAATCCTGCATTAAGGAAGGTAATCATGATTACCGGATTTATTTTTGGTCTTTTGCTCTTGCTTGCTATAGTTTTTTCAGTTTCACCTAAAACTGGTAACAAAGTACAATCAACACCAAAACCAAATATAACAGTCGAAAAATCTCCACTTCCAGAAATAATAATTAATCCTTCAAGATACGCGACTGACTCTGCGGTTTTAGCGGTTGAAGAGGACTTGAAGACTATTGAAAAAGAAATTGGAAGTACGGTTATTAATGATTTGAAACTTGCTCCACCAAATCTTCTTTGGGATGTCAGTTTTGAGGATTAGTTTAAGTTAATTTTTTTGAGATTAAATTTTTTTACAATTATTCCAATGTGATCAATCATTGGATATTCTTTTCTTACTTCTTCCCAGAATTTCTCTGCCAATTTTCCAGCGTACTGTGAATAAGTTTTTTCTTGCTGATTGCAGAGTTTTGATTCCCATTCTTTAATTATTTTTAATATTTTTTTCCCTTCTATATTGTAGTTTTCTTGATTTGGATCTGGATTAAGTGTGTATTCGTTGTGAACAGTTCTAAATTTGTCAAAGGCATCTTGGTTTTGTTCTATCATTCTTTGGAAATATTCTTTGAATTTTGTCATACAGAGATAACTTTAAACTGTATTTTCCAGTAAATGCAAGTAGAGTATTCATGTTTCTGTGCTATCCAGCCTTAATTTTGATACAATAAACTATTGTTTTTATCATGAAAAAAAAGATTACATCTTTGGAACAAAAAGAATTGATTGATTCCTATGATTTTACTCAAGAAACTGATAGATTGCTTTACAGTTACAAAAGGGCACTAAAGGAAGAAATATCTGTCGGTCCGTATATTCATGTAGACGAAATTGCTTCAAAGGTTGCTGCTTTTTATGAAAAAATAAGGGCAGTAGTCGATTGGAAAGAAGAACACTTATTAAGAAGAACTGCAATTGAAAGGGGATTGAAAAGAAGATTTATATATGAAATCTCAGGCATAAGAGTTGTTAACGGATTTAATTTAAAAGATGCATCAGAATCATTAGTCTTGGAGCTTGTTAGAGGAGGGCATTTGCCGAATAATAAAATTCCAAGAGAAAAACTACCAAATGTCCAAAAGATTTTAGAAAAATATATTTATATTTTTGGAAATAATCCATTGTCCCTAAAAAACTCCTCCTTAAAAATTAAAGACAAGATAAATTTTTACAATTGGTTTTTGGAAATTGCCGCTTGTGAAATTGAAGAAATTCTACTTCCTTCTTTAAAAGAAATGGTCCTAATAAACTACATGAGTGAAGTTATGTTTGGAAAAATCCAAATTGATCCGACTGTAAATATTACGGATAATGAAAAATTTATTCAGATCTATATTGCTTCACAACTTACTCTTTTTAGATTAGACAACCCGATAATCACATATAAACTTTTAAAACTTAAATATCCTGACTGGAAAAATGTAAATGAAAAAAATTTAAATTACTTTTCTAAGAATATATTAAAGATACAAGATGAAATTAAAAAAGATTTTGAACACCCTTACGCAAATGATTTTTATATTGCTTGTGAACAATATGACACTTTATTTTTAATTTTATATGATGTTCTAGAAGAATTGGGAAGGAGTGATCAGGATATTTCAGACAGGATTTTTAACTGGAAAGACTTTGGAAGTACGGTTGTTGAAGTGTATAACAAAAGACTTGCCTCTTTAAAAACAAGACTTTTTAAAATGGCTATTTTTTCAACCTTATCGGTATTGGTTGCTTCGGCTGTTTCTTTGTTTCTCGTTGAAGTTCCAATTGCTAAGTTTTTTTATGGAAAGTTTAATGTGCTGGCAATTTTTGTTGATATTCTTCTGCCAACATTTCTAATGTTTATTTTGGTTTTACTGGTTAAAACACCAGGGCAAAAAAATCTTGAAAATTTACTAGTGGCTTTGAAAAAAATAATTTATAAAAATGAAAAGCAGGAATATTATGAAATAAGACTAAAAAGAAAAAGAGGTTTTATCGTAAAATTATTGGTAGGATTTTTTTATTTCTTAGGAATGGGAACCACTTTGGGTTTTATTTTTTGGATTTTTTATATTGCAAAAGTGCCAATTACTTCAGTTTATGTAGATACCATAAATGTTGCAGTTATAGTATTTGCAGCTCTATTAATTAGGCAAAAATCCAAAGAATTATTGGTTGAAGAAAAATCTGTCTTTTGGGAATTCATTTTAGATACACTGTCTGTTCCAATAGGTAGGATTGGCCAGTGGGTGGCAGAAAAATGGAAAGAATATAATATTGTAAGTGTTTTCTTTACAGTTCTTATAGATATGCCAATCCAGACAATTGTTGGTGTGATTGAAGATTGGAGTCTGTTTATTAAAGAAAAAAAGGCAAAACTGCACTAAAACAGTTTTTATGTAGTTTAATACTAAGAAATTTTTGTTTAACATTTAATGTTTTAATGAAAATATGAAAACGTTTCGTATAAAAACGAGTTATATGAAATCTATAAATACAAATATTACTATCAGACCAGTAAAAATCTCTGACGTTGAAAGTTTGCAGAAAAATATTTATTCTCGCGACTCACTTGATCAAACTAGAGAAATAATTAACAAAAGTCTTGAAAAAACAAGGCTCGGAACAGCTTTCCATTTGGTAGCGGAGGTCGACGGTATAGTTGTTGGTAATATAAAAGTTGAATTTAAACAGCATGTTTTAGAAAGACATCGAGGTGAACTGTTTGACGTTGTTGTTAATCCTCGCTATCAAAAAAAAGGAATCGCAAGACTTTTATTTAATAAGTGTAAAAAGCTATGTCTTGAAAATGGTATTTTGATTTTGGAAACCAGCGTCCGCGGTAGAACACCTGGAGAAACAGTTTATAGGAGGCTGGGATTTATTCAATATGGGAGATTACCCCGAGGATTTAAGGAACCGTGGGATGATGAAAAAATATTTGATCAAATATTTTTCTATATGGATTTAGACAAAGATTGATGTATCCATGGACATCACATAATAAAGTATGTTCAGCAAAATTAAATCCAGGGTTTGGTTTAGAAAAACATGAACAAGATTGTTCTTAGAGTATATTGATATTAAAATTAAATATATGAATACAAAAGTAAAACTTCTAACCTTATTAGATGTTTTTTCTCTTTATGGTATTAATCTTCTTTCTCCTATTTTTTCCGTTTTTGTTATCGAGAAAATTGATAATGGTAACCTTAAGATTGTGGGTATTGCTTTAGCTATTAATCTATTAGTTGGACAGCTTTTTTCTTTGGTAATGGCAAGGTATTTTGATAAAACAAAAGGAAACGCTGATGAATATAAGTATCTATTTTTTGGTTATGCAGTTATTTCTTTTTTGCCGATTTTTTATATTTGGGCAACTAGTATCTGGCATATATACTTATTACAATTTATTGGCGGTATAATGGTTGCCATTTCCTATCCTGCGTGGCGCGGGCTATACTCTCGGAATATAGACAGGGGAAAAGAAGCTTTTGAATGGAGTTTTAATGCATCAGCAAACGGCTTAAAGGCCGCGACTGCAGCCATCTTGAGTGGTTATATAGCTGATACATTTGGTTTTAACTATGTTTTTATGATAGCGCCAGTTATGGGCATAATAGGGATTATTGCTTTGATAAAAATTCGTAAGTATTTTTTGAAAAGTAGTGCTTGATTAATTTAATCTGTCATACGACAGATTGCACAAGGATAAAAGGGGAATCAAAAGATTTCCGAAAATTGCCTAATGCATCTTCTTTTATCAGCACATGTTAGAAGAAATGCTTGCAAGTATAAAGAAAGGAGATATTCAAGATATTAAGTTTCAAACTAAACATCGGGATTTATTTCTTGTCAGTATAACTTTTGTTTTTTTGTTAGTTATAGGATATAATACTGCATTCAAAACTAAAATAGAATTTTTCGATATCTATTAATATTTTTACTTATGACTAATAAAGAATCTACCCGTTGGTATAAGGACTACTCTGTATACGATGGTAAGATGGAAGTATCTTCTGAAGAAATACAGTCTTTATTTGAAATGGCGTTTACTTCTGAGCAACTGAAATTGGTGAATAGTCTATCAGACCAGATAGAGTGTCTTAAAGAAAAATACCCAATACTTTCTCTTGTTGATATGGTTATAGAAGGGGTGTGGGGTAGGACGACCAAAATTAATGAGAGAAGTTATAAGAGAAACTTTTCCACAGGCTCTTTTCGTAGGAATGGATCTTTCCAAAACTTTAGAAACGCCAGTTTATCGCTCAATAATTGATTTAGAAACGGTGGAAAAAATCATAAGAGGCAATCAAAATTCTATCCCAACCTTTAGCGACAGTGTAATTAGGGCTAATTGTTTTGATTATGATTTGGTAAAAGATATTGGAAGAAAAGCAGGTAGAAGATATCCATTGCTTGTTTCCATGAATGCCCTCTTTGCTTTAGAAAGTAACGTTGCCATTAGTAAGTACGAGCTAAAAGAAGAGAAAGATCGATATTCCTACGACCATTGGTTTTCCGAACATAGTAATTATGTTGGTCATCTTCACCTATTTAATTCTTCTCTTCGTTGGGAAGATGTTAATACTAATAAAATGATGCTTGATTGGCCATGGGTTGATCTCTATCCTTACATCACCAAAACCGATCTGACTGTTGAAGAAATGGAAAATGGATTATTTATACTACTGAAATAGCAAGACATTCCCCATGTTAAAATACCCTCATGAGCTTATCTGTTGGGAAAGCCAACACATCATCCCATCTTTAGAATTTAAGTTTGAGTTTGAACTTCCAAGTGCCAGAAAGTGATAGATTATTACAGAGAGAAATGTTTTTGAAAGGATTGTTCATTTAGTTTCTAATTTCTAGTCAATTTGAAACATCGTGCAATATTTGACATCAATTTTTCTTCATAAGAGTCTGGACCAAACGGTACTTGACATACATAAAAGTCTATACTAGTATGTATATACTATGATAGTTAGACATCTGGATCAGGCACTGGCCAGCCATTTTACTAAATATAACGAGGTTTTGGTTTTATT
>JAHKAL010000023.1 GCA_018826545.1 Patescibacteria group bacterium | reverse complement strand
GGGGCACACCCTCATGGTGGTGGAGAAGGAAAAAGTCCTGTAGGTTTGAAGTTTCCAAAAACAGTATATGGTAAAAAAGCCGTTGGAAATACAAGGAGACCTAAGAAATATTCAAATAAATTGATTATAAAAAAGAGAAAATTAGGAACACATCATTAATATGTCAAGATCATCAAAAAAAGGGCCTTTCGTAGATACAAACCTTTCAAAAAAGGTTGAAAAGGGTATGGGAAACAAAGAGAACCCTATAAAAACATGGGCAAGATCAAGTCAACTTCCACCTGAATTTGTTGGAAAATATTTCCAAGTTTATAACGGACACGTTTTTTTGGATGTTTTTGTTACTGAAGATATGGTGGGTCATAGACTTGGAGAATTTGTTCCTACAAGAACATTCAGAGGACATGGAGAAGTTGTTAAAAGAACTTTAGATAAAACTTAAAAAATATGGATATTATATCAACACAAAAATTTATACGACTAGCGCCTAAAAAAATAAGGCCAGTTGTAAGTTTGGTTAAAAAGATGAAACTTCAGGAAGTAATCGAAAAATTACCTTTTGTTAATAAAAAAGGAGCAGAATATTTGTTGAAAGTAGTTAAATCAGCTTGTGCTAATGCTAAAAATAGAGGTATTTCGGAAGATTTACTTTTTATAAAAGAAATTCAAGTTTCTGAAGGACCAAGGCTTAAAAGAGGAATTCCTGTTTCAAAAGGACAATGGCACCCAATAATTAAAAGAATGAGTCATATCAGAGTAATTTTGGGTGTTAAAGAAGTAAAAAAAGAAAATAAAAAACAAACTAAAAAAGAAAATGTAAAAACTTTAGAAAACAAAAAGAAAACGGTAAAGAAAGGAAGTAAGAAGTAAAATGGGGCAAAAAATCAATCCTATTGGTTTTAGAATTGGAAGTTTTAAACCTTGGAAATCTAGGTGGTTTGCTGATGATCAGAAATATAAAGATTTTTTATTTGAAGATATAAAAATCAGAGAAGCTTTTTTTAAAAAATTAAAACTGGCAGGAATTAATAGTGTTGAAATTGAAAGATTAACAAAAAGTATGGTAATTACTATTACTGTTTCAAGACCAGGTGTTGTTATTGGAAGGGGTGGAACTGGAATTGAAGATTTGAAGAAATTTATTATTTCAATTCTTTCAGATATAAGGAAGAAAAAGATTAAAGATTTAAAAATTGACTTGAAAGTTAATGAGATTAAAAATCCAGAACTTTCAGCATATTTAGTTGCAGTAAGAATTGCAGCTGATTTGGAAAGAAGAATGCCGCAACGAAGGGTAATTTCAAAAACAATGGAAAGAGTAATGGCATCAGGACCTAAGGGAATAAAAATTGTTTTAAGTGGAAGAATTGGAGGGGCAGAAATTTCTCGTGTTGAGAAGTATCATACAGGTTCTGTTTCTACACAAACCTTAAGAGAAAATATTGATTATGCTCAAGTTCCAGCACTTTTAAAAAAAGGTTACGTTGGAGTAAAAGTTTGGATATCTAAAGTTAAGGAGGAGGAATAATATGTTACAACCCAAGAAAAGAAAATTTATTAAAGATTTTAGGGGAAAAAGAAGAGGTGTTGCTATTCGCGGAAGTTCTTTGGCTTTTGGTGATTTTGGGATAAAATCTCTTGGTCGAGGATGGTTAACTAGTAGACAAATAGAGGCTGCAAGAAAAGCAATAACTCATAGCCTTAAGAAAGGTGGAAGAGTTTGGATTAGAGTTTTTCCAGATAAGCCTATTTCAGCCAGACCTGCTGGAAAAAGAATGGGTGGAGGAAAAGGAGATGTAGATAGATATGTTGCAGTTATAAAACCTGGAAGAATAATATTTGAAGTTGCAGGTGCATCTGAAGAAATTGTTAAAAGTGCTTTTTTGAAAGCTATGTCTAAAATTCCTATGAAGACAAAAATAATTAAAAAGGAAGAATGGTTATGAAAACTAAAGAATTTAAAGATTTAAAAAACAAAGAAATAAAAGATTTAAATAAGATGTTTGTTGAAAAAAGGAATATTTTAAGAAAGACTATGTTGGAAATAAAAACTGGTTCTGAGAAAAACATTAAAAAAGGAGC
>JAHKAL010000022.1 GCA_018826545.1 Patescibacteria group bacterium | reverse complement strand
TGTTACGTAAAAACATATTTTATATATAATGATATTATCAATTTTGCGTAAAAAATGAAAGTACTTTTTATCAGTAAATACTATTATCCACATATAGGTGGGGTAGAAAGACATGTCCATGAAATTTCAGAGCAATTGATTAATAAAAATATTAAAGTATCGATTATTACAGAAAAATATAATGCCGAATTACATGATAGAACTAATAATAATGGTCTAGAAATAATTAGAATAAGTTATCCCAAAATAAAATTTTTAGGACTTATTGTTATTTGGCTAAAAATGTTATGCCATATTAAGGAATTTATTAGTGCGGATGTAGTACATATTCATGATGTTTTTATTTGGTTTTTACCTTTAAAACTAATTTTTCCATTTAAACCTGTTTTTATTACTTTTCATGGATATGAAGATTATCCTCTAAAACAAAAATATTTAATAATAAGACATATATCCAAAAAGTTAAGTAGGGGGAATATCTGTATAGGAAGATTTATTGAAAAATGGTACAAAATTAAATCAGACTTAATCACATATGGTGCTGTAAATGTAGAATTATTTAATAAAAATAAATCAGATAAATTTGTGTATGACTCAATATTTATCGGAAGAATTGATAAGCATACAGGAATAGATACTTATATTAAAGCTGCCGAAATTTTAGGAAAGAAATCTGGTTTTTCATTAATAGTGATTGGAGATGGCGTGAATAAAAAAATTAGCGGAAAAAATATTATTTTTCTGGGATCGATAAATAATGTTGAAGATTATTTATCAAAGGCAAGGTTTATTTTTGTTTCTAGATATCTTTCTATTTTAGAGGCTTTTGCTAGTAAGAAACTTGTTTTTTCAGTATATGATAATCCTCTTAAAGAAGATTATCTTAGGATGACTCCATTTTCAAAATGGTTGATTATATGTAAAAATTCAGAAGATTTAGTATTAAAAGTTAATTATTATTTAAATAATCCCTCAGCTGTTGACAATATTGTTAACGAAGCGTTTGATTGGGTTTCTAAATACAGTTGGACACTGTTAACAGAACAATATTTAAGATTATGGGATTCTAAAAAATTCAAAACATGAAGGTCTCTATTTGTATAACTGTTCTGAATGAATCTGAAACCGTTGATGAACTTATGTCAAGTTTGGTTTCTCAAATGACAAAAAGATATGAAGTTATTATTGTTGATTCTGGATCTAATTATAAAACAGTAAAGATAATAAATTTTTTTCAAAAGGAAAATAAGTCATTAGTATTTCTTAAAGAAAAATGTAATCGGGCAAAAGGAAGAAATTTAGCTATTGATATGGCAAAAAATGAAATAATTGTAATGACTGATGCTGGATGTATTCCTACAAAAAACTGGTTAAAAAATATAACTAAGCCTTTTCTTTTTTCAAATGTAGATGTAGTAGCTGGTTTTTATCATATGATATATAAAAATAAACTTCAGAAAGCTGAATCATTTTTTTTAGGAGTTCTTCCAAAAAATTTTTCTAATGATTTTTTACCATCAACACGATCAATAGCGTTTAAAAAGGAAATTTGGGAGAAAGTTGGAGGATTTCCTGAGTATTTAGATGAAGCAGCTGAAGATACAGTATTTAATTACAAATTAATTAAAAATAATGCTAAATTTGCACGCGTGAAAAACGCAATTGTGGAGTGGGGGATGCCGGAGTTTATAAAAGACTATTTTAAGAAAATTTTTACCTACGCGAAAAGTGATGCAAAAACTAAAATATGGATATTTCCAGGAAAAGGCTTAACGTCGCACAATATTAAATCATTTTTTGTTATTTTAAGGTATCTTGTATTTTGGGGATTATTGATACTTACAATTACTAAATTACTCTCCCCTTTTTATTTATATTTCGTACTATTTGTATATATTATTTATATTTTTAGGAAAGTTTATATAGCATTTGGAGAATTTGATACAGCTTTATTGGGAATTTTTGTACAATTCATAACAGATTTTGCCGTTATAACAGGTTTTTTATCTGGATTAATAGGCTGAATAAATGGGATATATAAAACAAACTGTAAAAGGTGTTTCATGGTTAGGAGCACTAAGAGTAATAATTAGAGGTTTAACATTCGTCAGACTTGCAATGTTGGCAAGAATTTTAACTCCTGGGGAGTTTGGTTTGTTTGGAATAGCCACTTTAGTTTTAGCCTTTTTGGAAATCATTACAGAGACTGGAATAAATGTATTTTTTATCCAAGATGAAGGAAAGTTAAAGGATTATGCTGATACTGCTTGGATAGTCTCCATTTTTAGAGGGATAATAATTTCTTTTTCAATAGTGCTTTTTGCACCGCTTATTTCAAAATTTTTTAACTCCCCCGATTCAATAAAGCTTTTGTATTTTATTGCTGTTATACCCCTATTGAGAGGTTTTATTAATCCTTCAATTATAAAATTTCAGAAAGAATTCGAGTTTAATAAGGAATTCTTTTTAAGAGCAGGAATATTTTTGATTGATTCACTGGTTGCAGTTGGATTGGCATTTTATTTGAAGACAGCAATAAGCCTGGTTTGGGGAATGGTTGTTGGGGTTTTGGTTGAAGTAATTATTTCACAATTGTTTATTAAACCTCGTCCAAGATTTTCTTTTACATCTTTAAAATTTAAAAAAGTATTAAATAGAGGCAAATGGGTTACAGCTTCAAGTATTTTGCAGTATCTTTTTACAAATACAGACAGTATGGTGATAGGAAAATTATTATCAAGTAATTCATTGGGGTTCTATCAGATGGCTTATAAAATTTCCACTCTTCCCATTACTGAAATTTCGAATGTTTTTTACAATGTTACTTTTCCTGTATTTTCTAAATTTCAAAACGACAAAAAAAGGTTAAAGAAAGCTTTTCTAAAATCAACCTTGGTCATAGTGTTAATTGCTGTTCCTGTTGGTCTAGCTATTTATTTATTTGCAAAAGAAATAGTAGTTTTTATTTTAGGTAAAGAATGGATACCAGTTGTTGCACCCCTAAAAATTCTTTCGATATATGGAATTTTAAGAGCAATTACAGCAGAATTTCCTGCAGTTTTTATGGCACTTAAAAAACAAGAGTTAGTAACCAAAGTCACCTTAGTAGCAGTTTTGGGAATTGGAATAACAATTATTCCTTTTGTCAGAAAATTTGGAATTTTGGGAGCATCTTATTCAGCATTATTTGGTATGATACTTGCAATTCCTTTAATGACTTATTATATGTATATATTGCTTTGGAGAAAAAATGGAAAACATTAATACTGATATAAATATTCTTTACGATTTTATTACCAGATTCTGGTTTGTCCCTTCTGATGCCTACCTTCGCACAATAGAGACAATCATTTGGAATAAGTATTCTTTCAAAAACAAAAAAGTTTTGGCAATTGGAATTGGTGATGGAAGATATGATTCTCTAATTTTTAAAAAACATAAAACAATTGATTATGGAATCGATAATGATAAAGATTCCGTTAATAGATCTATAGGAAATAAATTATATAAGAAAGTTTTTTGTGAATCAGCAGAGGAAATGCATTTTAGAGATAATTATTTTGATTTAGTTATAAGTAATAGTACATTTGAACATATAAAAAATGATATAAAAGCGATTTCTGAAGTATCAAGAGTACTTAAAAAGAAAGGTAAATTTCTTTTTTGCCTTCCAACCAAAAGACTGCCACAATCATTGAAAAAAATTGGTGTTTCCAAAGACGAAATTAAATGGTTTAACAAAAGAGTATCTCATTTACATTACTATAGCTTAAGAGAATGGAAAGATATTTTAAGGAAAAATAACTTACGAATTAATAAATACTATTATTACATGGATGAAAACATTTTAAAGGTATGGTGGAAGCTATTTAAAATATCAGTTTTTAAGCCTTATCATCGAGAACTTTGGTCTTATCTTAAAGATTCACCATATGGCAAATTGGCACCTAAAAAATTGATTATACATATCCTGAAATATTATCTTAAAAACAGATTCAACGATGTATTTAATGAAAATGGAGTTTGGCTGTTTATTGAATCTGAGAAAATATGAAGATAGCAGTGTTTCATAATCTTCCTGCTGGTGGTGCAAAAAGAGCTTTATATGAGGAATTAAAATTTTTAAGTAAGAATAATTATATCGATTTATTTCAATATAGTTCTACTAGTGAAAAGATTTTTAATCTAAAACCATTTGTTGAAAAAATATATCATTTTAAGTATTCAAATAAAAAAACATTACTCAAACCTCTTAGGAGGTTTTATAAAGATTTTTCTGATTATTTTATACTTCCCAAAGTCAATAAAAAGATTGCAAAACTTATAGATTCAAAAAAATATGATGTTGTTTTGGTTCATGGTGATGAATTTGTTCAATCATCCTATTTACTGAGATATTTACAGACCCCTTCTTTATATTATTGCCAGGAATATTTAAGGATAGCTTATGAGAAAAAATTAGACATTAGTAAGAATTTACCTTTATTAAATAGATTATATGAAGACCTTACAAGGAAAATAAGAAAAAGAATTGATTATAAAAATGCAATTTATGCTACAAAGATTTTAGTTAATTCAAAATTTTCTCAGAAGAATATTGAAAGTGCCTATAAAAAAGGTGCAGTAATTAATTATTTAGGATGTGATGTAAATGTTTTTAAAAATAACAATAATAAAAGAACAAACTATCTAGTATTTGTTGGAGATAAAAATAAAGTCAAATCTTATAAATTCTTAAAAGATGCTTTAAAGCTAATTAATAAACAAATAAGACCTAAAATACTGAGAATTGGTTTTAATAACAAACATAAAATTGTTAGTGATAACTCTTTATCAAGAATCTATTCAGAAGCCTTAGTAACTATTTGTACAGCCTACAATGAACCATTCGGTTTATCAGCTATTGAATCTATGGCTTGTAAAACCCCTGTTATTGCAGTAAATGAAGGTGGTTTTAAGGAAACTCTTGTTAATAACAGAACTGGATATTTAATCAATAGAAATAAAAAAGAACTTGCTAAAAAAATTGTTTATTTAATTAAACATCCTCAAATTATTAATCAATTTGGAAAAAATGGAAGAGAAAGGGTAAAAAATATGTTTCGTTGGGAAAAACATTGTAGTTTACTTGTAAATGAACTTGTAAGTATAAAAAAGAAAAATATTTTAATAAGTGGTCTTGATTCTGGGGGTTTGGGAGGTGCAGAGAGCTTTTCTTTACAATTATCAAAATCATTTATTAATAAAGGA
>JAHKAL010000021.1 GCA_018826545.1 Patescibacteria group bacterium | reverse complement strand
TTCTATTTTTAATTTTTTCTAAATAAATATCTGCAAATTTATGCCAAATAAAATCATAAATTTCATAGGCAGCTTCGCTTAATTTATATTTCTCAATTAAGCTAGATACCTTATCAATAGTTTTATTAAGTTCTTTTATAATCCACTTATCGTCTTCGTTTTGAATAGAAGACTTTGACGGCTTGATATTTCCATCCAATATAAATCTTGAAATATTCCAAACTTTATTGGCAAAACGCCTTTGGCCGTTAATATTTTCTTCAGAAAGAGAAATATCGTTTTCAATTAATGCCCCCCAAACCATACTCATTCTTAATGCGTCTGATCCATACTTTTCAACCATTTCTAAGGGGTTGATGACATTTCCTTTAGATTTGCTGATTTTTACCCCAAATTTATCTCTAACCAAACCATGTATTAAAACTTTTGTAAAAGGAACCTTTCCAGTAACGTATATACCAACCATAATCATTCTTATTACCCAGAATGGAATAATGTCATATCCTGTTTCCATTACTGTAGTTGGATAAAAATAATCAAAGTCACCCTTTTTTATTTTTAAAGTAGCAAAAGGCCATTGAGCTGAAGAGAACCATGTATCGAAAGTATCTGTATCTTGTTTTAAATTGGAAGAATTACAATTACTACATTTTAAAGGTGTTTTCCCGTCTGTTATTGTCCATTCAAGACAATCTTTACATTTCCATGCAGGAATTTGAATTCCCCAAACGATTTGTCTTGATATGTTCCAATCTTTCAAATTTTTAAGCCAGTATTTTGCAATTTTTTCATATTTTTTGGTAACAATATCAACTTCATTATTTGAAATTGACTTTAGAGCCTTTTGGGTTAAAGGTTTCATTTTTATAAACCATTGTTTTGAAATTTTAGGTTCAATTATACTTTTATCTTTGTAACAGATTCCTACAAAATGTTTAATTTTTTCTATTTTAATTAGTTTTTTTTCTTTTTCTAAATCTTTTATAACTTCTTCTCTGGCCTTAAATGCTGTTAGACCAATATATTTTTGGGGAGTATTAATCATTCTTCCCGAACCGTCGATAACATTTATTGTTGATAGGTTGTGTTTTTTACCAATCTCTAAATCAGTTTCATCATGTCCGGGAGTAATTTTTAAAGCACCTGTTCCAAATTTGGGATCAACTAATATATCTGAAATAATTGGTAATTCTCTTCCGACAAGAGGTAATTTAGCATTCTTTCCAATCAGACTTTTATATCTTTTATCTTTAGGATTTACAGCAACTGCAACATCAGCAAAAATGGTTTCTGGCCTTGTTGTGGCGATTTTGATAGTTCCATAATCTAAAAAATATAAGTTATCTTCTCGCTCTACGGAATTAACTTCCAGTTGAGAGTATGCTGTTCCGCATTTTGTACAATAATTAACTATTTTTTCTCCTCTATATATAAGGTCATCATCGTAAAGTTTTTTAAATGTTTTATATACAGTCTTAATAATTTTTGGATCTAGAGTAAAGGTGTTTCTACTCCAGTCGCATGAAGCTCCCAGTTTTCTTATCTGACTTTCCATATTTTTTTTATTTAGCTGAACATAGTCCCAAATCATTTTGTAAAGAGTATCTCTGTCAAATTCGAATCTTGATTTACCTTGTTCTCTAAGTTTTTTCTCAAAAACATATTGAGTTTCAATTCCAGCATGATCAGCACCAGGAAGCCATAGTGCCGAATAGCCTTTCATTTTATAAAATCTGATTAAAATATCTTCTATAGCTACAAAACGGGCATGACCAACATGAAGATTTTCATTTGCATTAGGAGGAGGCATAATAATGCAAAATGGTTTCTTTTTATTAGATACTTCTGGAGTAAAGCTTTTTGTATCTTCCCAAAGTTTGTATATTTTATCCTCAAATTTATTATGATCGTATACTTTTTCCATAAATTATTCTTTTCTAGCTTTAAATTATACTAAACCTTATCCATAATTGTTAGTTCTGGGTTAACTTTAATTTTTTCCCAAGGAATATATTTTTTATTAAAAAAAGCACAGGAAGCTATAACGGCTGCGTTATCTGTGCAATATTTGGGTTCAGGAAAAAATAAATCTACTTTAACTTTTTTACCCTGAATTTCTTTTGTAAGTTTATATCTTAATCTTTGATTGGCTGAGACACCTCCCGCCAGAAGAAGTGACTTAGGTTTGTATTTATCTAGAGCTGATAAGGTTTTACTAATTAAAACATCAACGATCGCTTCTTGAACTTCTGCAGCAAACTTAGACTGTAGACTATTTGTCATCTTTAAATCTTTTACTTTTCTAAAGACAGAAGTTTTAAGACCTGAGAAACTAAATTCAAAGTTTTTGTCATGAATCATTGGCCTTGGAAAAAGAGTGAGGTTGCTGTCGGAATATTCTTTTGCTTTAAGGGAGATTGATGGTCCGCCTGGATAGGGAAGTCCTAAGAGTCTAGCGGTTTTGTCAAATGCTTCTCCAGCTGCATCATCTCTTGTACCACCTAAATATTTTATGGATTTAAGATTTTTCATTAAAATTAAATCAGTATGTCCACCTGAGACAACAAGGCAGATGTATGGGAATTTAGGTAACTCTGTTTTTTCTATAAAATTTGCAAAAACATGAGCGACTAAGTGATTTACGGGAATAATGGGTTTTTTATAAACAAAGGAGAGAGTTCTTGCAGTTTCAACTCCAACAAGGAGGCTCCCGATGAGCCCCGGGCCTACAGTTACAGCGATTGCGTCAAAATATGTGTTCTTTATTGATTGTTCTAATACTGGAATAATGCTTTTAATTTGTTGTCTAGCTGCATTTTCTGGAATAATTCCACCTGTTTTTGCGTGCATTTTTTGGGAAGAAAAGACAGCATTTGAAATTATTTTTGTTCCGTTTTCTACTATAGAAGCGGAAGTTTCATCACAGCTAGTTTCAATTCCAAGAATTTTCATGATTATTGAGGCATAGTTCCTCGTAAGTATACAGCTTGCCAAGGTTGGTAATTTGAATAAAAAGTCTTTTTATAGATAATTTCATTATCTCTTTTTACTTGATAATCAAATTTTACCTTAGCTCCCCATGCTTTATATTCAATTTGTTTTATTGTTCCTTGGGGAAGTGTTGGATCATCTTGGTATAAATCTTCAGATGGGGGAGTTATACTTGATATTACAGGTTTTGAAACACTTACGACTCTTCCATCATCTGTTCCGTATATTTCAAAGGTTAGGTTTCTGGCTTTCTCATTATAGATAGACTGGATAAGAATATAATTTGGAGTATCGTTTTTGATAACTAAATCAGGGTGTGGTTCATAAACAGTTGCATCAAGTCCAGGAGCGGAGTCTTGTTCATAGTAGCCCACTCTATAAGCATGAGCTTGTCTTTCAAGTATAGGAAGACCAGCATTTAGTTCTGCTCTAAATAAAGTAGTTGATACTTGGCAGACGCCACCTCCATCGCCAAGAATCGTTTTTCCCTCTTTAATGATATAGGCTTGTTTAAAGCCGGTTTCTTGAGAAACTTCACCTAAGGTTTGATTAAATGAAAAATTTTCACCTGGGGGAATAATAATTCCTTTAAATTTTGCTGACGCATGTTTGATATTGTAGATTCTATTTGCAATTGAACCAACAAATTTAGAAGTCCCTCTTCCTAGAAGTGTCTCAATTCCTAGATTATTTACGTCCTTATTTTGAATTTTTGGTTTTGAAATATTTACAGGAATGTCAAGATTAATACTTTTTTCCTCGCTTTGCTCAAGTGTTCTCAAGTTTCCAATAATCATATTTTTTAGAATATCTTTTTCTACCTTATAGCCATCTAAGGATGGTTTGAATTCTTTTACTCTTGATTCT
>JAHKAL010000020.1 GCA_018826545.1 Patescibacteria group bacterium | reverse complement strand
TTTCTTTATCAATTTTTTTAAGTTTTTTAAGTACTAATTTCCCGATAAGTTGGGTTGGTATTTCTTCTTTTTCCTGACTTAACAGTTCTCTTTCTAAATCATCAATAGTCTGATTTACTAAATCTATAGAAACTGGTCTTTTTTCAATCGCTCTTAAAACTCCTCTTCTTAATTTTTCTTTCTCAAAAAGTTCTCTCCTTCCATCTTTTTTAATTACCCATAAAACTGAGCCTTTTACTTTCTCTATTGTTGTGAATCTTTTTTTACAACTTTTACACTCTCTCCTTCTTCTCATTCCAATACCATCCTCAACCACCCTTGATTCAAGGACTTGAGTATCTGTTTTGGTACAAAAAGGACATTTCATATATGAAAATAAAAAACACTATACAAAGTATTTGTATGGATAATCTAACACTATGGATAGACTGTCAACTATAAATATTTATGTCAAAAAATATCAACTTATGCATACACTATGCCTAGTTTTTTGCTAATTTTAGAAAGTATAATTAATTAGTTTTTCTTTAAGGAAACTAATTGAAGAATTAATTGATACAAAAAATCATTTATTCGCCGAAAGGATTGAACGGAGGATTAATATTTTTTGAAAGAAGGCTATCTCGAACTAACACATATGCATTTCTTGAATAAGATATATTTTTAATAATTTCTGGTTTCATTTCCTCTGGTGCATAATTCGTCAGATCTCTTAACTCCTGCCAATGTTTTAAAGAAGCAGTGGCTAACTTTAAATCAAAAGAAGTTGTATCAATCCCCTTTTTTCTATTATCCTCATTTTGAAGAGCAGCTTGCTCTAAATATTTCTCTGCTTTAGTTAATGTGGAAAAAGCTATGTTTGGTTTTCCTTTTTCAAATAAAATTCTGCTTGATACTAATCTTTTGTCGGAAAATAAAAGGAGAATTTCTGCTCTTTTACTGGGATTGGTATTTAATAAAAGCCAAATTTTATCCCTTGAAGCCTTTAAAAAATAAAGTGAATTATCAGGCAATATCTTCCCTGGATAGGGAAAAAAATATTTAATATCTATATCCTCTTTATTATGAGAATCACTTTCTTCCAAATTTTGAAGATAGCTAAGATTTTCTTCTTCATAAAATGAATAGCTTGTTGAAGAAACTCTAAGAAGCGAAGCTAACAATATAAAACCTGCAAAAAGAAGCGTTAAAGAAACTGCAATTATTTTTTTAATCATTTAAGGTAAGTATAATCATACTTTATGTACTCAATCTAAATCAAGAAACTACTATCTGAACAGAATTATTGGCCACTCCCAAAGAACATGAAGAAGAATTGAAGAAATAATATTTTGGGTTCTGGCAAAAATAAAAGCTGACCCAGCACCAAAAATTGCAGTTAAACTCAAATAGATTACAGAATCAAGTAAAGGATACTTCCAAACAAATATTACTATTGGTATATGTATAAGTATCCAAAAAAAAGTTGTAACAAGATTTGCTGGGATTTCTTTTCCAAATATTTTCCAAAGACGATTGAAGATATATCCTCTGAAAACTATCTCTTCGACAATTGCGGTAATAATAGAAAGACCAAAGGCTGAAAAAATTAATTTATCTCCCAAGTTAGCAGAAAAATTTAAGCCACCATATTTTAAATAATTACCTAAAAGTCCTTCAAAGACAAATAAGGATCCTAAACCTAGAGAAAGATAAATTGCAGGAAAGAGATTTTTAAGACTAATTCCAAGAGATGATATTTTTTCTTTTTCTATTTTAAGAAGATAAATTAATGGAACTAACCAAAGAATAGGTTTAATAAAAACTTCTTCAATCTGATCAGGTAATTTAATTAAAAGCCTATAAAATCCCCAAAAGACAATAAGATATGTTATATAAATAGTTAAATTTTTCAGAGATTTTTCTTTTTTACCCATTAATTTATTTTACACTCTGCAAAAAGAGAATCTATTGCCGATAAAATCATCTCAAGTCTATCTTTTGCCTCATCCAGATCTAAACTATTTTTTTCATTAGGAAACCAATGAAAGACTAAGTTTCTACAAAGTCTCCATGTTTGCCAAAGCTTATCTGCAATTTCTTTACCATTGCAATGATCAACTAATTGATCATAAACACTCTCATGTCTAAAAGCCTTTTCAAGACTTGGGTTTAAAGCCTTCCCTATTCTAAATCTTTTGCCAAAAAAATCTTCTTTTGTTATAAATCCTAAATCCAAGAAAACTTTTTTTAATAAGCCTTCATATCCTTTAGCTGCTGGAAAAACTACAAAAGCATAATCTCCAAACTTCTGATCTGATTCTTTAGCAAACTCCATTAAAGTAAAAGCCTCAACAAATAAGCTTTTTATGCCCTTTTCAACATAAGGCCACCATTTTTTCTCTTTTAGATCCATATAATTATTTATTAGTAATAGTAATTGAAATACTTACTTTATCATCAGCATTTGTAATTCCTAAAATTCCTTCTTTATCCCCTTTTTCAAAAGAATATACAGAAGAATCCTCTTGAGAAAAAGTAGATGTAATATCCCATCCGGTCTTTTCCAGTTCTAACTTGTAATAATCAGATACTTTTGCAACACTATCTGACGTTTCTAAAACAATCGAAATTCCTTCATTTTCCTCATCTGTAGAAGACCATTTGCTCAATAGTTTTGAATTATTATAAATAGGTAAATCTTTCGGAAAATTTTCAGGTAATTCCCCACCCATATCATAAGAGAATTCAAAATCTTCACCTTTATAACTAACTTTCTCTCCATCTCCCTCAATTTTTACATCTCCACCTAATTGTTTTGATAAAGATTTAGAAATACGATAATTTGATATTCGTGTTCTTACTGCTTTATAAAAAAATTTATAACCTAAAACTCCCACTAAAGCTAAAACTGCAACTATAACTAAAGGAATAGATAAAGATTTATTATTTAG
>JAHKAL010000019.1 GCA_018826545.1 Patescibacteria group bacterium | reverse complement strand
TTTTTTATTTTGTTTTAATGCCAATTTAATCAAATCAACAATATAGTATTCTCCTACAGTGCTTTTTTTAACTTTTCCAATATTTTCTTTTAGCCATCTTTTATTAAAAACATACAAGCCATCATTTACTTCTTTTATTTGTTTTTGTTTTGGATTTGCTTCTTTTTCCTCAATTATTGAAACTAGCTCTCCTTTTTTATTTCTAACTACCCTACCTAATCCCTTTGGATTTTTCTTTACTAATGAAACAAACGAAACAACTGCCTTGTTATCATAATAAGAATTAATAATTTTTTTAATTGTTTGAGGTCTATAAAAAGCACTATCATCACCATTTAATGCAACAACTGTATTAATATTTTTCCCAATTTTACTAAGACCTCTTGCAACAGCATCTGCCGTACCTAAAGTTTTTTCCTGATAAGCAAACTTAGATGCACCTACCGTTTCCTTTATTAACTGATCTTTTTTATAACCTACAACAACAACTATTTCCCTAAATGAAGATCTTCTCAAATTCTCTAAAGTCAAAGAAATCATTGGTCTACCTGCAATTTCTCTTAAAACTTTTGGAGTAAATGAGCCCATCCTAGTACCTTTACCTGCAGCAAATACTATTGCTGCGATATCTTTTCCGTTTGATAAAATTTTTAAAATAATTTCTTGATCAGACCAAGGATGCTCCACATTTTTATATGCCATACTTTTTTCATGACCTTTTCCTAAAACTACAACAATATCTTTCTTTTTTGCAATCTTTAACAGTGCAAAAGCTATCGCTTCATGCCTCTCTGGGACTACAGCAAAATATTTTGATCTAGAATTAAATATATGTTTATCAAAATCCAAACCAAATTTGATTTCATCAACTTCATTTTTCATTGCACCTTCTCTTTGTTTTGAAAGAATTTTATAAACATTTTCACTCCTTGGATCCTCAGCTGTAAAAATTGAAAAATCAGAATATTTAGTAGCTATTTGTCCCATTTTTATCCTTTTTGTCTTGTCTCTTTCTCCTGCACATCCAAATACGACAATTAATTTACCTTTTGTTCTACCTTTTAATATCTTTAAAGTTTCCTCTAAAGCGTTTGGTGTATGTGCAAAATCAACAAAAACATCAAAATCTTCTTTTACATTAATCTTTTCCAATCTTCCTTCAGGAAGTCTAAACTCCCTAATTGCTTGAGAAATCGTTTGATCAGAAATATTAAGCTGCCTGGAAACTGCTATCGCTGCAAGACAGTTATAAACATTATAAATTCCAAAAAAAGAAGGATTAATTTGCATTTTTGTTGAAGCTTCATGGAGAATAAAAGTTATTCCCTCTTTTGTCTCTTTAATGTTTGTGGCATACAAATCAGCTTTTTCTTCTAATCCATAACTTATGAGCTTTTGGGATTTAATGTTTTTTTTAATATCCCGAAATGATTTATCAGTAAAGTTAGTGACTATATTTTTTGAAGAAAGCAAAAAATTAATCTTTGTATTTTTATAATCCTTGAAAGTTTTGTGATAATCCAAATGTTCAGGTGTTATATTTGTCAAGACTGCAATATCAAAATTTATTCCAAATATTCTTTTTTGTTTTATTCCGTGAGAAGTTACTTCTAAAACTACATACTCGCAATTATTTTTAACCATTTTAGATAATAATTCCTGAAGTTGATATGCCTCAGGATTCGTAACATGAAACCCAATGTCATAATCTTTACCATTAATTTTTGCAGCTACTGAAGTAACTAAACCAACTTTTTTCCCTGCGGCATGAAGTATTGAATAAATCATTGAAGAAGTAGTAGTTTTTCCATCCGTTCCCGTAATACCTATTACTTTTAATTTTGTTGAAGGATTGCCAAACCAATTAGAACATATTGTTGATAATATTTTTCTTGAATCTTTTACTTGAATATAAGTGGAATTTTTATACCATTTCTCTTGAGGCTTGATTTGACCAACAATACAAACAGCACCTTTTTTAATTACCTCTTCAATTTTTTTATGAGAATCAAAATGTTGACCCTTTAGTCCAACAAATAAAAAACCTTTCTTAACTTTGTTTGAATTATCTGTAATTCCTCTTATCTCAATATTTTTTGATCCAAATATTTTTATTACATTGCAAAAAGATAATAGTTTTGAAAGTATCATTTTACTTAATTTCTTTTATCGAAGCTCCTAAACTTGAAAGTTTTTTAGCAAAATCGGGGTGTCCTCTATACAGCGCATCAGCATTAATAATCGTAGATTCCCCTTTTGCGATCATTGCGGCCATTACCATGGCAACTGTTGCTCTTATTATATAAGGTGCTTCCATTTCTGCACCATAAAGTTCATTGCCTGCAGTTACAATTACCCTGTGTGGATCACACATCAAAATATTTGCACCCAGTTTTTTTAATTCATTTGTCCAAAAAAGTCCAGAATCATACATCCAATTATGAAAAAGTGCTTGTCCTTTTTCAGCAGATAAAGCTAGCGGGATAAATAAAGGTAAAATATCAACAGGCAGTCCTGGCCAGGGCTGAGCTTTAATTGATAAATATCTTTTTTCAGAATCTTCTTTGATCAAAAGTCTATCTGGGGCATCAACTATAGCAGTATCTCCATCATATTTAATCTCAACACCAAGTTTAGAAAAAAACCAAGAAATTTGTTTAAAAAGTTCAGGCATTGCTTTTTTTACAACAATTTTCCCTTTTGTTGCCACAACCAAAGCAATAAATGTAGCAATCTCATAATGATCACTTAAAATTTCATGCTCAAATGAAGAAAAAGAATTTGTTCCTTCAA
>JAHKAL010000018.1 GCA_018826545.1 Patescibacteria group bacterium | reverse complement strand
TTGTATGTAGCGGATATAAAAAAAGGAAAAGATAAATTCTATAATCTTTGGATGTTTCCATATCCTTCAGGAGAAGGACTCCATGCAGGTCATGCTTTTGCTTCAACCGGTAGTGATATTTTTGGAAGATTTCAAAGAATGAATGCAAAAGAGGTTTTTCAACCAATTGGCTATGATTCTTTTGGGATTCATTCAGAGAACTTTGCTATAAAGATTGGTGAGCATCCAGAGAAGATGCTTGAAAGAACCACAAAAAATTATGAAAGACAATTAAAAAGTTTGGGTCATGGATATGATTGGACAAGAACAGTAACCACATCAGATTCTTCATATTACAAATGGACCCAATGGCTTTTTGTAAAACTATTTAAAGCGGGTTTGGCTTACAGGAAAGAAGCAGCAGTTAATTGGTGTCCTTCTTGTAAAACCGTTTTAGCAGATGAACAGGTAATAGATGGACAGTGTGAGAGGTGTGAGTCGAAGGTTGAAAGAAAAAAACTAAGACAATGGTTTTTTAGAATTACTGATTATGCTGAAAAACTATTAGAAAACCACAAAAAGATTAATTGGAGTAAGAAAGTCCAAACAGCACAAATAAATTGGATAGGAAAATCTAAAGGAGTAACTATTAATTTTAAAGTTGATGGAAGCAGTGAGAAGATAGAAGTATTTACGACAAGGCCAGATACTCTCTATGGTGCTACCTTTATGGTTGTCTCTCCCGAATCAGTTTGGGTAGAAAAACTGACCACAAAATCATGCGAGAAAAGTGTATCAGAATATATAAATAGTGTACAACAAAAAACTGCTGAACAAAAAAAGCAATCAATCGACAAAAAAGGAGTTTTTTCAGGTGCTTATGTAATTAATCCCGGAAATAATGAAAAACTACCTGTTTTCATCTCCGATTATGTAGTTAGTAATTATGGATCAGGAGCTCTGATGGGAGTTCCTGGGCATGATCAGAGAGATTGGGACTTTGCAAAAGAAAATAAAATCAGGTTCTTAGAAGTAATTAAGGGTGGAGATATTAAAAAAGAAGCTTTTTCAGGTTCAGGAACAATTATTAATTCAGAAAGTTGGAACAATTTAAGTTATCCAAAGGATTTAGAAAAAATTATTAGTGATATTGAAAATAAAGGGTGGGGTAAAAAAACTACAAGTTATCATTTGAGGGATTGGTTAATTTCAAGGCAAAGATATTGGGGACCACCGATACCTATGATTTATTGTGATAAATGTAGAAAAAACAAAAAAGGATATATTAATCAAAATTCTGATGAGCTTTTACATAAAGATCAAACAAATTGGAATAGTTTTGGCTGGTATCCTGTTGATGAAGAAGTTTTACCTGTACAGTTGCCTTATTTGAAAGACTTTAAACCCGAAGGAAACGGAAAAGGACCATTAGAGAAAGATAAAGGTTTTTATGAGGTTAAATGTCCTTACTGTGGATCTAAAGCTAAAAGAGAAACTGATGTATCTGATACTTTTGTTGATTCATCTTGGTATTTCTTAAGATATCCTTCAGTTGATATTGAAAGTTCTGATAGTTTACCTTTTGATTCAGTAATTACAGATAAATGGTTACCGGTGGATTTATATTTTGGGGGAGCGGAACACTCTGTACTGCATCTAATGTACGCAAGATTTGTAACCCAGTTTTTAAATGATTTAAAGCTTATTAACTTTGATGAACCTTTTCCAAAATTCTTTGCCCACGGACTTATGATTAAAGATGGGGCCAAGATGAGCAAAAGCAAAGGAAATGTAGTGAATCCTGATTTATATATCGAAAAATTTGGAGCAGATTCATTTAGACTTTATTTGATGTTTATAGGTCCAATGGATGGAAGTCCTGACTTTAGAGATACAGGAATGGAAGGAATGAGCAGATTTGTTAATAGACTTTGGAATATTTTTAATTCTAAGTTAGGAAGTTTATCTAAAGATCAAGAGAAAAAATTAAATACTAAAATGCATCAAACTATAAAGAAGGTAACCAAAGATATTCATGTATTTTCCTATAACACCGCTATCGCCTCTATTATGGAATATGTAAATTTACTTCAAGACTTAATCAACAACTATAAAGACAAAGAGAATAGCAGTCAAAGTTGGGATTTAGCCTTGAAAAACTTATCTTTAATTACAGCACCTTTTACACCACACTTGTCAGAAGAGGTTTGGAGAGGTATTTTTAGAGTTAATTCTTCAATTCATGAAGCCAGTTGGCCTAAATATGACGAGAAGTTTATTAAAGAGGACAATCTAGTTATAGCTATTCAGATAAATGGTAAATTAAGAGGACAAATATCTATTAATTCTTCAGATATTGATAACAAAAGTAAAGTATTAAATATGGTCAAAGTAGATATTAAGATAACAAAGTGGATTAATAATAAAAATATAATTAAAGAGATATATATCCCCGGAAAAATCGTAAATTTAGTTATTGTTTAATTGCTTTTTCTCTGCCATGTCAAAAAAGAAAGAAAACTCCAAAACACTTTCTGATAATTTTTCTTCTAAGGTTTTTTCTGAAGTAGATAACTTTTTTTATAAATATCGTTACTTAGTTTTTCTTTTTTTACTTGGAATTATTTTTGTTTTACTAGGAATTTTTATTTCCAAAAATTTTTCTTTTGGGAAAAACAAAATTGAAATTATTGATGAAAATGAAAAAGGGGATGCTGAATTAGAAATTGTTGTAGAAATTGCTGGGGAAGTAATAAAACCAGGTGTTTATAAATTATCAAATGGTTCAAGAATTGAAGATCTTTTAGTTATGTCAGGGGGAGTTAGTCAAAATGCTGATAGAAATTGGATGGAAAAAAGTCTTAATAGAGCAGCTAAATTAACAGATGGACAAAAAGTCTTTATACCAAGTGTTGATGAGCAGTCTAATGTTTTGAGTGCCAATGATGGGGGCACATATCAAAATGTATCATCAGATTTTGGGTCTCAGGGGAGTGGTTTTATTGATGTTAATCAAGCGACCCAAAAAGAGCTAGAATCTCTCAGTGGT
>JAHKAL010000017.1 GCA_018826545.1 Patescibacteria group bacterium | reverse complement strand
TTAATTGTTATTTCTCATGATAGATATTTTTTGAATAAGGTTGTGGAAAAAGTCTGGGATTTGGAAAATAAACAAATAAAGGAATGGAAATATAAATTTGGAGAATACATTGAAAAAAAGAAAAAATATATTGGGGATTTAGAAAAGAGATATAGCGACGCAATGCGAGAGAAAAAACGACTTTTAGAAGCTGCGAAGGAAAGAAGAATGCGATCAACAAGTAGGCAAAATATAAATCTCACAAAGAGATTAGAAAGAGATGCTGAAAAAATTAAACCGGAAGATCCATCTGATTTTCTGAAAGATATAAATATTGGTTTTAATAGTAAGGGACTTCATAATTGTGAAATTTTTAGATTGGAAGATGTTGAGAAAAAATTTGATAAAGTTCTGTTTAAAGGTATAAATTTGGAAATTGATTTTGGAGAAAAAGTTTGTATTATCGGGGAGAATGGAACCGGAAAATCAACTTTTTTGAAAATGTTAATTGGAATGGTAGAACCTTCAAAAGGAAGTATTTATCGAAGGAAAGATGTTAAAATTGGTTATTTTGACCAAGAACTTGAGAGTTTGAACAAAGAACAAACAATTATTAATTTTTTTATTAAGGAAACTGGGAAGAATGAAGAACAATTAATCCCTTTACTTTTAAGATATGGTTTTGAAAAAGAAAGTTTTCAAAAGAAAATAAAACTTCTCTCAGGGGGAGAAAAAGGCAGATTAAACATACTTAGAATTGCTGTAGAAAAAAATAACATATTAGTCTTAGATGAACCAACTAATAATCTTGATATTTATCTAGTTGAATTTCTTGAACAAGCATTAAAAGAATTTGAAGGCACAATTGTTTTTGTATCCCATGATCGGTCTTTTGTAGATAATATTGCAACTAGAATTTTAAATATTAAAGATAAGAAGGTAGAAAGTTTTAGAGGGGATTATTCTGAGTATTTAAAAGATAAAAAATGATTCTCCAAAAAATTTAAAAACCAACTTTTATTAATTTCCTTATTATGACAAATATAAGTCTGTTCAAATGATACGAACGCTGGTTACCAGTTACGACTTTAATGTTATTGCCGAGGTGTGTATGGCTTCTGAATCATATTCAATAAGATTTATATCAACTATGTACAACAATCTTTTCAAAAAAGATTAGGCAAAACCATAACCAACCAGAAAATGAGAAACAAAGAAGAAGAAAATAAGAAGGGAAGAAACCCGATACTGAATGTTCTTGCTACTGAATGGAAGTTTTTAGGTAATCAGAAGAAGATTTTTTTGTTTTATATGTCTTTTTTTGTGATATCTAGTTGTTTAGGTTTATTAGTTCCATTAGTAATCGGAAATATATTTAATTCTATTCAGACAACTATCGTTTCAAGTCAAGAAGTCAGGAGATTAATCTTTTTGATATTTTTATTATTAGGAGTTGAAATAGTATTCTGGATGTTTCATGCACCAGCAAGAATATTTGAGCAATTAACTGGATTTAATGTTCATAGAAATTATACAAATGATAAAATATCCAAAATTTTAGAATTGCCTGTTAAATGGCATAAGGATAATCATTCAGGGGATACAATAGATAAGATAAACCGCGGAAGAAGTTCTATTGATACGTTCTCTCAGGATTACACTTCTAAATTAGTTTATATCTTCATAAAAATTTTCGTGTCTCTTGGAATTTTATTTTTTGTAGATGCAAAAATTGCATCTTTTGCATTAGTATCTTCCTCTATAGTTTTAATTGGAGTAATGAATGTTGATAAATATCTTAGAAGATATTACAAAGAACTGAATAAATTTAGCAATAAACTCGGGGCTTCTGTATTTGACTATCTTAGCAATATAATTACTATTATCACACTTCGTTTGAAAAAAACCGTGTCAAAAGAAATTGATTATAGATTGGTTGCGAGTTACCCCACGCATAAAAAAGTTGTAATAGTTGATGAATTAAAGTGGTCTTTTGGGAGCATAACAATAACACTTATGACTGTTCTTGTTCTGGCATACAAATCATATTCAGATTATAATACTTCTGGAATTATTTTAATTGGAACTCTTTATATTTTGTATAGTTATTTAGAAAGAGTTGGAGATGCATTCTTCCAGTTTGGAGAATTATATGGGGATATTGTAAAAAGAAGCGCGAGAATAGAAGGAGCTTATTCAATCGACGAGGAATTTGAAAAAATAAAAGAAAAAATTAATGGGCAATTGCCTTCTGACTGGAAAGAAGTTGAAGTTAAGGGTTTGAATTTTACTTATGACGAGGCGTGGAAAAAGAATCACCTCCAAAATGTGAATATGAAATTTAGAAGGGGGCAAAAGATTGCGTTAGTTGGTGAGAGTGGTTCTGGAAAGAGTACTGTTCTTGCAATTATGCGTGGTTTGTATCCTCCTCAAAATGGAGAGATTTATTGCGATGGTGAAAAACTGAAAAACGGATTTGAAAAACTGAAAAGAAATGTCACGCTGATTCCGCAAGAACCTGAAATTTTCAATGAGACAATAAAATATAACATAACAATGGATTTGCCGACGAGAAAAGATGACTTGGATAAAGTTATTGAAATGGCTCAGTTTATAAAAGTTGTCGAGAAACTTGACAAAGGTATTAATACAAATGTAATGGAAAAGGGAGTTTCTTTAAGCGGAGGAGAAAAACAGCGACTTGCTTTGGCAAGAGGTTTATTAGCTGCGAAAAACAGTGACATTGTTTTATTGGACGAACCAACGAGCAGTGTTGATAGTTTGAATGAGATGAAAATCCACGATAGTATATTTAGAAATTTCAAGGGCAAGACAATAATTTCGTCAATTCATAGACTTCACTTGCTGGGTAAATTTGATTATGTTTATTTGTTTGATAAAGGAAAGATAATTGCAGAAGGAACTCTTGAAGAATTGAAAAAGAATTACAAGTTTAGATATCTTCTAAAGAAATATGGAATGAAAAAGGAAGTGAAATGATACAAACAAAATTGAAGAAAAAAGATTTTGAAGAAATTTTAAGTAATTACTATATTGGGGAGTACAAAAAATCTAGGCATATTCCTTGGGCATTGGGAAATACAGTTTATATTCTAGAAACTTCTAAGGGAAAGTTTGTGTTGAAAATATTTGAGAACATTCAGGATTTAGGTTATATTAATTATCAAATAAAGATTGCGTATTTTCTATCAAAGAAGAAAGTTTCAGTGCCAAAAATTGTAAAAACGAAAAGAGCCACTTGCATCTTAAGATATAATAAAAAAAAAGTCTTAATTCAGAGGTTTATCGAGGGTAAAAAGCCCTTAAAATTAAGTAATGATATGATTAAAGATATTGCAAAAAAGATGAGTCTTATGAATAAAAATCTTATGAAATTAAAGTTAACTGGTAAATATGTCTGGAAAAAAGACCATGAATTT
>JAHKAL010000016.1 GCA_018826545.1 Patescibacteria group bacterium | reverse complement strand
TTAAATATTAAAAAACTCAGGCTATCGAGCAATATGTGTAGATTCTACAGCTTTACCCAAGATTGCATATTTAAGAAAATTTTTCCTTTTTGCATTTATTATTAAAGATTCTACATTTAATCTGTTTACAAGCTCAATCGCTTCTTCTACTTTATGAATCATCCCTCCAGTAACATCCACACCAGCTGAACCTTTTAAAACTTTTTTAATACTTCCATAGCTTTTTGGTGTAATTTTATCTATGGTTTTTCCTTTTTCATCATAAACACCATTAGTTTGACCGCAATAAATGATTTTTATAGTTGAATAGTTATCTTTTAGACTTTCTGCTAAATGATTTAAGATCTTCTCACCTGAGTAGATACAAAATCCTTTAGTCTGATCCATTATTACATCTCCATAAATAATCGGTATTAAACCAATCTCTAATGCTTTTTTAATTGGTTTTATTAAGGAAGACTCTTCCTTTTCGTTTTTTGTATAAATAAAGCTAAAAGGAGAAAAAGAAACCACCTTTAACCCAACCTTTAATAAACTGTCCATTACAATCACATTTATCTTCCTGGCAGCATCAGCAACCAATGGAAAACCTAAAATACTATCTTTATTTATAATCCCCTTCTGAGTTTGATACTTTGCTGCAACTATGTGGCCGAAAGAACCACTTCCGTGACCAATTATCAAATCTGCTTTGGAGTTTTTTAAAGAAGATTTTATTTCTTTTGCTAGCCTTAAAATTAGATCATTTTTTGCAGTAAAGGCCTTGTTTTTGTCAGTTATTAAACTCCCACCAAGCTTTACTAAAATCAATGTTTTTTTCATTTTAGAACAAATGATTATTACTAAACCTAGTTCCTACCCTTGCTTTATTGATTATTGTAGATTTGACACCAGGCACTCTCTTAATAGTTTTATTTATAATATCAACATCTTTTTGTCTACAAATTATATGAACATTAGGACCTGCATCCATAGTGTAATATCCTTTAATACCTTTTACTCTTAATTCTCTTAATACTTGCATTACAGCAAAAGTAGTTGAATTTAAATAAAAAATTGGAGGTTTTGAAGTCATAGCTATCAAATGTAAATCCAGTGTCTCTTCTTCCAATAGTTTTCCAAACGTATCAATATCCTTTCTTAAAAAAGCTTTTTTTAAATTATTAGTTCTACTTATTAACTCTTTTTGTCTTTCTTTAAAATATGGACTTGTTAAAGCAGCCCCGTGTCCTTCAGTTGAGCTTTTTTCTTTCTTTTCAGATGAAACTATTGTCACAATATCTCTTAAATCCCAGTAACTTGGTTTCTCAATTTGAACAGCATATGAATCATTGGTTGTACTTCCTTTCTTCCATTCTGAAAAACCACTAATTACACTTCTTGAGGCTGAACCAGATCCTAATCTAGCTAAAATTGATAACTTCTTTTTTGAAAGTTTTAGTCCAGCTGAAGAGCTAGCTGCTAAGGCTAAGGCTGAAAATGCAGATGCAGATGATGCAACACCTGCATCAGATGGAAAGTTATTAATAGAAGATACTTTTGCTTTTGTTTTAATCTTTGCCCAAGTTCTTACTATATCTAAAATTCTTACTACCCTATTTCTTGCTTCACCTTCAACTTTTTTGCAATCAATTACAACTTCATCTTCCTTCAAATTATCCATAAAATGCACAGTTGTTGTAGTTAGACAACTATCAAGATTCATTGAAATTGAATTATTATAAGGAATATTTAATTTTGAATTTTTCTTCCCCCAATATTTGATAAAAGCAATATTGGCAGGAGATGTTGCTGACTTTTTAGTTAATTCGATCATTTATCTATTTTAACTCCTTTTTTTCCAAGTGATACTGGAATCATATCTAATTTTTCGGATTTTACAAAGTTTTTTAATTTTTCAGGGTTTTTGTGATAAACCAAAAGAATTCCTGATCCCTGGCTCTTTCCTCCCGCTCCAGATATCTTAACAGAAGCTTTATTTTTTTCCAGTAAACTAATTAAATTCTTAGTTTCTGGAGAAACTACTTCCAACTCTTCTAATAAACGTTCATTAAGAGTTATCAAATCTCCTAAGTCATTTTTTTCTTCATCTTTTTCTTCATCTAAGATAAATTTCAAAAATCCTTTTGAACAAAATTCAATTTGATTAAAAATATTTTTGACTTTTTTGGGATTTTTCTCATATTTTTCTCTAACTAAACTAACCATCTCACCTGTTGACTCTTTAGGAGTACCTGAATTTATAATAAATAAATTTGGAAGAGTCTTTTTAGGATTAATCTTAGAAAAAACTTTCAAGTTTTCTGCTTC
>JAHKAL010000001.1 GCA_018826545.1 Patescibacteria group bacterium | reverse complement strand
TATAATGAGGAAAAGTATATATCTAATTGCATTAAGTCAATTAAAAATCAAACGTTAAAAGATTTTGAGATTATTGTAGTTGATAATGGATGCATTGATAAAACTTCAGATATTGCTAAAAGGTTAGGATGCAGAGTTGTTAAAGAGCCTAAAAGAAGTCTGAGTCTTGCTAGAAATAAAGGCGCGCAGGTTTCAAGAGGGAATTTTTTATGTTTTGTGGATGCTGATGGCATTTTGTCTAAGAATTGGCTGAAAGAAGCAGAAAAAAAGATTTCAAAAGATAATCTTGATACAATATCTGGGTTAGTATATTTCTACAACAAAAACGTTCTCAAGAAAATTTGGTATAACATATATACATTTTTTGCATTTTCAGGAGTAGAAGTACTTTATATTTTTGGTAAAAGACTGTATCTAGTTGGGAATAACCTGGTAATTAAAAAAAGTTTATTTAATGAATTGGGTAGATTTAAGCCAATTATTTGTGAAGATTTTTGGTTAAGTATTAATTATTGGAAGTTAAAAAACAGGAAATGCTTTTTTAATCCAAGAATGCTTATTAGTTATTCCTCAAGAGGTTTTGATTCATATGGTTATATAAAAACTATTTTATATTGGATAGTAAATCTATTTAAAAAAACCTCTCAAAAAAATTATTCATATAAAAAAAAGACTTGGTATTTTTAGGCTTTATTCTTAAGAAGATTAATAATATATTTCCTTGCCTTTAGTTGTTCAGAAATAGGATTTTCTAATTCCAAAGCAATTAGATTTGAAAAATATTTTTTAGGGTAACCTAATAAATAATCAAATTGAGATAAATTTGTGAAAAAGTGTGAGGATTTTTTAATATAGCGAGCATCTTCAATGGCATTTTCTTTGTAAGAAGAGATATGATTACATCCACATTTAACTTGATCTAATGCTTTAATTGTTTTTTCGTATATTTTAGGATATCTATATTTTGCAATTTCAAGGTGGCTTATATCTATACAAACTCCTGCAAATTGTTCTATTTCTTTGATGTCTGGAACGTATCTAAATATGTTTTCTATATAAATAGACTTTTTAAACTGGGATAAATTGTATTTTAAAGAATACTGTTTTTCAGAATGAATATTAAAAACTTTTGTTTTAAATCTTTTTGATAAATATTTGATATCTTCGGGAGTATTTTTGTTCATAAGATGGACAAAAGGAATTTCTTTTATAGATGTATCATCGAGTAAAGAAAATAATTCTTTTTTATTAATATTTCTATACTCTAAACCTGTCAAAAAAAGGGCAACTTTTTCAAGTTTGAGTTTTTTTATTTCTTTTATCTTTTCTTTCCACCCATTTCCAATTGTGGTTATAGAAACTAATATTTCTCTTTTGTCCCAAAAATTTTGCATATATGTTAAGTTAGCAGAAATTAAAGTTAAGTTCCACAAATATATTTACTCTTTGCTTGGTTTTTTTTCTTTGTTATAATTACTTTATTAGCAAAGATATGGGATTTTCAGATATAAAATTAGGAAAAGATGCTCCAGAGATAGTTAATGCTGTTATTGAAATTCCAAAAGGATCTCATAATAAATATGAATATGATGAAGAAGATCACGAGATTCATTTAGACAGAGTTTTTCACTCAGCAGTATTTTTTCCAACAGATTATGGATTTATTCCGGATACAAGATCTGAAGATGGGGACCATTTGGATATTTTAGTTTTACTCTCAGAACCAACTTTTCCAGGTTGTGTAATGAAGGTAAGACCCATTGGGATATTGGATATGGAAGATGAATCTGGTATTGACTGGAAAGTTATTGCGGTTGCAGTAAAAGATCCACATGCAAACGAAATTAAAGATATAGAAGACATTGAAGAACATTTAAAAAAAGAAATCAAAAATTTCTTTGAAATATATAAAACATTAGAGGAAGGAAAATGGGTAAAGGTTAAAGAATGGCACGGAAGGAAGGAAGCTTTAAAGAGAATAAATGAAGCTGCAGAAGTATATAAGAAAGAATCTTCAGAAAAGTAATAAAATTATAGGTTTTTATTTAATCTTATTGCTTGACAAATCGCTATATTTTATTTAAAATTCTTTGTTGTCGGAGTGAATATGAACATTTTTTATATCAACAACGCCCCCCAAAAAACCTTTATTAAAAGGTAGGTGTTGTTGGAGACAAGAGAAATTCACGAACCTCTCCAACAAAAATAAGGAGAGGTTTTTTTAACGGAATATATGAAAAAAAGGATACAGCTTACAGCACAAGGATTAGAAAAACTCAAGAAAGAACTTGAGGTACTTGTTAGTGTTAAAAGACCAAAAATAGTTGAAAGACTTTCCTATGCGAGAAGTCAGGGAGATTTATCTGAGAATAGTGATTATACTAATGCAAAAGAAGAATTACAGTTTACCGATGGAAGAATAGAGGAGCTTCAAGGGGTTGTTTCTACTGCAGAAGTTGTTAAAAATGGTGCCAATGGAGATGGTATTGGAATTGGAACAAAAATTACTGTTAAGACAAATGGAAATAAAATCGTATTTGATATGGTAGGAGAATGGGAAGCAGATCCTGTTAATAAAAAGATTTCTCCCGAATCTCCAATAGGTCAAGCTTTATTTGGGAAAAAAGTTGGTGAGAAAGTCGAAGTTGAAGTTCCAGCAGGCAAACTTAAGTACGAAATTTTGGCAATAGAATAAATCCTGCTAAAATAGCTTCAGGATGTATTGGGCAGACGAAATAGCAAAAAAGATAATTTCTTCAGGAAAATATATGCCTTTCTGGGTTGACGATATGAAGACTCCATCTGGTTTCGCACATATAGGGTCATTAAGAGGACCTCTAATTCATAGTGTTATTTATAGAGCGTTAAAAGATGTAGGAGCAAATGTAAAATTTACATTTGTTTTCAATGACTTTGATACAGCAGATGATTTACCTTCAGAGTTTAAAGAAAAGTTGTCTAATTATTTTGGTTACCCCTTAAATAGAATTCCTTCACCAGATAAAAACTTTAAAAGTTTAGCTGATTATTTTTCAAATGATCTAAGGAAGGTAATGGAGGAACTGGGAGTAGAAGCGCAGTATTTATCTTCTTGGAAAATGTATAAAGATGGTAAATTTGATGAAGTTATTAAAATTGCCTTGGATAATGGAGAAAAAATTCAAGACATTTATAAAAAAATTAGTGGTAGTAATAAAAAAGTTTTAGGATGGCTTCCTTTTCAAGTAGTGTGTGAGAAGTGTGGAAAGTTAGGGACAACAAGAGTATTTGATTGGGATGGGAAAGAAGTTTCTTATAAATGTGAACCAAATTTAGTTAAATGGGCAAAAGGCTGTGGACATGAAGGGAAAATTAGCCCCTTTGGTGGAAGAGGCAAACTTCCGTGGAAAGTTGATTGGTCAGCACACTGGAAAGTAATTGGAATAACAATTGAAGGTGCTGGTAAAGATCATGCATCTAAAGGTGGATCATACGATATTGCTATGGAGTTATGTGACAAAGTATTTAATTTCCCCAAGCCTTTTAAACTCCCATATGAATTTATTTTAATTGGGGGAAAGAAAATGTCTTCATCGAAAGGTGTTGGTCTTAAAGCTCATGATATTACAAAAATATTACCACCCAAGTTAGCCAGATTTTTATTTACTAGAACTAAATATAAAGAGCAGGTTAATTTTGATCCTTTGGGCTCAATGGCTATACCAAATCTTTTTGATGAGTACGATAAAAGTTGGAAGGAATATATAAATAGTGGTAATGAGAACCTTTCCAGAAGTTTTGAATTGGCTCAAATAAAAACTGTGCCTGAAAAGAAAGATCTTTTTATTCCAAGGTTTAGAGATATAGCAAATTATCTTCAACAGCCAAATGTAAAATTAATTGATAAGTTTGAAGAAATAAAGGGAAGTAAATTAACAAAAGAGGAATCAGAGGTTTTAAAAGAAAGAGAAAAATATGCAAGGGTTTGGTTAAAAGAATATGCTCCTGATGACTTTCAAGTTGCTATGTTAGAAAATCTTCCGAAAGAGGTTAAAGATTTATCAATTAAACAAAAAGAATTTCTTGGAAAGTTAGTTGGGTTAATAGAAAAGACTGATTCAGCAGAAGAATTGCAATCTAAATTATTCGAACTTACCAAGGAAATTAATATTCCTTCTTTAGAAGCATTTTCTTCGATTTATCTTTCTTTTATTGGAAAAGAAAGAGGCCCAAGAGCTGCTTGGTTTTTACTTTCTCTGTCGAAGGACAAAGTAATTAAAAGACTTCAGGAGGCTTCGAAATGATTTCTCGAGAGGAAGCAATTAATTTAATCGAAAAAAAAGTTACAAACAAAAACATAATTAAACATATGTTTGCTTTAGAGGCTTTTATGGGAGCTATTTGGGAAGAACTTAAAAAGAAAGGAAAGACTATAAAAGATTTAGGAGGAATAAAAGAAGAATGGAAAATGGTTGGACTTTTGCATGATGGAGATTATTGTGAAGAAGTACCTAATGAAAAACAAGGGATTCAAATTTCTAAGTGGGCAAAAGAAAGAGGTTTTGAGATTCCTGAAAATGTTTCTCATGCAATGGCATCTCATAATTTTGCAACAAAGGTAAAACCAGAAAGTTTAATGGACTGGTCAGCCTTTATTGGAGATAGTTTAACTGGATTAGTTGTTGCATCTACCTTGGTGCTTCCCAGTAAAAAATTGTCTGACTTAACTACTGGATCAGTGTTAAAAAAGTTCAAGTCTTCTTCATTTGCAAAAGGCACAAGAAGACAAGATATAATTCTTTGTAAGGATAAACTCGGATTTTCCCTGGAAGAATTTATTGAAATCTGCTTAAAAGCTATGCAGGGAATTTCAACTGACTTGGGTTTATGAAAATCAAAAGACTTATAATTGAGTCTTCAAATCCAGGAAAAGTAAAAGAGTGG
>JAHKAL010000015.1 GCA_018826545.1 Patescibacteria group bacterium | reverse complement strand
TTTTTCCATTAACTAAAATATGCCTATGAGAAACAATCTGTCTTGCAGAAGGACGATTTGATGTAAAACCAAGTCTAAAAACTACATTATCCAATCTTAACTCGAGTGTAGAAAGTATAATTTCTCCTGTATTTCCTTTACTTTTTAAGGCATTATTTACATATTTCCTAAATTGTTTTTCCAATACTCCATATATCCTTTTGACTTTTTGTTTTTCTCTTAACTGCTTACCATATTGAGATTGTGATTTTCTTCTTTTTTGACCATGCATTCCAGGTGGAACCATTAAACGCGTAAATTTAGATCCTTTTCCAAAAAGGTCAAATCCTTCTCTTCTTGATAATCTATCTTTTGGTCCTTTATATCTTGCCATAATTTAGACTCTCCTTTTCTTTTTTGGTCTTGGTCCATTATGTGGAATAGGAGTCACATCAGCAATTAAAGAAATTTTTACTCCAGATGACCTTATTGCTCTTAAAGCAGCATCGCGTCCAGTACCAGGACCTTTAACATATATTTCAATTTCTTTTACTCCATGCTCTTCTTTTGCTTTTCTCAATACTTTTTCAACCGCAGTTGTTGCAGCAAAAGGTGTTGATTTTCTTGTTCCTTTAAATCCAGACGACCCTGAAGATCCCCAAACAAGTGTGCCACCAAGCTCATCTGTTACAGTAACTAAAGTATTATTAAAAGATGCTGAAATATAAACTTTTGCATTTTCAACTGTTTTTTTAATTTTTGCCATATTATTTATCTCCTCCAGATTTTGTTGTTTTTGTCCTTGCCAATGCTTCTTTTTTGAATGCCCCTATCGTTTTTCTTTTTCCTCTCTTGGTTCTTGCATTACTTTTTGTTCTTTGACCTCTTGATGGAAGGCCCTTTTGATGTCTGGTCCCTCTATATGAACCAATTGCCTGAAGTCTTGAAATGTTTGATCTTACTATTCTTGAAAGTTCACCCTCTGTAGAAATTTCATCAAGTTTAGAGGTAATTTTAGAAATTTCTTCACCTGCAAGGTCTTTTATTCTTTTTTCTGAAGAAATCTTTAAAGAACCCATTATTTTTTTAGACAATGGCCATCCCACACCGCTTATTCTTGTAAGGGCGTAGTCAACTTTCCAATTATCTTGAAGTTCTACTCCTGCTATACGTGCCATATTTTAACCTTGTCTTTGTTTGTGACGAGGATTTTTACAAATAACATACAAAATCCCTCGTCTTTTGACGAACTTACAATCTTTACATCTCTTTTTTACTGATGATTGTACTTTCATATTTTTATCTAAATTTAAAAATTATTCTTCCTCTTTCCTGATCATAAGGTGTAAATTCAACTTTAACCCTATCTCCAGGAAAAATCCTGACATAGCTTTTCCTTAATCTACCTCTTAATGTTGCTAAAATTAGCTTTCCGTCTTCAAGTTTGACTCTAAACATAGTATTTGGCAAAGCTTCTGTTACTTCGCCATTTACTTCAGTATTTTTATTATCCTTCATTCTCTTTTTTTAGGTTTAAATTAGCCTTCTGTCAAAACAATCGGACCGTGCTTAGTTACAGCCACGGTCTCTTCGTAAAGTGCTGATATTTTATCATCACGCATGGAAATTGTCCACCCATCTTTTTCAATTACTATATCAGGATGACCGACAGCGTACATTACTTCGACTGCTAAAGCCATTCCTTCTTTGATCTTAATATCATGTGTCTTAGTTACAAAACAAGGAATCATAGGTTCTTCATGAAGTTTTCTACCTACTCCGTGACCTGTAAGGGCCAGTATTGGACTATAGCCTTCACTCTTAACTGTATCTTCAATAACCTGAGAAATATCTGAAATATACTTTCCTTCTTTACAAACTTTAATTGCCTTCTTTAAAGCTAATTTTCCACAATCTAAAAACTTCTGAGTATTTTTATCAGGATTTATCGCTAAAGTGAAAGATGTGTCTGTATGAAAACCTTTGTAATAAACACCAACATCAACGCTAATAACATCTCCTGATTTAAAAATAATCTCTTTTTTTGGAATACCATGAACCATACCTTGATTTATATTTACACATGTTGCCCAATGGTAATTTGGAACCATCATAAAAGAGGGGTAAGCTTTTTCTTCTTTAATTAGCTTGACTGCCATATTTTCAACATCTAAGGCACTTACACCCGCTTTAATCATTTTTATTAATCCATTTTTTACTCTAACAAGAATCTTTCCGCTTTCAATCATGGTTAGAATTTCTTTATCTGTTTTTATAGTTATTTTACTCATTGTTTTCCAAAAAAAGAGAGAAGTTCTCTTGAAATATCCTCAATTGGTTGCTCTCCATTAACTTTTTTAAGAACTCCTTCTTTTTCAAAAACATCAATTAAAGGCTTAGTAACATTTCTATACAAAGAAAGTCTCTTTTCAATTGCTTCAGGTTTATCATCTTCTCTTTGAACAAGTTCTCCTCCACATTTATCACAAACTTTTGGATTTTTAGAAGGATTAGTAATTAAATTAAATATTTCCTTACAATCACTACAAACTCTTCTTGCAGATAATCTTCTTATTGCTTCTTCATCACTTATATCAAGTAAAATTGCATAATCTATTTTTGACTTATTTTTATAAAACCATCTTTTTAACATTAAATATTGATTTACATTTCTAGGAAATCCATCAAATATGATATTTTGATAACTGCCATGTTCATCTTTAATAAATCTTTTAAGTAAAGAGAATGCTAATTCGTCTGAAGGAAGCTCCCCTTTTTCAACAACTCTTTTTACTTTTGAATCTTTCTCAGAAAGCTTTCTAAATAGATCCCCAGTTGATAAATAAAATAATCCTAATTTTCCAGCTAAAATATGTGCTTGGGTTCCTTTACCTGATGCTTGTGGTCCAAAAATTAATATGTTCATATTATTTCAAAAAAGTATCATATTTTTTCATAACAAGTTGAGCTTCCAATTCTCTTGTTATCTCTAAAACAACTGAAACAACAATTAATATCCCTGTTCCTCCAATCGCCAAGTTTGCAACACCTATTGCTTTTTGAAAAAGCGAGGGAAGAATTGCGATAAGACCCAAAAAGACTGCTCCGACTAAAGTAATTCTATTTAAAATAAAAGATAGATATTTTGCAGTCTGCGTACCGGGTCTAATTCCTGGTATAAAACC
>JAHKAL010000014.1 GCA_018826545.1 Patescibacteria group bacterium | reverse complement strand
TTTTCATCCTTCTTTAAGTACCTGTTTTTAAGGATATATAGAGTGTTATAAGAAAGACCAATATCATCAGTAACACCAATACTTTCTTTATCTTGAAACTGATGTTTTTTATTCTCTCTATAGAGAATATATTCTTTTGCAGTTTTTGCATGTCCTTTTTCAATTAATACTTTTTCGACTATTTCTCCAATTTTGGAAGTTTTAATTACTTTTTTATTGGGATACTTTTTATAAAGTAAAAGAATTACTTCATCTTTTAAAGAAATTGAGAGTTTTTTATCCTTTCCACCTACTTTTTTAGCAGCATACCAAATACTGTTAGCAATTTTTTGAGAATGAAAATCTTGTTTTTGTCCATCTAATTTAATAACTTTTATTATTTTCAAATTTTCCATTTTAATAAAACTAACATTCAGAATAGCCGCAAGACATACATTTTGCACATCCTTCTTGATAGACAAATGTACTAAACCCGCAAGAAGGACAAATATCCCCTAAAACTCCTTCAGCTACAGCCGAAACCACAGTGTGATCTTTAAGTTTCACCTCGGTAGAACTTAAAGCTGGATCAGCAGTTTTAACCATACCTGAAGAAGCTTTGATACTATTGCCATTTATTTTAAAACCATAATGCTTGGAAATTGCAATACTAACAGCATCAGGAAGAGATCTAATTTTATTTAATCCAAAACCAACGGATCTTCTACCTCCAATTCCAGATAACTGTTCAGCAATTTCTTTTATTTTCTGTTTATGGCTTAGGTTAGATCCAAATCTTAAAGAACTTGAAATAGTTCTACCTAATGCTTCAGCCATTGCCTGAACATCACTACCGGCTTTTCCGACATTAATAAAAAGTTCCATAGGATTATAATTTCCATCTTCATTGATTGTTATAAAAGCAGTTCCAACAGGAGTAATTAATTTATAAGTAGATCCTTTCATTACATGTGGTCTTTTTAAAAGTATCTCCTGAGAAGAATTAACTCCACCTTCTTTAACTTCATTTACTTCATTATTCCCATTTTTATTTTCATTATTTTTAACACCTAAATTTAAAACCTGCGAGCTTTTACTACCGTCCCTAAAAATGGTTGTACCTTTACAACCCAAATCCCATGCTAAAAGGTACGCTTTTTTAACATCTTCAACTGTCGCAGTGTGGTTAAGATTAATGGTTTTGGAAACTGCATTTTCTGTATATTTTTGAAAAGCAACTTGAGTTTTTATATGCCATTTAGGATCTATCTCATGTGCGGTCCCGAAAATATTTCTAATTTCTTCAGGAATTTGGAAAATATGTCTTATTATTCCACTTGCTAATACTCTTTCTTTTAAAGATTCTGTCCAAAAGTCTTTATCTTTAACATATTCTTCAAAGTAGGGATTAATAAAAGTAAGTTTTCTATCTAAACTCTTATCCTTAACAATGTGCTGAAAAGCTAATGCAAATAAAGGTTCTATTCCTGATGATGCACCAGCAATAATTGAAATTGAACCTGTTGGAGCAATTGTAGTTAAAGTAGAATTCCTTCTTGGTTTTTGATTTTTATACATGCTCTTACTCCACATTGGAAAAGATCCTCTCTCTTTAGCTAAATCTTGAGATTCTTCTACTGCTGAATTTTGAATAGTCTTCATTACTTTTTCTGCCAGCAAAAGAGCTTCATCACTGTCGTAAGCAATTCCCAATTTTATTAAAAGATCAGCCCAACCACCTATTCCAAGACCAATTCTTCTAATTGCCAAGGTGGTTTTTCTGATTTCATCAACAGTGTATGGATTTACATCAATTACATCATCCAAAAATCTAACTGCCAATTTTGTTACTCTTTTAAGTTTTTCCCAATCAACTTGCTTTTCTCCATTTTCTTCTTTTACAAAATAAGTTAAGAAAATGCTCCCCAGATTACAAGAATCATTTGGATATAAAGGTTGCTCACCACAAGGATTAGTTGATTCAATTGGACCCAATGAAGGAACTGGATTTGCGGAACCTTGATTAATTTTATCTATAAAAACCAAACCAGGATCACCCGTTTTCCAAGCCAACTGGGCAATATCATTGAAAACATCTCTTGCTTTTAAAGTTTTTACTTTCTGACCATCTTTTGGTGAAAGTAAATCATATTCGGAATTTTTCTTATAAGCTTCCATAAACTTATCGGTTATGGCAACTGAAATATTAAAATTAGTAATTCCTCCATCTTCTTTACAATGAATAAATTCTTGAATATCAGGATGGTCAACTCTCAAAATTCCCATATTAGCTCCCCTTCTTTTTCCTCCCTGTTTTATCTCATTTGTAGCAGAATCAAATATTCTCATAAAAGAGATCGGACCCGATGCTATTCCCATACTGGATTTAACAATAGATCCTCTTGGCCGAAGTCTACTAAAAGAAAAACCTGTTCCCCCTCCAGTCTGATGAATCAAAGCTTGATTTTTGAGAGCATCAAATATCCCAACCAGTGAATCTTCAATTGGAATTACGTAGCAACCAGAATATTGAAGTCTATTGCCTATTCCAGCATTCATTAATGTTGGTGAATTTGGCAAAAATTCATGTGCAACTAGAAGTTTATAAAATTCTTTGGCTGTTTCTTTTATTTCCTTCTTTTTCTTCCCATAAATACTTTCTGCTGAAGCTATATCCCAAGACACTCTCCAACAAAGATCCTCAGGAGTTTCAGTCACTTTTCCATTTTTATCTTTCCTTAAATATCTTTCATTTAATACTTTTAAAGATTGTTTGGTCCATTCTCCTTTTGCTAAATCTTTGGGTAAGGATAACCTTTTACCTACAACTTTATAAATTTTGGCAAGGACATTATCA
>JAHKAL010000013.1 GCA_018826545.1 Patescibacteria group bacterium | reverse complement strand
TTAGCAATAGGAATAACTTTCTGGATCAGTACACAAGTGATCTTTAATATTGGATCTAATGTCGCCTTAGTGCCTTTGACTGGAATTCCATTACCTTTTTTTTCATATGGAGGATCAGCACTAACAATGTTGCTTTTTGCAAGCGGTATACTATTAAATATCTCTAAGTATGAAAAGAAGTAATAATAAAATTATTTTGACAGGTGGACATGCAGGAACAACTGCACTTTCCGTTATTGAGGAAATAAAAAATAAGAAACTTAATTGGGAAATTCACTGGATAGGGCCTAAAAATGCAATGGAGGGCAAGAGGAGCTTAAGTTTAGAGTTTAAGTATTTTAGTAAACTAAATGTCAAGTTTCATTCAATAATCTTTGGGAAATTACAGAGAAAATTTTCTGTCTGGACAGTTCTTTCTCTATTTAAAATTCCAGTTGGTTTTGTTCAAGCTTTATATTTTTTAATAAAAATAAAGCCCTTTATTGTTTTTTCTTTTGGTGGTTTTGCTTCATTTCCTGTAGTTATCTTGTCTAAGTTATTTAAAATTCCAGTTTTAATTCATGAACAGACTGTCGTAGCAGGAAGAGCAAATATTCTCTCTGCAAAATTTGCAGATAAAATTCTTCTTTCAAGAGCAGTAAGTGAGCCTTATTTTCCTAAAGATAAATGTATAGTTGTTGGAAATCCAATTCTGGCTCAATACTTTAAAGATAATATGAATTTACAAAAATCTGATAGAAAGACACTATTTATAGTAGGTGGATCAAGAGGTTCTCAACAAATAAATAAGCTGATTAAACAAATTTTAGAAAAATTATTGGATAAATATAATATTATCCATATAACAGGAGAGCTTGATTACAATGAATTTAATAAAATTAAAAGTAATTTATCCATAGGTAGATCCAAATACTACAGTCTATTTTCATCAGTTGATCCTTATAAAATGCTTACGATATATAATCAGGTTGATTTAGTAATTTGCAGAGCCGGTGCAAATACTGTTTCAGAACTGATTGCATTGGGCAAGCCCACAATATTTATCCCAATTCCTTTCTCCTACCTCAACGAACAGAAAGAAAATGCTCAATATGCGTCTAAATATATTCCTACAGTTATTTTAAACCAAGATAACCTATCTTCTAAAAAGGTTTTGGATGGGATCGAATATTTAGTTAACTCTAATCAGCCAGTTAAGAAAAATAATTATTTGGATAAAGAAGCTTCAAAAAAGATTGTAATCCTACTTAATAAGTATTTTAAGTGAAAAAAGTATTCAGAAAAATATTATTAGTTTTTCCATTATTGTTAGTAATTGTTGGTATTTATATTATTCCGAGGTTGATTATTGTAAGAAAAATAATTTGTAATAGTCAGTACAGTGCTTGTGATCAAGTAATTATGAATGAAATCAATAAATCTCTTGACAAAAAATTACCTTTGACTAAAAAGGAGTTAAAAATCTACCTTGAAAATAATTTTTTTATCAGAGACTTTTCTATCCAATATAAAATTCCAAATAGTTTAAAAGTAAATTTAGTAATAGAAAAAGCAAAATTTTGTCTTAAAAGTGAAATTTATGATGTTTATTCCTATGTTGATAATAAAGGTAGAGTATTAGAACTTAGAGATAAATGCGACTTACCAGTTATTTATCTTCAAGGTAAAAACTTTAATGTTGGTGAAAAAATAAGCGATGAATATTTATCCGCTTTAAACTTGCTTAATCAGATTTTTATTTCCTACTCTATAAAAGATGGTAGTATAGTTAATAACTATTTAGAAGTTCAATTTAGTCAAGGTTATAAAGTGATTTTCCCTTTGAATGAAGATAATCAAGTATTGCTAGGTTCCTTGAGGTTAATAATTAACAGGTTGAATAGTGAAGATTCTGAATCTAGAATTATAGAGGATAGAATTAATGTTATTGACTTAAGGTATGAAAATCCTGTATTAAGATAGTTAAATCGTTTTTAATATGAATAAGAATAAAATTATTGCCGGAATAGAATTGGGATCTTCTAAAGTTGCAACTATAATATCTCAGGTTAATTATGATCAAGTCAGTTTTGAGAGGACTATAAATATAGTAGGTGTTGCTTCAAGTGAGTCTAAAGGAATTAAAAAAGGACAAATAGTGGATATTGAAGCTGCGGTAGAGTCAATAATTAACTCAGTGGAGGCAGCTGAGCGGATGGCAGGATATCATTTGGATTCTGCCTATATTGCTTTGGGAGGTGCACATCTTCATTCTCAAAATTCTCATGGGGTTGTTGCTGTCTCGGATCCTAATGGGGAAATATCTGTAAGTGATATAGATAGAGTAATTGAAGCAGCTTCAGCAATCTCTCTTCCTCAATCAAGAGAAATTATTCATGTCTTGCCTAGAGAATTTATAGTTGATGGAGAATCTGGTGTTAAAGATGCAATCGGTATGACTGGGGTTAGACTTGAAGTAGATACTCACATTATTACAGCTGCTGCTCCTGCAATGAAAAATATTAAAAAAGCAATTAACGAAGTGGGAATTCAAATAGAAGATTTTGTTTTTAGTGGGTATGCGGGAGCAGAATCATCACTAACTAATACTGAGAAAGAACTGGGATGTGTCTTAGTAGATATTGGAGGAGGTACTACTTCTATTGCTGCCTTTTTAGATGGATCGCTTACTTATTCAGGAGTAATTCCAGTAGGTGCAAGAAATGTAACAAATGATTTGGCTATTGGATTAAGAGTTTCTTTGGAAAATGCAGAAAAAATTAAAATTGCTCTTTCAGATTCTAAAAAAAATAAAGATAAAGAACTTTCCGATGATTTAGATTTAGTTGAATTGGGTATTACCGAAACTAAGAAAGTATCAAGAAAAACTTTAACTGAAGGAATTATTAGGCCAAGACTTAATGAAATATTTACGATGGTTAGACTTGAACTTGAGAAAGCTCAAATTGAAAATAAAATTCCATCAGGAGTAATAATTACTGGCGGTGGAGCAGAAACCGTGGGGGTTGTAGATTCAGCCAGAAGAATGATGTCACTGTCTGTGAGAATCGGAAAACCAAGAGGAGTTAAAGGTTTAATTGATGATATTATTAATCCTAGCTTTTCAGTTCCTGTTGGATTAATTTTGTATGGAGCTAATGAAGAGCCCAAGGAAAACTTGAACTCTTTTGCTAGAAAGTTTAAACTGCCATCAGTCGGAATTGTAGGTAAAGTGATTGACGTAATAAAAAATCTTCTGCCCTAAATCTAATATAGATTGAATTTTTCTTCTGCCTTATGTAAAATCACGCATATAACAAAATTATGGCATTAGTAAAACCAGATTCAGCAAGAATTGCAAAAATAAAAGTTATTGGTGTTGGCGGAGGTGGCGGCAATGCCGTTTCTTCAATGCTTGATACTGATACTATATCAGGCGTTGAATTTGTTGCCTTAAATACTGATGCGCAAGTACTTTTGGCAAACAAAGCTCCAACAAAAATTCAAATTGGTGAAAAACTTACAAAAGGTTTGGGTGTTGGTGGAAACCCAGACACTGGTGAACAAGCAGCCGAGGAATCAATAGAAAAAATTAAAGAGTTGGTCTTAGACTCTGACATGGTTTTTATTACAGCTGGAATGGGTGGAGGAACTGGAACTGGAGCATCCTCAGTTGTAGCTAGAGTTGCAAGAGAAGCAGGAGCTTTGACAGTAGCTATTGTAACTAAACCTTTTTCTTTTGAGGGAACAAGAAGATCAGTTATAGCTGAAGATGGGATAGAAAAGCTCAAAGAAGAGGTAGATACCTTAATTGTTATTCCTAATCAAAGACTTATGGATGTTATTGATAGAAAAATGACACTTTTAGAGGCTTTTAAAGTAGTTGATTCTGTTTTAGGTCAGGCAGTTTTGGGAATTTCTGAAATTATTACAGTACCAGGACTTGTTAATGTTGACTTTGCTGATGTAAAAGCCATTATGAAGTCTGCTGGTAGTGCACTTTTGGGAATTGGTACAGGAGTTGGAGAAAATAGAGCTCAGATGGCTGCAAGAGCTGCCATATCATCTCCTCTTTTGGATCTTTCAATTGAAGGAGCAAGGGGAGTTCTTTTCAATATTTCAGGTGGAAATGATTTAACCATGTATGAAGTTGATGAAGCAGCAAAGATTATTTCAGCTGCAGCTGACCCTGATGCAAATATAATTTTTGGAGCAGTTATTAAAGAAGAACTTTCTGATCAATTGAGAATTACCGTTATTGCAACAGGTTTTGATGAAACTAGAGCAAGACTTTCTCAGATGGCAAAAACTTCTACACAAACTCCAATTCAAGGAGTTATTAGTGAAGCTCCAGAAAAAGAAGAAGAAAAAACTCTAGAGGATGTAGAAGAAGAAAATTCAGATGATAAGGGGAATGGAGAAGAAGATACATTCGGAGAGAAATTTGAAATTCCAGCCTTTTTAAGAAAAGGAAGATAAATATGCCAAGAAAAGAAATTGAATTCTGTAAAAATATTGAAAGT
>JAHKAL010000012.1 GCA_018826545.1 Patescibacteria group bacterium | reverse complement strand
TGAACTTGATTTTCTACAAATTCAAAAGGTTTAAACAATCTTTTCTTTTTCTTTTACAAATTCATTAGGAATAATATCTTTCAATTCTTCTTTAAATTCTGATACATTAGTGCAATCTTCTTTCACAATTACACCATATACATATTGAATGGTTTCCCAATCTTTCTCGGTGTAAATTCCATTTTCTGCCAAATTCCTAACATGCTCTATGATAGAACACTTGCCGTCTTGTAAGAATTTACAGCCTTCTACACTACATCCAGTTTCTATTCCTGCCATATAATATATAAATCGATAAGAGAAAGTATTATAACAAAATTGCAAATAAATTACTAAAAAATAATAAAAATAAATATCAGGAACTCCTGTGACTAATTGTGAAATTAAAGATTATTTACAATACTATCATTTTAAATTTCTTCCAGATTCAGAAAGTTTAGTTGATATAAAAACATTCACTGTTTTCAGAAAAAGTATAATCTTCTACAAAACATTTATCTGTCTTTTAATTCATAAGAAAAATGTTTATATTAAAAAATACAAATTTTTCTAAAATTTTGAGGGTATTTTTACTTTTTTAAAAATATTTATCCTTTGGAAAAAACCATTACATTCGGAATTAAATAAATATCCTTAGCATTAAATGCAAAATCTTCAAACTCCCTAGCCCATTCACTTCCTGTAGGATATCCCTGATATTCATAAGTATTTTTTAAACCTATTTCATTTGTTATTCTTAAAATATTATCTTTAGAAAGAGCGGTCTCGCACAAAAATATGTTTCCCTCTGGATTTTTTTTAGCTACTCTTGCAAATTCAAATACCCACTTTCTATATTCATTAAAAGATGTTGGACCAAAAATAAATGTTGCAAATATTTTATCTATAGAGTTCTCAGCAAACGGAAGAACAGCATCTTTTTCTCCAGAAAAAATTATTTTTAGAAGGTTTTTCTCTTTACTTCTTTTAGAAAATCCTTGCTTTTCTAAAGCTATCACCCGACTTGTTGGATTCATACGAGCCAAATTTTCTGCAACTTTTGGCACTTTTCCTGAACCAAAATCAACTATTGTCTCTCTAAATTCAGACATTTCAAATAATTACAATGTAAAACTAGGAACAAATGCACTATCCAACAATTTTAAAAACCCGGGCATCATTTACATAACCCATAGCCTTAAATGTTTTTTCTCCTTCATTTGTGGAATCTATCATTTTACCAACAAGATATCCTTGACCAAATTTTGTAATGTTCATCCATACTTCGGAAACATTCCCTGTATTTCTTTCAAAAGGTGGTCCTTCCTCCAGACCAAACAAGAGATTTTCTGGTGCAGTTATCACGGGAATTCCCCATAAATCATCATTTTCTGGACAATATATCCTACCATCAAGGCTACCATGTGGTTCCGGATTAGAATAGAGCCCGACATTATATCCCTTCCCAATTTTCTCTGTATCAATTTTCAACTTATATACTCTTGGTTCAATAATTTCTCCTACACGTCGCCTGTTTCCAGCACCCGAAATAAATTTTACAAAAAGAGGTTCTTTATTTCCTACATTTCCAGACAAACGAACATTTAAAGAAGACATCTTATTAGACGAATAACTCATTGTCAATAAAACTGTTTCATTGCTGTCACCTTTAAAAAGGTTTATTTTTTTACCATCATCCAATTCAAAATATTCCGGAGTATCTGATGGAGCTAATTCTTTTATTGTTTTTGCAAGATAGCCTGCACCTGCCAGCAAAAAGAGACCCAAAGTACCTTTTAAAAAAGCTCTTCTGCCTAAATCTTTAGCCTCTTCCGAACTTTTACGACTGCTTCCCGATTTACCTGCATATTTTAGATAAGCAGCCTCTCTGACTCTTTTTTCTCGATTATCTTCTGACATATATATATCAATTATACCAATTTATTCTTTACTCTTACAACTTAAACTAGTATAATTCCTCTACCACGCATAAAGTGTGGAAGATACAAAGTATCAATAGCCTCAAATTAAGCTTTCATGATTCTTTGTAACCAAGTTAATTAGAAATAAAATATGGCAGGAAAAGTAAAAACAATTATTAAAGTAAACCTTAAAGCAGGTGAAGCAACCCCAGCACCACCTTTAGGTCCAGCATTAGGACAGCACGGTGTTGCTATTATGGATTTTGTCAAAGCCTACAATGATAAAACATCATCTATGAAAGGAGAGACTGTCCCTGCTGTTATTACAATTTTTGAGGATAAAAGCTTCGAATTTATTATCAAAAAAGCTCCAGTTAGCGACATGATCAAGAAAAAACTCAGTCTTGAAAAAGGATCTGGAACTACCCCAAAAGAAATGGTTGGAACATTAAACAAAACTCAACTAGAAGAAATTGCCAAAGACAAAATGGATGACTTAAACACCGAAGATTTGGAAGCTGCTAAAAAAATAATCTCAGGTACAGCCCGTTCAATGGGTATAAAAATAGAAGAAAAATAATATGGGAAAAACTAAAACAGCGTTCGTTTCAGGTTTGGGTGATGAAACAAAAAAGGGCAAAAAAGAATCTCAGAGGAAAAATGAGAAAGTTCATATTGCAAATCTTAAAGGTGGACAAAGAATAAAAGCAGTCGAATCTGAAACTATTATTACTGAAGAAGAAAACCAAGAAAAAAAGAAAAGAAGATCACCAAGAGTTAGAGGAAAAAAATGGACAGAAGCCAAAACCCAAGTTAGCAAAACAAAAGAATATAAACTCAAAGATGCCATAAAACTTTGTAAAAAAACTTCATATTCAAAATTCGATGGAACAATGGAAATTCATCTAGTAGTCCAAAAAACAGGTATAAATGTAAATATAACTCTTCCCTACTGTGCAGGGAAAGAAAAAAAGATTGAATTGGCTAGTGAAGAAACAATCAAAAAACTCTCCAGTGGAAAAATTGATTTTGATATTCTAGTTGCAACTGCCGAGATGATGCCCAAACTTGTCCCCTTTGCCAAACTTTTAGGCCCCAAGGGTTTAATGCCAAATCCAAAAAACGGAACACTGGTAAAAGATCTCAAAACAGCAGAAAAGTTTTCAGGCAATTCCATTACCATCAAAACAGAAAAAGAAGCTCCTTTAATTCATACAACTTTTGGGAAAGTAAGCCAGAAAGAAGAAGAACTTATAAAAAACTTTGAGGCAATTGTTAAAGCAATCAACGCAAAACAAATAGTAAAAGCCTACATAAAAGCTACCATGGGTCCTGCAGTAAAAGTAAAAACTAAATAAACTACAGCTTATTTTTACAAAAACACTACAGCTTTATTCCCCTTACGGAGCTACTTCTTTCCAATTGATTTTCTTTGTTTTTAATATTTTGGGAAAAAGAATAATCTGATTGGGATCATATTCAATAAACTCTGCCGGATTTGAAGAATTATCGCTAAGATCCCTTTGCAGAGAAATACCATCTAAACCTGCAACTGAACCTTTTATGTGAAGCTGCCCATCTCCCTCACCCGTATAAAAAGAACCATCCGCCAGATAAATGCCTTTAAGTTCAGCAATATCATCAGCCGAACCATAAACAGAAGGATCAACATAAATATTTCCTTTATTTCCTTCAGAATCCTTCCCCACCATTACCATAAAAAAGCCCTGACCATCTGTTAAGTCTATTTTATAGTTTATATATAAATCCACATTGTTAACAATCAATACAACCTTTTTTGAACCTACATTAATATCTGAATCAATCGAAAGATCCAAACCACTTGATCCGTCATATTTAAACCAATAAATTCCATCTTCAGCCTGTCCTGCATCAATTACACCATTATTAAACAAATTTGTAGAAACCGTGTTTATAAAAGTATCTGCAGGAATCTGATTTTCAAAATATGAGGTTGAGTATTTGTTTCCAATTGAAAAAGGACTATTTACCAGCCAGCCTATTGAAGAAACACTGCCACTTCCAAAATCTGCACTGCCGTTATAATTTACTATTCCAGGAAATCCACCCAATCCTTCAAGATTGAAAAAAGGATTTGAAGCAGTACTTGGAATGTCAGATGATATATTTCCACCTGTAAAAACATCACCATCTTTTACCTGCCACCAGGGCCCCAGACTAATAACGTTTACCACCAAAACATCATTTGCTGTGCAGTCAACCCAATCCGAACAAGAAGCCTCCGGTAAAGCCTCCGGTGACCAAGGACACCAAGGATTACCCGAACACTGACTCCCTACCAATCCATAAGCGTTACAGACAACATAATAAGTACCGACTTGATTAAAAGAGGTTGTGTTACAACCATAACCAACTGTTTTGGGACGTACATTGGTCCAACTCTGACTGGTTTGTGGTGATTTCCAAATTTCAGCCCCCAGAGGAGCATCGCTCGGATCCACACAATAACTTACGTCATCACCTACAATTACATTGGTTGATCCGGAAACACTGCAGCTTGGGGGGGAAGCCGAGGCACAATTAATTATTTTGGGGGTATTATTTAGATTGGACCAACCTCCCGTATCAAGGTCTTCAGCTTGGACTTTAATAGAATGATCAACTCCAGAACTAATTAGTCCTCCTAAGTCAACATTGAAAGC